>CAYYXJ010000068.1:0-13632 GCA_964475455.1 uncultured Clostridiaceae bacterium | reverse complement strand
TAACTTCTTCAAGATTATAACCAAGTGATGCAATCAGTTGTTCGGCAGCGGATGCAGTATAATTGTTCTGAAGAATGATGATATTTTCAAAATTAAGTATCTGGGTGTCCCTTGCAAGAATCTCAGTGGTGCGATGTCTTCTGTATTCTGTTACTATTCCTGCATCTTTCGGAAGGAAATAGTCTGCAATATCAAAGATTACACTTATGTCTCCACCACCGTTATTCCTGAGGTCAAGGATCAGATTTCTGTAACCTGATATTTCATTTACAGAATTTTCAAAGAATTCCAGGGAATCAGGAGTGAAGTTGGTAAGCAGCATATAAACCGTGTCCGGGGTTATTTCCTTCGTATGGGACTGGGCAGCTTTTTCCTCACGGGAAGCAGTGTAGCTTTCAAATTGATCAGGGTTATATTGATAGGTATAGTTGTCGTCACCGGTATCCCTGATAAGTTTGGTGACAGCTGCAATGCTGAGATTATCAAAATACTTAAAATAATTTCCATCAACTTCCTGTCCTATATATTCCGGATATATTTCATCAAGGATTTCCGTTTTGAGATATCTGTTTGTTATGAATGCCTTGAAAAGAATGTAATCCCAGTTCAATAATACAACCGTTCCCAAAACCAGTGTCAGTATAAAAAAGAATATGAAAAGGCCCATATAGACTTTTTTCCGGGTTTTCTGTTTTTTTAGTTCGTTATTCATATACACCTCTATGGAAGAAATTTTCCTTGTTAATAGTATCATACCCTGATTGCAAAGGTTAACTTTATAAGGTAAAATCAAAACGATATATGTTATGGAGGTATCACTGATGATAAGTGCAGGAGATTTTAGGAATGGACTCACATTTGAAATGGACGGTCAGCTTTGCCAGGTCGTTGAGTTCCAGCATGTCAAGCCGGGAAAAGGTGCGGCTTTTGTAAGGGCTAAGATCAAGAATATTATTTCCGGGTCGACTGTTGAAAGAACATTCAATCCAAACGATAAATATGAAAAAGCCAGGGTGGACAAAAGGAATATGCAATACCTTTACAGTGATGGACAATTGTATTATTTCATGGATGTCGAGACCTATGAGCAGGAGCCCATCAATGAAAGCCAGCTTGGTGATGCATTGAAATATGTAAAGGAAAACGAAATTGTAGAAGTATTATCATACAAAGGTAAGGTTTTCGGTATTGAACCTCCGTATTTTGTGGTCCTTGAAATTATTGAAACAGAACCCGGATTCAAGGGAGATACAACACAGGGTGCGAACAAACCTGCCAAGGTTGAAACCGGAGCAATGGTCAAGGTTCCGCTGTTTGTCAATATTGGTGACAAAATAAGAATTGATACAAGAACCGGCGAATACATGGAAAGAGCCTGAAATGGAATATCTGGCAGACCGGGTTAAAAAACTCATTGAAGCGGCAGCGGTTATCGACTGGGATGATAAACACAGGCTTTTTATCAATGGAATGATTGAAGTCCTTGAGGATTGTGCGGTTATAACTGATGATATTGTTGATGCCCTGGATGAATTTGATATGAGACTATCGGAGCTTGAAGAAAGAATAAGCAATGGAGATGGTCCGGAATAATTTCCGGACTTTATTTGATATGTTGAAGAAAAACCAGGCTGAGACAAAAGCTGCATTTGACAAATGGTGGAATCGCGCGGATGGGCAAAGGCTCATAGTGGTAGACATATCTGTAAAAGCGCCGGTATATAAAGACATTGTAGAATATTCTGATTACAAGTTGAATTTGCGAAAACATTTGGATTTCTTTGAACCTAAAAGTTTTCATGGGGAAGTATTCCCTGATCTGGCACCGTATCTGGGTCCCGGAAGCCTGGCGACATTCATTGGGTCTGAACCTGTTTACAGCAGTAATACCATATGGTTCAGTGAATCAGGTAAATCTCCGGAAGAAATAACACAAAGCTGTGAGATATTACTTGAGAATAGGGCAAACCATGATGAAAATGCTTTCGACTGGTACACCTGGACTGTTGACTCTGCTAAATATTACAAAAAGATGTCAGGTGAGATATTCAGACCATCAATGCCGGACCTTCAGCAGAATCTGGATATTTTGTCGGCTGTCATGGGCCCTCAGAGACTATTGACGGAACTTTTGGATAATCCTATCGGAATAAAAAATACCCTTGAAAAGCTTTATGATTTATGGGAAATGACATTTGACGAAATTACAGGAATAATCAGGGATGAGGAAGGTTACACGGCTTATACACACTACAATTTACTTGGTAAGGGAAGTACAAGCGTCCTGCAGAGTGATATATCTTGTATGCTGTCAAAGGATATGTTCATGGAGTTCGAATATCCTTATCTGAGAAAGCAAGCTGAAAAGATAGATAATGTAGTATATCATCTGGATGGCCCGGGCTCTACAAGACATCTTGATGCCTTGCTTGAAATTGAGAATATCAATGCAATTCAATGGGTTCCCGGAGCTGGGTGCCCGGGTAATGCAGATGAATCATATTTTGATATGTATGATAAAATTATAGACAGTGGCAAGGGATTGTATGTTTGGTTGAATCCTTATGAAATAAAAGACTTTTTAAAACGTTATTCCGGAAGCAGGCTTTTGATAAGGACCTGTGCCGCGAATGAAGATGAACAACTGCAGATAGTTGGAAAATATTCATAATATGGAGGAAGAGTATGATTAAAGTAACAGTTTGGAATGAAAACAGACATGAAAAGAAAAACAAGGTGGTCAGTGACCTTTATCCGGAGGGGCTGCACGGAGCCATTGCAAATGCCCTGAAAGTGGATGATGAATTCCAGATAAGAACTGCAACACTGGATGAACCGGAACAGGGATTGCCTGATGAAGTTCTCAACGATACTGATGTTCTTGTGTGGTGGGGACATATGGCACATGGAGATGTCGATGATGCATTGGTTGAAAGAATTGCAGTTCGCGTAAGAGGCGGCATGGGCATAATTGTACTTCATTCCGGACATTTCTCAAAGATTTTCAAGAAGCTTACAGGAACCAGCGGTTCCCTGAAATGGCGTGACGGGGACAGTTGCAGGGTCTGGGTTGTCAATCCATCCCATCCCATAGCACAGGGGATTGGTGAAAGCATTGAACTTCCTGAGGAGGAAATGTACGGGGAACCTTTCGGTATACCTGAACCTGATGAACTGGTATTTATTTCTTGGTTCGGCGGAGGAGAAGTTTTCAGATCAGGCTGTTGTTTCAAGGTGGAAAGAGGCCGTATGTTCTATTTCCAGCCCGGTCATGAAACCAATTCAGCCTTTCACAATGAAAAAGTTAAAAGAGTTCTCAGGAATGCTTGTAAATGGGCTGCTCCCGCCGGTGAAATAATTGATTCGAGCGGATGTGAGTGGAGGAAGGTTCCAACCGGTGAGGTGAAATAATGGATAGATACAGGTATGCATGCATAGGTGCAGGTGGCATAGCACGATACAAGCATATGCCGGGATACAGTGAACTGGATAATGTGGAAATTGCAGCGGTAAGTGATGTGAGCGAAAAAGCATTGGAGTTCATGAAGGAAAAATATCCGGATATAAATGTTTATTCAGATTACAGGAAAATGCTTGCAATTGAAAAACCTGATATTGTAAGTGTTTGTACCCCGAATAAATTCCATCGTCAGATTACAATTGATGCCATGGCAGCAGGTGCCCATGTACACTGTGAAAAACCAATAGCAATGAATGAAGAGGAAGCTGTTGAGATGATAGCTGCTTCTAAATTATATGATAGAAAACTAATGGTTGGGTTGAATAACAGATTTACCAATGAAGCATTTTTTGTGAGGGATTATATCAACAAGGGGAATCTGGGTGAAATTTATTATTCACGATGCGGTTGGAGAAGGCGCAGGGGAATTCCCGGCATGGGCGGATGGTTTACACAAAAGGAGCTTTCGGGTGGCGGACCTCTTATAGATCTTGGCGTTCATATGATTGACCTGGCACTCTATATGATGGACAGCCCGGAGCCTTCAACAGTATCAGCTTCCACTTATAGAAAGTTTGAAAATTGTAAAACCAGAAATATGTCGATTTCAATCAACCCGACAAAGGGTATATTTGATGTTGAGGACCTTGCAGTTGGTTTTGTCAGGCTTAATTCCGGAGCATCCCTTGGATTTGAGATTTCATTTGCAATGAATACTGAAAAAGAAGAATGGTTCTATGAATTGTTCGGAACAAAAGGCGGGGTCAGATACAGGAATGGTAAGCTGGAAATATTTACTGAAATCAATGACACACTGGTAAATATTTATCCGGATACTGAATATAAAAAGAAGGCACTGAATGAGTTTGAACATTTTATCAATGTTATTGAGGGCAGTGAGGAAAACATTTCTCCGGCTGAGGATGCAAGAAAGATGATGAAGCTGATCGGTGCAGCATACAAATCAGCAGAAGAAGGAAGGGAAATTTCATTTTGACACTTAACCCAAGAATATTGACGGCAGACAACGCAGGAGAAATAAAGGAGTATTTGAAATATACTCATAAATATATGTCCCTTGCCAAATTTCAAACACTTTACCTTTGGAGGGATTTTTCAGGTTTGACCTATGACATAAAGGATGATTTCCTTTTTATGTTTGAGTGTAATTTTGAAAATACGGCATTTATGCCATATGGTACAGGAGACCTTGAAAAGGCAATGGGACATTTGGAGGAATACTGTACAAGGGTTGCAAAAACTCCCCGTATTTATTGTGCAAGCGAAGAAGATACCAGGAGACTCAAGGAGATTTTCCCGGGAAAATACGAGTACACAAATATGCATGGATTTGCAGAATATGTATATCTTCAGGAAAATCTGGCCAATTTAACCGGCAAGAAGTACTCCAAGAAGAGAAATCATATAAGCCGGTTTGACAGACACTATGAAGGCAGCTATGAATATGTGAAAATAGATGCACGGGATATGGATGAAATAGAAAGAGTAATGGAAATATGGTGTGAAAAACAGGACTGCGGTCCAGAGAAACCATCTTCTCATGAAAAGAAAGCTGTCCTGGAATTGTTGTCGGGAACAGGAGGGATTGACTACAGGGGAGGAGCTATTAGAATCAATGATAGAATCGAAGCTTTTGCTATCGGAAGTAAAATAGCTGAAGATATGGCTGTTGTAATATTTGAAAAAGCTGACACTGAATTCGAGGGAATCTATGCTAAACTCAATCAGCTGTATTCTTCCAATGAATGGGGAGATGTAAAGTATATCAACAGGCAGGAGGATATGGATAAACCCGGACTCAGAAAATCAAAGAAATCATATTATCCTGAATTTATGGTCAACAATTATGTTGTAATGAAAAAAAGACAGTAAATAATAAAAACATACATATCATTGGCTGATTGAACAGACGGCTGTTGCAATGATATAATCATGGTGTGACTGGAGGACAGATGTCAGGAAGTGATTTAATTACAAACGATGAATATTACGGGCAATTGAAGATCAGTGAGGATGTTATTGCAATAATTGCCGGACTTGCTGCCGTTGAGGTCAATGGTGTTTATTCCATGAGCGGTGGTATTACAGGGGGAATAGCCGAAGTTCTTGGTATAAAGAATTTGTCTAAAGGTATTCGTGTTGAGACAAGGGATGACAAAGTTTATATAAACATATATATAATAGCTGAATTCGGAGCCAGGATCCCTGAAGTTGCATGGAATATACAAGAAACCGTAAAAAAAGCCGTGGAAAGAATGACCGGGATGAAAGTTGCTGAAGCGAATATTCATGTTCAAAGCGTAAATATTCCCAGGGAATAATTTGATAGGTGGTGCAAAATGGTAAAATTAAGAAAAGTTTTGATCTTTATAAGCGTCCTTTTGGCGGGGCTTATATCCGCAGCAGGCGCATACAGTGCAATGGACAGTGATTTCCTCTATAATATTGGTAATTCAATTAGAAATGCCGGTTTCTTTTCAGGAATACGGCTTGCGTTGCTGCTGGTTTCACTTGTTTTTCTGGGAATTGTAATTTCCATATTATTTACATTTTCAAAGAAGGACAACTCAAAACCTGCAATCAGGATTTCAAATGCCGGAGGTACAGTAAGTATTTCATCACAGACATTGGAAAGCCTTGCAAGGCTGGTGGCAAAGACTGCTGAAAATGTTTATGATATCAGAACCAATGTCTTGGATACTGACAGCAAACCGTCAATTGAAGTCAGGGTTAAAGTTCCTCCTGTTGTATCAATACCGGCAATATCCGCCAGTCTGCAGGAAAGCATCCGAAGCAAAATCATGGAGACTACTGGAACAGACATTGAAAATATCCGTATTGTTGTAGACGGAATAATTGAAAGCGACAAGAAACAGTGAGGAATAATGGGTAGGAAAAAAGACAGGGAAAAGGCATTCCAGTTGATTTATCAAACTGAGATCAACAAGGATGACTTCCGTGAGCAACTTGATTTCTTTTTCAAGGAAAACCAGATGAATCAGGACTCTGCAGACTATATTACCGATGTAGTTTCAGGTGTCAATATTATGGTTTCTGAAATAGACGGGACATTGGAAAAATATCTGACTTCCTCGTGGAAACTTAACAGAATATCCAAGGTTGACCTTGCGATACTTCGATTGGGTTATTTTGAAATAAAGTATAGGGATGATGTACCCAAAAGTGCTGCCATAAATGAGGCGGTTGAATTGGCCAAGACATACGGAAGCGATTCTTCAGGGAAGTTTATCAATGGTATTCTGGCCAATATAGACTGACTGGTGGAAGATGAACAAAGCTGTAACCGTATCCAGGCTTAACTCATATATCAAGATGCTACTTGGAAATGATGAATATCTTTCCAATATTCTTGTAAAGGGCGAAATATCCAATTTCAAGCACCATCAATCAGGACACCTGTATTTTACTCTAAAAGATTCTAATTCTTCACTTTCATGTGTAATGTTTCAGGGTAAGGCATCTTTACTTGATTTCAGACCTGAAGACGGTATGGAAGTTATTGTTTCAGGTTATGTTTCGGTGTTTGAAAGAACAGGCAGGTATCAGCTCTACGCCCTGGCTATGATACCCGGTGGAGAAGGTGAACTTTTCAAACAATTTGAAGAACTTAAGAAAAAGCTCTCTGAAGAGGGTTTGTTTGATGAATCCATAAAAAAACCACTGCCATTGATTCCGGGAAAGATTGGTGTGGTTACATCCCAGACCGGATCAGTTATAAAGGACATTTTAAATGTTCTGCACCGTAGGTTTCCCATATATAACCTTGAACTGTATCCGGCACATGTCCAGGGGGCAGGCGCAGAAAACGAAATAGCTGCAGGAATAAGATATTTCAATGAACTGGGAGATACTGATGTAATTATCATTGCAAGAGGCGGAGGTTCCATTGAGGATCTGTGGCCATTCAATGAGGAGGTCCTTGCCCGGGCCATATATAAATCCAGGGTGCCCATTGTTTCAGCCGTAGGTCATGAAACTGATTTTACAATTGCAGATTTTGTTTCTGACAAGAGAGCTCCCACACCGTCTGCAGCAGCGGAACTTGTTGTTCCTGAACTGGTACAATTGGTTTCTTTCATAAATGAATCCCGTTCAAGGTTGAATAATGCAATCAGCGGGATAATTGAAACCGGTACTGCAAGGGTCAGGTCTTTGGCAGACAGGCCCGTCATGAAAAGACCGGGTGAGATATTTAATTTAACTGAAATGTCAGTAGACAGACTATCAGAAAGACTGATGGCGGCTTCAGATAGATTAATGGAGAAAAAAGAGCAGCAACTGAAGTCAGTTGCTTCCAAGATTGAGCTGCTGAGCCCGATTGCAACATTGGTAAGGGGATATTCTGTTGTTCGGGATAAAACAGGGCATGTAATTACAAGTGTCGGAGCGGTCAATAATGGGGATGTCGTATCTGCAATTCTTGCAGACGGCATGATTGAATGTGAAGTTATGGATAAGGAGATTAAGGATGCAAGAGAAATCTTTTGAAGCATTGATGAAAGAGCTTGAGGGCTTGGTGAATAAACTTGAAAGCGGAGAGACGGAGCTTGATAAAGCACTGGAGCTTTATAAAAACGGAATTTCGGTTATAAAGGAGCTCAATGACAGACTTACCAATGCCCGTAAACAGATTGAAATAGCAAATGAGGATATAAAACAAAGTGAATAGAGATAATTTCAGAGAAAAATTTGATATTTATTCCAGGCTTTCCACCGGTTTTATTGTTGATTATCTCGACAGTCGAAATTATGAAGATAAAATCAAGGAAGCTATGCTTTACAGTTTATTCGGTGGCAAGCACCTTAGAACAGCACTTATGATGGGCGCTTTTTCTGTTTTCTCTGATGAAACATTTGAAAGGGTAATTCCTTTTGCTGCAGCAATTGAAATGATACATACATATTCCCTGATACATGATGACCTGCCTGCAATGGATGATGATGACCTGCGCAGAGGCAGACCATCAAACCATAAAAAATTCGGGGAAGCCACTGCCATTCTTGCCGGTGATGCATTACTGAATACTGCGGCAGAGTGCATGCTTGAAAGTATAAGCGCCGGAGATGCACGGGGTCTCAAAGCTGCTTTGATTATAATGAAGGCATCAGGTGCAGAGGGGATGATTGGCGGACAAAGCCTTGACCTTGCGGGAGTCACTAATGAAAGTGACCTCAGGAGAATGTATTCAATGAAGACAGGTGCATTAATTTCGGCGGCAACAGTGGCAGGTGCAGTTTTGGCCGGTTGTGGCAAGGCTGAAGAAAGACACATTACTGCTTTTGCGGAAAAAGCCGGGTATGCATTCCAGGTAAAGGATGATTTACTTGATGTTTACGGGAATACAGATATAATAGGAAAACCAACAGGGAGTGATTCGAAGAATAGTAAAATAACAATAGTCTCCCTGTTCGGTGAGGAAAAATCAGTAAAACTATTGGAAGAAACAGCAACCGGCGCTCTTAAAGAATTGGACAGAATAGATGCGGATACATGGTTCTTAAGGGAATTAATGGCTTTCATAGTAGAAAGAAAGGGTTGATATGGGCTTCAGGGAAGTTTTTTTTGAATATAAATACCTGACAATTCCTTTTGTGTCGTGGGTAGCAGCCCAGGCTCTGAAATTCTTCATTGATTTGATTCTAAGGGGAAGAGTGGATTACACACGCTTGTTGGGTTCTGGTGGCATGCCAAGTTCACATTCAGCTTTTGTAGTAAGCCTTTCAACTGTAATAGGTATAGGAACAGGATTTGACTCTGCCTTATTCGGAGTAACACTGGCGTTTTCACTGGTTGTTATGTATGATGCGGCAGGAGTAAGAAGGGCTGCGGGAAAACAGGCCAGGGTCCTGAACAGAATGTTCCATCACAACAGGGAAACAGGGGATTTTCACCTGGAAGAAGATTTAAAGGAACTTATCGGGCATACTCCCGTCGAAGTTATAGCAGGAGCCTTGCTGGGTCTTGCAATTTCAGTACTATTAATGGTGGTTGTAAAATGAGACACAAAAGAAAAATTATTAAATCAATGCTGGCTGTTGCAGTTTCATCTGTTGTATTGGTAACCGGATGTTCTTTGTTTGCAGGTCTGGATGAGATTATTGAACAAGCAAGCAACACTCCTGCTCCTTCAGTTATTACAAGCGAAACACCCGTGCCGACAATCAAACCAAGTTCATCACCGGTACCCACACCCACACCAACACCAACACAAACACCAACTCCAACTCCAACTCCATTGCCTGTCGGCAATCCTGCAGAGGATCTGGATGAGCTGAAGGTTCTCAAGGAATACATCGAAAGGTATTTTGCACAGTTTGACGGGAGATACGGTCTGACATTCAGTGATATAAACTCAGGAAATTCCTTTGATATCGATGCTTATGACCAGTATATTGCAGCAAGTACATCCAAGCTTCCTATAAACCTTTATCTTTTCAAGCTGATATCAGAGGGTAAACTGGACTTTGATATAGAAATGGAATATCTGGAAGAGGATCTCGAATATGGAACCGGGAGAATCATAAAGGGTGAATACGGGGATACATATACAGTGGCCCAACTGGTTGAATACTCACTTGTCCTGAGCGACAATTGTGCAATCAATATGATTATCAGACTTTGCGGAAGGGATAATATACTGGACTACATGCTGGATCTGGGGGCTACCATAAATTATGGATTGCGACATCGTTCATGCCCTGCTGATATGGCTGTCTTTACACGTGAACTTTATGACCGGTATACCGAAGACCCGGAGCTTTATGGGATTATGATAAATCATCTTGAAAATACAGTATTCAATG
Source organism: uncultured Clostridiaceae bacterium (assembly GCA_964475455.1). GTDB lineage: Bacteria > Bacillota > Clostridia > DUPQ01 > DUPQ01 > JAFGQE01. The sequence goes on along the minus strand of CAYYXJ010000068.1, from coordinate 3,326 downwards.
ACAGGATAAACCTATATCTGCCGTCAGATGTTCCTGTTGCCCATAAAATCGGTAATTATGTCAAGGAAAATGCATATAATGATATTGGAATCGTTTTTGCTGACAATCCCTATATAATTTCTTTGATGTCTGAACAAACCAATGCAAATCTGGAGGCATTTGAAGTACTGGCTCAGACATCCCTTATGATATACAGGTTCATGGAGGGAGAAAACTATATGTCTTTGATGAATCCGGTTGCAAAGGCAGAACCGGAAGCATTTTCATTTGTATATGATGTGGTTAATCCGAACAATTATAAATTCAATGAATTGATTTCATTCGGAGATTCCGATGAATATCAGCAGGCAAAGGGAGTTCTGACTTTCAGAGGCAATAATTACAGGAACGGCGGGGCTTATGGTTCAGCAGATATAAACCAGGGGGAACTTGGCATTATCTGGTCCTTCGATGTCGGTGTCATTGACAATTGGCCTGGAACAGGATGGACAGGACAACCTTCGATAATTGAATGGCCTGTAAAAACAGTTGAACTTATGAATGTTTATCCCCAGTTCAAGGGAAAAACACTCAGGGAAGTGATTTATGCTGCCATGGATGGCTTTATATATTTCTGTGAGCTTGAAACCGGAATATGGACAAGGCCCCCCATAGAAATAGGTTTTCCCACCAAGGGGAGTGTAACCGTCGATCCAAGGGGATATCCGATTTTCTATACCGGTCAGGGCGTGGATTATAATGGTGATGTTTATGGTATGCCCAAATATCGTATGTTCAGCCTCATTGACCAGAGCCTTATCTATGAAATTCCAGGATATGACACTGCTGCATACAGGGGATGGTATGCCTTTGATTCATCAGGTCTGCTGTATATTGAAGAGGATATCTATATAGAATGTGCCGAAAACGGCCTCATTTATATAATGAAGTTGAATACAGAATATGATTCAATCAATGGTACGGTTTCGGTTAATCCCGAAACAATCAAGTACAGATATCGTAATCCCATTACAGGAAGACTTGGAATTGAAAATTCACCGGCAATTTATAAAAACTACATTTTCTTTGCTGACAATGGAGGATTGCTTCAATGCCTTGACCTGAATACTCTGGAACCGGCCTGGCTTGCAGACCTTGGTGATGATACCGATGCTTCAATTGTGCTGGAAGAGGATGGAAACAATATATACATATATGTATCAAGCGAACTTGATCTCAGGGGCAAGGCGAGGCAGCTTGAACTGGAACAAGCCAATGATGACAAAACTTCACAGGCGATTGTGATGGAAAGTTATGTAAGAAAGTTCAATGCAATGACCGGAGAATTGATCTGGGAAACATCATATGACTGTTGGTACGATTCATATATAAACGGTGGATTCCTTGCAACACCGGTGGTCGGAACCGGTGATATAGAAGATAGGATAATTATAAATGTTGCAAAAACCGGTACAGAGATGGGTGGCAGGATAGCAGCTCTTGATAAAAAGAGTGGTCTGGAAATATGGGCATTCGATCTCCCGAACTACAGTTGGTCAAGCCCCACTGCAATCCGGGATACCAACTCCGGAAAAACATATATACTACATTGTAATTTCAGCGGCACCATGAGATTAATTGATCCGGCCAATGGAACCATTGTTGATGAAGTCAGCCTGGGAGCCAATATTGAGTCAACTCCTGCTGTATATAACAATATTGCTGTAGTCGGTTCCTATGCTAAAAAAATCTTCGGTATCAGAATAAACTAGAATTAAAATCATATAAATCATAAAAAGACACCGGGTTACCCGATGTCTTTTTTATAACCCTGTCAGAAACTAATATTTATTCCCGACCTAAATATTTAGGTCGGGAATAAATATTAGCAATTGGGATGTTACTTACTGTATTAAATGGTAAAATAAGTGGAGTTATAGTGTAATTTAGGGTTGATATAAACAGTGTGATATTTTAGTATATATAGTTGAAACACAAAGCAAAGAAAGCAAGAGGACAGGAGAGCCGGCATGATTAAAAAGTATAAATCAAGAATTGTTATCAGGAATACAAGGGAGTTCAGGGAAGCCATTGAAAAAGAGGGAGTTTATATACCATTCAATGAAGAAATAAATATTGAAAATTTCAAAAAGCCACTTGAAATTGACGGCAGGAAAATCCCTAACCGTTTCTGTATACAACCGATGGAAGGATGTGATTGTGATAATCAGGGAAATCCTTCGGAATTAACTTATAGAAAATACAAGAGGTTTGCCGCAGGTGGAGCAGGAATAATCTGGCTGGAAGCGACAGCTGTTGTCCCCGAGGGAAGGGCTAATCCCGGTCAGCTTTGGATTCATAGGGAAAATATAGATAAATTCAAGAAATTCGTCAAGGACATACGCGACAATGCATTCAATGAAAAAGGAGAAAAGCAAAATCCATTCCTTGTTCTCCAATTGACACATTCAGGTCGTGAAAGCAAACCGACAGGCAAGGCCGAACCTATGATCATGCACCATTCCAAGGTTCTTGCATATAAACACAATCTTACTGAAGAGTATCCATTGGTATCCGATGAATATATGGATAATCTACAGGATAAATATGTAGAGGCAGCAAAACTTGCGAAGGAATGCGGGTTTGATGCTGTTGATGTAAAAGCATGCCATGGATATCTTATTCATGAAAATCTGTCTGCTTTTACAAGGGAAAACAGCAGATACGGAGGAAGCTTTGAAAACAGAACCAGATTTCTCAGAACCACAATCAAGCGTATTATGGACGAGGTGCCGGGTATATCGGTATCATCAAGGCTCAGTGTTGCTGATGGATACCAATATCCATATGGCTTTGGAATGAGCAAGGACGGAAGCCTTACGCCGGATCTAACAGAACCAAAGAGACTGATAAGGGAATTGCAGGACATGGGTGTTAAAATGCTGAATATAGCAATTGGAAACCCTTATTTCAACCCAAACTATGAACGCCCCTACGATTTCCCCATACAGGGTTTTGATCTTCCCGAGGAACACCCGCTCAAGACACTAGAAAGAAACATAAAACTTACATCTGAAATTGCCGGGGAATTTCCTGAGATGACATTCGTAACTTCCGGAACCAGTTGGTTGCGACAGGTGACAATGAACCTTGGAGACTATGTAATTTCAAAAGGCAAAGGCTCAATAATTGGGTTGGGCAGAATGGGACTTGCTTATCCTGATTTCCCAAATGATTTCTTCACAAACGGAAAGCTAAGTGCAGGGAAAGTTTGCATTACCTGTTCATCATGTACTCAGATGATGAGAGATGGTGTGGTTTCAGGGTGCGTCATAAGGGATTCGGAT
>CAYYXJ010000067.1:0-13713 GCA_964475455.1 uncultured Clostridiaceae bacterium | reverse complement strand
AATAAAAAATCCGGGCATTCTTTATGAATGTCCGGATTACCCTTAACTATTTGTTTCCCGTTCCCGTTTACGTTTATCCATGACGGATGTTATTCTTTTATTTTGATAATATGGCATAACCCCTTTTTCAGAACCTTTGTAGTATTTATTACTGACCTCATCAGAAGTTTCAAATGGATCATCCATTTTTTTCATCCATATTTCAAGCAAGGAATTCATTTCAGATATCAACCTGTCATTGTTTGATCGTTCAATCAGATTATTCATTTGAAAAGGATCTGCATCGTCATCATACAGTACCCAGGGTTTTTCCCTGAATCTGGCATAGGTATACCTTTCAGTAACAATGCCACGCCATTCAGAATATGAAAATTTATCAGGACACACCGGGTAATTGATGAAAACAGAGTTCTGTATACTTTTATCACTTCCAAGAACAACTGTTGACAAATCAACTCCATCAATTCCACCGGGAATATCCATCTTGCTTATACCAAGCAATGTGGGCATTATATCAACATGACTTATTAATAAACTTGTTTTCCTGCCTGCCGGAACATGTCCGGGCCACCGTACAATGAAAGGAACAATTATAGATTCAGACCATGGTTTCCCCTTCCATCCCCTGTCTTGACTGAAAAGCATATCCCCATGGTCACTGGTAAAAACAACCAATGTATTTTCTGCAGTTCCGGTGTCCTCAAGTGTTTTGATTATTTCTCCCAGGCATTCATCCAATGCAGTTATATGTGCATAATATCCGGCTATTATAGATTTGTCTGCAGTTTCCGGAGTATTCGGTTTTAGTTCAATCTTTTCCACCGGGTACATATCCAAATATTTTTGAGGAACCATTTTATATGGGCAGTGAGGTGGTCCGAAGGAAAGAAACAAGCAATAAGGTTTATCTTCACGACTTTTTCTACTTATATAGTCAGATGCAAGTTTTGTCTGTCCAAAGGGTTCATATCCATCAATCCATTTAGGTTCCGGGTTACCATCAAGATAATAATACCCGTCAAAGTATTGGTGGTTGCAGTTGTATGAAGCCCAGAAATCATCAAATCCCAGGCTGTCAGGCCCAGGCGGTATGAATGCCCCCCTGTCAGATGGTCCCATATGCCACTTTCCGATATATCCGCAGTCATAACCATTGCTGCCAAGGCAACCCGCCAGTGTTGTAAACCCTGATTCAAGTTTCTTGTCATTGTTCACAAGCCTGTGATGCAAAGTGCAAAGACCGGTCATGATTGATGCCCGAACAGGTCCGCAAACAGGAGTATTGGATACTGCCCGGGTAAAGCGTGTTCCCTCCGATGCCAGTTTATCAAGATTGGGAGTATAAACTTTTTCCCCTGCGCATCCCATGGCACTGCCACGCATTTGGTCTGCAAATATAAACAAGATATTAGGTTTATTCATAAATTGCCTCTACTTCCTTCTTATTAAAACAGTATTACTTCCAAGTCTTGACACTTCCCGGAATCCAAGTCTCTCGAAAAGTTTCTCTAAACCGTTGTACTGTATTCCTGTAACCCCGGCCTGTATCAAATTGTTTCATAAGATTTACCGGGGCTACCTGACACCAAACAACAGGATTTTCTCCAAGACAAACAAAAATTCCGGTAAGTTTTCCGGATTCTATGAGTTCCCTGTGAAATTCCCTGCGTTCATAAGATGTAAGTATTTTGGAATGAAACCGATTTTCCATGTCATCCCCTGATATAGTATATCATTGAATTTATACATGGTCAGCAAACCATCCTTAATTTGCATCTTGAATTGTGTTAATAAAAAGTAAATTAATAACCGAGAAACGGGTCATATACTATCCGTTTCCCTTTTACGCCTGCCTTTTTAAGAATCCCTTTCATAGATGAGAGGGCTTCGCTGTTTCCCGAGACATAATAAATGGCGTTATTACCATACTTTGTCGCAATCCTGCTGACCTCAATGTCAGTTGCCTGCCTGTCTTTTGTATAATGCAATTTCAGATTCTTGACTTCCTCTGTCAGCTTTTCAATCTCTTCCCTGAAAAGATGGTATTTGCCTGTATGAATCAGCTCTGCATTTACTTCGGGATGCTCTTTCAATTCAAAAGCCAGCGCTCTTATTGGTGTTATTCCGACCCCTGTAGCAAACATAACTATCTGTTTCTCACCTTTTTGCAATTTAAACCATCCAAATGGTCCTCTGACATTAACTTTTTCACCAGGTTTTAAACTGAATAGAGCATTTTTAAAATTGCTGGTAATCGCACCAGTTCTTGTTCCCAGCAATATATTCCCTTCCCGGGGAGTTGATGCAACGCTGAAAGCCCTCCATTTTTTGCCGGTTAATTTTTTACCCGGTATAGTAAAAATCCCATGTTCACCCGGAATCCAGGTCATGCCTTTCGCAGGTTCCAACTTTACAACCCAGTAATCCCCTGATACATTTTCCGCAGAAATAAATTTCAGTTCCGTTTTCTTAAGTAATCCACCAAAATCAGATAGTTTCATTTTTTTATATTCCTTCGTATTTTATATACTCATTTTACCCTTACCACATCATGAAAAACCTATATATCAAAAAATACTATTTGAAATGTCCGATATAACAAAAAGAGTTTTATTTACGAATTCCTTTGATCATCAACCAACACTTTCATTGTATTCATCAACAAGCTTCCCTACCAATTTAACTCTCTCAATATCTCCGGTAGAAGAAATTTCATCAGAAATCCCTAATATCAGATTGGGAGCAAACAAGTCAATGACTTCCGCGGCCTGTTCCAGCAGTTCCGCCTCAGAGTATCTTTCATCAAACAAAATTGCAGCTATTCCATCCACCATATACATATCACCCATGGCCTCCTTTGCTTCACGGAGGGTTACATCCCCCTGCGGAACCGGAGTTATAGCCTCCAAACCATCAAGTTCGCATTCCTGTGCATATTTCAGGATTCTTTTAACATCTCCATCCCAATGGCTGTAGGTAAATTTCCCACCCTTGTGAAGAAGTTCTCCTCTTTTTTGATAAACAGGCAGGACATATTCTTCAAATATTTCCGGGGGCAGATAGCCGTCATGCAGGTTGTCACCGTAGTTTATTATGTCAACAGGTGAATCATTGATTACCTCAATTAAACCCTCCTGATTGGCTTCCAGGGCCTCACAGTACTTCTTAACAGAGCCCGGGTAATCGGCCAGCGCATAAGATGTGTTGATGAATCCCATCTGTCTGATATAAAGACGCTGAATGCCGATTCTCGGCATAAATATGCAAGGAGCTCCAAGATTTTCCCATTCAATGTTCAATGCTTTGTATATATCATTGTCAAAACTCCATTGAGCCCGGCTGTCAATCCATTCAAGTATTTTAAGCTCATCTTCATCATTGACCCACCATTTTTCGTAATATTTACCTACATTGGATGAATTCCTTCTCATGACACAGGTTATTTTCCCGACAGGACTGATCATTGTATGCAGTTCCCTGTTGCCATCGATTTCTTCAATTGTTTTTATTACACGGGAATCTTCAGTCCTTACAAAACAATCATTGTACTCATATATCCTCGATGAACATCCCAGGGATCGATAAAGTTCGGACTTTGACATCCCAGAATATGGCTCGGGAAGTTTACCGTCCCTGCTGATGTGGTCGCTTATCCAGCAACCGATTCTCGGCTGCCATATAATTTTTTTATTATCCGGATTAAAGCAAACATCCCTATTAAGCTGCGTAAAATCTTTTTCCATGGAATTCACCCCCTACATATTAATGCAATTATAGCACGGCCCCTTTCCAATTCAAGATATAACAGGGTTTACATCCGAACATATGTTCGGTATAATTGAATTTACAGAGGGACTTGTATGAAACTATTGATGAAAAATGTAGATATGATATGCGTAAGCACACGGGAAGGAAGGATTTCCCCCCTTAAATTCAGGTTACCCGATGATCGTGGCGGTCATTCGGTTGTAAAGATTGACCGTATTCTTAAAAGAGATGAACAAAAATTTGCAGGCAACCGTATGCTGGTCTATACGGTCCAGAGTGTAATAAAGAATGTAGAAACAGTATATGAAATGAAGTATGAAGTTGCCACATGCAAATGGTACATATCCAAATTTTAAAATACCGGGAATTCATATACAAAATACAGGGCAATTGTAAATATAAACATTCCGGCCATTATGATGAGCCCTGGAACAAAGGATACTATATCCCCGGATTCCAGATTTCCGGATACTCCGGGACTTATTTTTCTGCCTTCGGTATTTTTATACAACGCATATAATAAAATCCCTGCCACCACAGAAAATAAAATAACAATGATTCCAATAATTCCATACTCAATTATCCCCGGAATTCCGTCTGTTGCCACCAGGCTCTGTTCCAGCATATCTTCAGGGATTTTCCCGGCAAGGAACGATATGACAACCGCAGCAGTATTATTGGTAAAGTGCGCAAGCATCCCCATATATAACGAATTGGTTCTATAAACTATGAAACCGATCAGCAGTGACAAAACAAAGACCCCGAGAAAATGTTCTATGTTGAAGTGAAAAGCTGCAAAAAGCACTGATACAATGATAAACATACCGGCCTTTCCCAATTTTTCCATGCTGCCCTGCAAGATTCCCCTGAAAAGGACTTCCTCGCAAACTGCGGCTGCCAGACCTATTACAAGTATGCTCACTGCAAGCTCCCAACCTGTCTGTGCCACTGGAATTTCCACCATTATGTTTTGCCCGAATATTAATTTGACAATCCACATGTTCAATGCATTGACCACCAGGTTAAGCGGCATATAACCAAGTGTAATCAAAACAACCAGCACCGCATCTGAAACCCTGAATCCATTGAGCTTAAGTGAAGTCTTTAAATTCTTCTTAAACACTGCTATCCCAACCAGTGACGGCAGCAGAATGGGGAATATTTCACCAATAATACCTGATATATAAAAGCTTTTGATAAAGAGTGGTCCTATTATTGAATATGCGATGAAAAGCACCACTGAGACACTGAAAATAATGCCGGCTTGAAACATATTGATTCTATTGTTCTCCATATTCAATCCTTTTCTTTGTTTTCGCACCCGGTAATCTGACTGTAAACTTAGAACCCACTCCAACATGTGAATCAATCCCTATTTTCCCATTATAGCTTTCCACAATGCTTCTTGCAATTGAAAGACCCAGTCCGTAACCTCCGGTCTTCCTGCTTCTGTCTGCTTCAGACCTATAAAAACGCTCAAATATTTTTTTACATTCTTCAGCAGCGATACCATGACCGGTATCTGAAACTTCGAGTACACCAAAACCGGAATCAGTATATGTCCTCACAACCACTTCCCCTTTATCAGTATATTTGATTGCATTTTCTGCCAATATGACAATAAGTCGTTCCAATTCAACTTCCGGAACATGGACAAGGGCTGTTTTTGTTTCAATCCTGAACCCCAGACCGGATTCAGCAGCAAGACTTCCCAGGCCCATTGATAATTTATCCATGGTTTCCTTTATGTCTGATACTTGCATTTCATCTATTGCTGCGCTTTTATCTTTTCTCGAAAGGAACAGCAGATTGTCAATGAGCTTGGTCATCCTTGATATTTCATAATTAATGTTTTCAATCCAATTTATCTGGCTTCCCACCGTAGCATCCAAATCGCTGCCAATGACTTCCATGTTTGTCTGGATCACAGCCACCGGTGTACGCAATTCATGTGATGCATCTGAAACAAACTGCTTTTGCTTTTCCCAGGCCTGGGTTACAGGCACAAGTGCTTTTTTAGTCAGAAACATACTGGCCAGAATTATCAAGACCATGGCAGCAATCCCGATGAATATGGTGTTTTCTATCATCTGTTCATTGAGTTCCCTTTCCTGGGTGGCATCAATGAAGAAATAGACATTCAAATCATCAATCTCAACATTGAATGTGAAAAATACCCGCTCCTCACTTTTAATATATCGCATATCCGGAAATTCATCATCTATCAACCCATACAGTGTTTTCCTCAAACCTTCATCCTGAGCTCTCTGGAACTCCGCGATATCTGCAAGATTGCCGTTTTCATCAATGGGAACCATGATCAGTTTGTTTCCAAGGATCGGTATGTCTCCAAAATTTTCATTGCGTACCCCAAAGAATAAACCGGAATCCTCAATCCTTGCTTTCATCCCCTCAGCCTGGCGTCTTAAAATTCTAACCGAAGAATAAGATATAAGGAATATTACCGTTATCATTACCAACGCAACAACCCCGATATTTAGAAGTATCATCCTTCTGCGCAGTTTCTTAAACATTTATACCTTCCTTCAGCCGGTAGCCTATTCCCCTGATGGTTTCAATCTCAACATCACAATTCAGTGTCTGGACCTTCTTCCTAAGGTGATGAATGTATATTTCAATAATAGAAATGTCCGATTCTCCTTCAAATCCCCAGATTTTCTCGTAAATTTTTTCCTTTGACATTGATATCCCTTTATTTGAAAGAAGATATTCAAAAAGCTGGCCTTCCTTGAAGGTGAATTTCACTTCACTATCACCATAACTTGCAGTCAGGGTTCCGGGTTCATACCTGAGGGAACCTGCTGATAAATAGCTTTCATCATGGAGGTCCTTGTCTTTTCTTCTTGAAAGAGCCCTTATCCTTGCCATTAACTCCTCAGATGAAAACGGTTTTACCAGATAATCATCTGCCCCAAGATCGAGACCCCTGACTTTTTCTGATGTTCCGTCAACAGCCGTCAGAAAAATAACAGGAGTTGTCATACCACTTTCCCGTATTTTCCTGAGAATATCCATTCCATTCATCAGCGGCAGCATACGGTCCAGAATTATTACATCATAAATACCGGACAAGGCATTGTCCAAACCCGTTTCACCTTCATAGGAAACATCGGTTTCATAACCATTTTTCTTAAGTATATGAGCCAGTGCATCAGCAAGTCTCTCTTCATCTTCAACAAGTAACAATCTCATGAAATAATATTAACAGATTAATCAAGTTTGGCAAATTCGTTTATTTTTCTTAAGGAATTCTTAAGCTTGGATGAAGATAATACATATATCCAATTATATATGGAGGAAAAGACTTTGACTAAAAAAGAAAAAATAAAGTCCAAAAAGAAACGAAAGAAATCTATCAGGATTATTGTTTCGGTTGTTGCAGTTGCAGTAATTGCAACAGGTGCAATTGTTTTTATTCCCCGGCTGATTGACGGGGCCGAAGACAATGGAGCCACCCTGCAGAAAAGAACCGCCATTGTTGCACAGGGTGATGTTGTTCAGACTTTAGGTTCTTCCGCCCCCATTGAGTCATCGATAACAGAGAATATAAAATCAGGGATTCAGGGTGAAGTGCTCGAAATAATGGTTGAGGACAGCGATATAGTTGATGCAGGTACCATTATTATGACACTTGATACCTCCTCAACGGATTCATCAATCGAATCCCTTCAGGATCAGATTGATTCAAAGACAGACCAGATAGAAGAAAAAAATGACACAATCAGCAGCAAATATTCATTGATTGAAGATAAAGAGGAAGAAATTTCTTCAAAGTATGATGATATAGATGAGTATCTTGAAGAAATTGAATCAATCGATGAAGAAATATTTGAAAACGAGGCCTCCCGTTCCAACCTCGAAATATATGCACCTGTCTCGGGAAGTATTTTCAATCTTTCGGTTTCTGAAGGTGATACTGTAAACACAACAAAGGTCATCGCTACTATAACCGACACTGCATCCTATAGTGTAGAGATGGCGTTCAATGCAGCTTTATTGGAAAAAGATATTCAAAGTGTTACCATTAGTCAGCTAAGCAATGATTTCCCCGGAACGATTGAGTCAATATCCGGTTATACATACAAAGATGAATTCAGCAATGAAAAGGTGGACATCATAATCTCCTTTGACACAGGAATTGCTTTAAAGGAAAAGGCAACTGTAACAGCAGTCATCGAAGCTGATGGTTTTACTTATTACAGCAATGTAAAAACCACACCATATTATGATACAAATGCAGATATAGTTTCAGAGATTTCAGGTGAGATACTCGAACTTAATATTACTGAAAAGCAATTTGTCACCGAAGGTGAATTACTGGTTGTAATCGACGGAGAAATTATCGATGATACTTCGGATTCCCTTGCTTCCCAAAAAGAAAACCTGCAGGAACAGCTTGAAGGTTTGTACGATTCAATTGACGATTTAAAAGAAAGTATCCTTGGGTATTATGAAGATATTACTGATTTAAGGGAAGAAATAACTGAGCTTGAAGAAGATATAACTGATTTGCAGCAAGAGATTGATGAAATAAAGGAAGAATATGAGAAAGCCGTCATAACTGCTGATTTCGATGGTATCGTTTCATCCATCAAAGTATCCGTAGGTGATACCGTAAATGCCAATACAACTTTATTCAGCCTTATAAGTCTGGAAAACCCAAGCATAATTGTTTCAATTGATGAGCTGGACATTGCAGAAGTAACCATAGGAATGGAAGCTGAGGTTACAATTGATGCCCTGTCATTCACTGAGACTTCTCCGGTTTCTGCTGTTGTCAGCAAAATATCTCCCGAAGGAAATTATCAAAACGGTGTTACCACATTTAATGTTACAGTTACGCTGATTGAGCCTGTTGATGGCCTTATGCTAAATATGAATGCAACTGCAACTATTTATGTAGGTAAAAGTGAGGACACCCTCTATATACCGATTGAAGCTGTATCTATTCAAGGCACTAAAAAATATGTCTATATTCAGGATGAAACAGCTGTTGAATCTCCTGTTTCCACTGTTACAGAAACAGGATCTGAAACTGTCAGTGACCAGGCAGCCGCAGTAGGCGGACAGCGCCAGGCAGGTGGATTCGGGGGAAATATAAACACTGATGATATGACTGATGAACAAAAGGCACAGCTGGAACAAAGACTTGCAGAAAGAGGATTGTCTGCTGATGATATCCAGGGAAGTCAGGCTAGCGCATCAGAATCCATCGGAGACATTGCCGATTATTATGCAGGCACAAGACTTGTTGAGGTTACTACCGGAATTTACAATGAAATGTATATAGAAATACTTTCAGGCCTTGAAATAGGCGATGTTGTTGTACTTCCTCCCCTTTACACCTCATCTGTTTCAACTTCTACCACAACAGAAAATACAAGCGGCATCCTGATGCCCGGAATGGGTTCATTCGGTGGAACCGGTACCGGAACCGGTCAACGGCCAACCGGCGGCGCGGGAGGAGGAAATTGATGAGCAGCCTAATAGACATCAATGATATGGTAAAAACTTATGTCATGGGCAGTAATGTTGTCAGAGCGCTTGATGGAGTTAACCTGAAAATCAAAAGCGGTGAATTTGTATCAATAGTCGGACCATCCGGGAGCGGTAAATCAACATTAATGAATATGCTCGGATGCCTTGATGTTCCGGATTCCGGATTATATCACCTTGATGGAGTTGATGTATCAAGTCTGAGAGACAAGGACCTTGCTGATATTCGAAGTGAAAAAATTGGATTTGTATTTCAGGGGTTCAATCTGCTATCGAAATTCACTGCTTTGGAAAATGTTGAACTTCCGCTTATCTACAGAGGATTTCATCACAAAAAACGGAGAGAAATGGCTCTCGAAGCCCTGGATCGTGTGGGTTTGGGAGACCGGCTGTCCCACAAGCCGACAGAATTGAGCGGAGGTCAGCAACAAAGGGTTGCTGTGGCAAGGGCCCTTGCCGGGAATCCCCCTGTTTTGCTTGCTGATGAACCCACGGGTAATCTTGATACCCACACCGGTTCGGAAATACTTGAGATGCTTGATCGAATCCACAGTCAGGGCAATACCATAATACTAATAACCCATGATAATATGCTAGCACATCAGGCAAAACGTAAAATTGAAATAATGGATGGTCTCATTACAAGTGACGAGGGGGTGACGAAATGAATTTTCTCCAATCACTGAGAATGGCTCTGAGCAGTATATTCAGTAATAAAGGCCGCTCTTTCCTCACAATGCTGGGTGTAATTATTGGAGTAGCTGCTGTAATTGCAGCAACCGGTTTTGCCGAAGGGAGTACTGCCAGTATAACTGATTCAATTGAAGCACTGGGTTCCAATCAATTGACTATTTCCATAACAGGCAGGAACAGCAACAGGGATGTGGAATATGAGGATTTCAAGGAATTCACCGATGCAAATTCAGACTTGATATCAAAGATGGCTCCTACAGTAACCAGTTCATCAACTGTCAAATATATTACAACCAGTACCGACGGAACATCTGTTGTCGGAACAAGTCCTGATTATGCAGATATTGAAGATATGCATGTGCAGGAAGGAAGATACATTCTTGAGCTTGATATGGAGTTCAGACAAAAGGTTGCAGTAATCGGAACTGCAGTTGCAGAAGAACTCTTTGATGGCATTGACCCCATTGGTGAAACCATAAAAATGGATGGAACTCCTTTTACAGTTGTTGGAGTACTTGAAGAAAAAGACGGAGGTCAGGCTGACGGAGAAGATGACATCATCATAATACCCGTTACAACAGCCCAAAGGGTATATAAGAGTGCAACAATAAGAACATTTACCGTGCTTGTTGATGACAGCGAACGGGTTGATGAAGCCCAGGAATCAATAGAAGAATTTCTTACTGATATATACCAGAGTGAGGATGCATTCAGAGTATTTAATTCAGCAATGATCCTGGACACTTTGAGCGATGTAACCCAGACAATGGCAATCATCCTTGGTGGAATAGCCATTATTTCACTGGTTGTAGGCGGTATAGGAATTATGAATATAATGCTGGTATCAGTAACTGAAAGAACCCGTGAAATCGGCATCAGAAAGGCAATCGGAGCAAGGAAATCAAGTATCATGATACAGTTCATAATCGAGGCCCTCGTTCTCACCGGACTGGGAGGGATATTGGGTATCCTGCTTGGAATCGGAATGATTTATACACTGATTTCCAATTTTGTCCCTCCTGTTGTCGTCCCGTCATGGGCTTTGCTCTCCTTCCTCTTTTCCCTTCTGATAGGCCTTGTATTTGGAATATTCCCGGCTTACAAAGCAGCAAACCTGAATCCAATAGAGGCTTTGAGATACGAATAACCGTTTTCCTCCCCCATAAAAAACGACTGTACATACAGTCGTTTTTTTTAGCCACCAATAATCATTCCCGACCTGAATATTCAGGTCGGAAATATTCAGGTCGGGAATGATTATTGGTGGTTGGGAACAGTGGGTTGAATTATGAGTTTTGGAGGGATACAATGATTGCATTATATAAACGGGGGTAGCAAAATGGCAATTAAGATAGCTTTTATAGGGGCCGGAAGTATCGGTTTTACAAGACGCTTGCTCACTGACATCCTAAGTGTTCCTGAGTTAAGGGACATTGATATCAGATTCATGGATATTGATGAAGATAACCTTGATATGGTTGCACAGCTTTGCAGGCGTGATATTGCTGAAAACGGATTGAACTTGAAAATCCTAACAACTCTTAACCGCAGAGAGGCTCTCAAGGATGCAGATTATATAATAAATACTGTTAGAATCGGTGGGTTGGAAGCCTTTGAAACTGATGTTGAAATCCCCATGAAATATGGTGTAAATCAGTGCGTCGGCGACACACTTTGTGCAGGTGGAATATTATACGGCCAGCGTGGAATAGCATTCATGTTGGACCTTTGCAAAGATATAAGAGAAGTCTCTTCAAAAAATGCACTCATGCTTAATTATGCAAATCCAAATGCCATGATGACCTGGGCTGCAAATGAATATGGAAAAGTCAATACAGTCGGTCTCTGTCATGGTGTTCAAGGTGGACACGGACTTATTGCTGATGCCCTGGGCCTTCCTAAAGAAGAAGTTGACATCATCTGTGCAGGCATCAATCATCAAACCTGGTATATAAGTATCAAGCATAAAGGAAAGGATATGAACCCCCTTCTTCTTGAAGCTCTCAAGAAACATGAAAAATATTCCAAAACCCAAAAAGTACGTATTGATATGATGGAACGTTTCGGATATTTCAGTACAGAGTCCAACGGACACCTCAGTGAGTATGTTGCCTGGTACCGTAAAAGGCCTGAAGAAATCATGGATTGGATTGAGCTAGGTGTTTGGATAGACGGAGAACCTGGTGGTTACCTGAGGCAATGCAAGGAACGCAAAAATTCATATGATACCGAATTCCCTCAGATGATGAAGGATGAACCTAATAGATATTTATATGAAAACCGCAGTCATGAGCACGGTTCATTTATAATTGAGAGCTTAGAGACCGGTAAAATTTACAGAGGACATTTCAATGTCAGAAACGGTGGTTGCATTACAAACCTTCCTGAAGATGCCATAGTTGAAGTCCCGGGTTATGTGGATGCCAACGGTATAAACATACCGATTGTCGGAGATCTTCCCCTTGGTTGTGCTGCGGTCTGTCAACAGAGCATTGATGTACAACGATTGGCAGTTAGAGCTGCAGTATCCGGGGACGTAACATTATTGAAGCAGGCTATGCTGATGGATCCTCTTACAGGAGCAGTATTGAACCCTCCCGAAATATGGAAACTGACTGACGAGATGCTTGTCGCACAGGAAGAATGGCTTCCTCAATATGCAGATGTTATCGCAGGTATAAAACAAGTATAGATATACTATATATTTGAATCCTTTTAATAAGGTATATACTTATTAAGTACCGCGCGCGAAATCTTCATAAAGGAGGTGATTCGATTGGTAAAATTGAATAGAGAGGTGGTCCCGGCCTGAAGCGGGATGGAGACGGTGAAGTAATTCACCGTCTTTATATTAGCTCTCTTTTATTAAAAGGTGCCGTCATAAAACGCCATGCTGCCTTCCAGTTTGTCAGCCACATTATATGCGCATCATTTTTCTTATTGGCAAGCATCCTTGGCACCAGATAAGCAGCCACAGTTTCCGGCCTGTCTGCCAGAATATTAAAAATCTTCCTGAAGTTTTCACTTGTTACAACTTCGGATGGTTTTCCGTCGGTGTCTTTGGTTATAAAATCTGTCAGCATCATCCCCGGTGATAATCTCCCTGCAATAATACCTTTACCCTTAAATTCTTTCGCAAGTCCCTTCATATAATATGTCAAAGCACGCTTTGTTGTTCCATAATGAATTGTCTTTTCCTGAATCATATTATTTGAACCCAGGCCCTCCATACTATAAATTGCCCCGAATTTCTGCCTGAGCATCCCTGTTGCTGCAATCTGAGAGCCAAGTATCATTCCAGTAATATTTGTTTCTATAATCTGCCTGGTATTGCTTTCATCTGTTTCCCATGAAAATGCATGAGGAGTATTCTGCCCTGCATTGTTTATCCATATATCAATTTTTCCCCATTTTTCAAAAGATATAACCCAGAGTCTTTGTAAATCATTTTTAATCTGAACATTACATGAAATGTATATATATCTTGTGCTGAAATCTTTCAGTTCATCCCTGATTTCATGTGCAAGCTCAGTTCCCCTGCCGGACAATGTTACATTGCAGTCATTTTTCAAAAACTGCACAGCCATCTCAAACCCAATTCCCCTTGTGCTTCCCGTAATAACTATGCTTTTACTCATTTGTTCCGCCCTTTTATGATTTTTTCAAGCATTTCAATTTCTGCGGTTACATCTCCATAGCAAAATGCATAATTCTGGCCCGAAAACTCCTGTATAA
>CAYYXJ010000066.1:0-13887 GCA_964475455.1 uncultured Clostridiaceae bacterium | reverse complement strand
AGTGGAGGGAGTGGCAGGCGGCTTTCGGTTACTCTGAAGATATTCAGTAGGCAGATCCTGTCAGAAACTGACACTACGGTTGGAAGGGTGATGAAAATGAAAAATATATTGTTGATAATGACAGATCAGCAAAGGTATGACACGATACATTCACTTGGAAATAAAAAAATAAAAACTCCGGTTCTGGATTCCCTGGTTGAGGAAAGCACAACATTTACTAAAGCATATACCCCCAGTCCGGTATGTGTTCCTGCAAGATATTCAGCACTTACGGGAAAGTACTGTCACAATACTGGTTGCAATAAGAACGGAATGATGCCTGAAGGCAATGTGAGTATCATGGAGACTTTGCATAAGGCAGGATATCAAACAGTAGGTGTCGGGAAGATGCATTTTAACTTCAATGATGAAGGTAATATGGCACTTTGGGGATATGATAAAAGATATACCAGTGAAGAAGTCAACGGAGCGGACCGTGATGATTACAGGGATTTTCTCATAGAAAAAGGATTTGGTCATGTTAAGGACATTCATGGGATTAGAAGTGAGATGTACTATGTCCCACAGCCATCACAGTTGCCTGCGAAGTACCATCATACAACATGGGCAGTTGATAAAAGCATAGAAGCAATTGAAAACAGAGACAGGGAAAAACCACTGTTCCTGATGTGTGGAATCATAAAGCCTCACCCGCCTTTTGAAGTCCCTGTTCCATGGAACAAACTGTACAGATCCCCCGATATGGAATTTCCGTTCGTTCCGGGTGATTTTGAATCAATGCAGACTTACTGGAACAGGGTTCAAAATCGTTATAAGTATAAGAGCAAGGGCCGTGACATGGAACTTGAACGCATGATCAAGGCATATTATTATGCGTGCATATCCTTCATTGATTATAATGTCGGCAGAATCATTGAAAAAATGAAGGATGAAAACATGTTGGATGACACTTTGATTATATATACCTCCGACCATGGTGAGATGCTTGGGGATTTCAACTGTTATGGGAAGAGAGGATTTCTTGACCCGGCTGTCAGGGTGCCATTGATAGTTAGGAAGCCCGGCACAAAGCAAGGTGTAAAATGTGATGAACCGGTTTCCCTGGTTGATATAGTTCCGACGATACTTGATTATGCAGGAATAGAAAATAGCAACCGGTATGATGGCAATGATTTATTCAGCGAAGAGTATGAACGACCGGTTGTAAGCCAGTATCACAGTGGTAACAAAGGAATGTATATGCTTGTTGAAGATAACTTCAAGTACTTTTATTCGGCTCCGGACAATAAGGAATGGTTGATTGACCTGTTTGCCGATCCGATGGAATGCCACAACAAAGCCGGGGATATGATATATGATGACAAGGCCAAGGAAATGCGCGAAAAGCTGGTTAATATTTTAAAGCACAGCATGGCAGGGGATGCTGTAGAAAAAAAGTATTTTAAGAAATTCAAAAAACCTGATGACTACAAAAGCGAAGATGAAGGACTTTTATTCCAGGATGCAGCAGGATCAATGCCTGATATAAAAAGATACATCGATTGAAAATCAAATAACGGCGAAACCACCAAGGAATGCCTGAAAACCTCTATATTCCCTGTGATTAGTTAGGGGTTGGGATTATTTAGGGGTTATTTAGGTTTTTAGGAGGGAGATGAAATGAAAAGACCCAATATAATCTTTATAATGACAGATGACCATGCAAGTCATGCAATGAGTTGCTATGGAAGCAAAATCAATGAAACACCGAACATGGACAGGATAGCCCGGGATGGTATAAGATTTGAAAATTGTTTTTGTACAAATTCCATATGTGCTCCAAGCAGGGCAACTATTTTAACTGGAACACATACACATATTAATGGTGTAAAAACGTTGGGGGATAAGTTAGACAACAAACTTGAAAATTTTCCAAAGATCATGCAACATGAAGGTTATCAAACTGCAATAGTGGGGAAATGGCATCTTGGACAAGGCGAAAAGCACCATCCTACAGGTTTTGATTATTATAATGTACTGCCGCATCAAGGTGATTATTTTGACCCAACAATGATTGAAATGGGTGTTAAAAAAGTTTTTACCGGATATGTCACAGATATAATAACCGAGAAATCAATAAAATGGCTTGATGAAAGAGATAAAGAAAAACCATTCATGCTCATGTGTCATCACAAGGCTCCTCACAGACCCTGGCTTTCTGATGATAAACATAAAGATATGTTTATTAAAGATGTTCCATTGCCTAAAACATTCTTTGATGACTATGAGAATCGTTCTGAAGCAGCAAAAAGAGCAAAAATGAGAGTGGAAAGAGAGTTCAATTCATTGGACCTTAAGATTGAAGTCCCGGATGGCTATGAAAAGATGGACTCACTCCCTGTGCCGGATGATGTATCTGAATTGGAATATACAACATGGGAAGGTGAAAAAGTAAAATTTGAAAACCACAGGCAACTGAAGGAGTGGAAATATCAAAGGTATATAAAGGAATATCTAAGGTGTATTGCTTCTGTTGATGACAGTGTAGGAGAAATCCTTGATTGGATTGAAAAAGAGGGGCTTACTGAGGATACCATGGTAATTTACACCTCTGATCAGGGATTTTATCTTGGTGACCATGGATGGTATGATAAAAGGTTTATGTATGAAGAATCACTCAGGATGCCATTGGTAATAAAGTATCCTAAAAAAATCAAGGCCGGAAAAGTTTCACATGATATGGTTTTGAATCTGGATTTTGCCCAAACGATACTGGATACAGCAGGAATTGAGAGTCCCTATTTCATGCAGGGAAGGAGTTTTCTTCCGATTCTTGAGGGAAAAGCTGTTGATGACTGGAGGCAATCCATGTATTACAGATACTGGATGCATCTGGCCCACCATAATGTGGCGGCACACTATGGAATAAGGACAATGGATTATAAGTTGATTTATTACTACGGGAAAGCACTTGGTACAGCGGGTTCAATTGATGAAACGACTCCTGAAGAATGGGAGCTTTTTGATCTCAGAAAAGATTCTTCAGAGCTAAGAAATGTATATGATGAACCGGAATATTTTGTAATAAGGGAAGAATTGAAAAGAGAATTGGCAAGACTCAAGGCAGAGGCAAAAGACTATGAATGACAATTTGCGGCGCAACATCAATGTGCTTATAAAACCCTCTTCAGGACACTGTAATCTCAGTTGCAGATATTGCTTCTATCATTCACCCGATGCTGCAGACCCGACTCATGAAAAGGGTTTCATGAGCAGGGAAACAGCTGTAAAAATAATTGAAAGAGCTTTAGAATATGCAACAGAGAGCATTTCATTTGCATTTCAAGGTGGTGAGCCTACTCTGGCAGGCATCGACTTTTTCAGATTTTTTGTTTCCAAGACAAAAGAGCTCAATACAAGGAAGATGAAAATAAATTTTTCGATTCAAACAAATGGTATTGCAATTAATGAAGAATGGGCAAAGTTTCTTTCAGAATATAAATTTCTGGTTGGCTTATCCATTGATGGTCCCTCCAGGGTTCATAACAGGAACAGGGTTTTTTCTTCAAATGAATCCAGTCTTAAAAGAGTAATGGAAACTAAAAATCTTTTTGATAGATACAAAGTTGAATATAATGCGCTTAGTGTAATTACATCGACAACAGCAGAATATCCTGAGCAGGTTTATGAATTTTTCAAAAAAAAGGGAATTGGATATGTGCAGTATATCCCTTGTCTTGATCCGGCAGATGAACCACCCGGATTACACGATTTTTCCCTTTCTCCAAGTGACTATGAGGTATTCTTGAAAAAAACTTTTGATGTGTGGTATCAGGATGTAATTGCAGGAAATATTACAGTAGTACGCACCTTTGACAATTGGATTGCAATGCTACTTGGTTATCCTCCTGAATCATGCGGAATGTCGGGTAGATGTGCCTGTCAGTTTGTAATAGAGGCTGATGGCGGCATATATCCCTGTGATTTTTATGTTACTGATGAAACATGCATTGCCAATGTACATGAAAGTAGTTTTGAAAATGCAATAAACAGCAAAAAAACAACAGAATTCCTTTCAAAGGGTGACCAGATCAACGAGAATTGTAAAACATGCCGCTGGTTTTTTATATGCCGTGATGGTTGCAGAAGATACCGGGACCCTGAAACCAATTTGAACATCTATTGTAAAGCTTTCATTGGCTTCTTTGAGTATGCATATCCCCGGATGTCAGAAATTGCACAAATGGTAAAGAAATAGTCCTTCATACGAATACAATTCTTTTAATATCTGCGGTTGTTTGATATTCTTATGTTGAATGAAAAAGTTATTATATTATATTGAATTCGGAATCATTGGAATGATGGTATGGTGCGTACTGTACGAGGGTGTTTCATGGACAATAATAATTTCCGGTTTCTTTCTCGGAGCACTTTCAGCAGTATTCGCAAATGTATTTCTTTCAACTAATCAACTTACCAGTGCTTATAGGTTGAACTTGCCTATGATTTTAGTTTTTGTTGTTGTACTTATTTTCAGGATTTATAAATCCGGGATATCTGTTATACCATTCATACTCAAAGGTAAAAGCAGAACAGGAATAATTGATATAGAAACAACTGTACCGGAAGGCCTGGCATCAACTACCTTGGCAAATGCAATAACCCTGACTCCCGGTACAGTTACAATAGAAAAGAAGGGTCAGAGAATAAAAGTTCTATGGCTTGATAAATCAACCGATGATCCGATTGAGGCAGCTGTGATTATAAATGGACCACTCGAGGGAATTTTAAAGAAGGCGGCTAAACATGATTAATATCTATGCACACATTCTTACAGCTGCTGCACTGCTGATGGCTCTTAGAATACTCATTGGACCAACCATCTGGGATAGGCTTCTGGGTTTCAATCTGCTGTCATCAAAACTCATAGTAATCCTGGTTATGTGTGCAATTATATTTGAAAAAAATTATCTCCTTGATATTGCATTGACATATGCATTGCTGGGATTTGTCAGCACTTTGTTCATAGCCAGATTTGTAAGGGACAGAGGTAAAATATAAGATGAGGGAACTGATTGGCAGCATAATTATCGGAATAGGAGTTCTATTTGTACTGATAGGAGTTTTTGGTATATTTAGATTCAAGGATTTTTTTCAAAGGATTCTTATCGGTTCAAAGGTAGACACCGTGGGTTTCATTACCATATGCATCGGCGCAATTGTGCATTCAGGATTGACTTGGTTTTCAATGAAAGTATTGCTGCTGGTTGCAGTAGTTATGATAATAAATCCGGTAATAACACATGCCATAGCTCAGTCAGCCTATAGAGGTGGGCATAGAATTGACGGAGGAAAGGACGATAATGCTGCCGATAATTGAAAAAACCATGTATATTGCCCTGATTGTTTTTGCTTTTATGGCTGTACAGACTCCAAAACTCAGGAGAGCTGTCATTTATCTTGCAGTGTTTTCAGCAGGAAGTGCATTTGTTTATGTTCTATTGGGAGCACCGGATGCCGCGTTGGCTGAAGCAGTTATCGGAAGCACCATAGCTACAGTTATTTATTTGTCAGCACTTCAAAAATATAAGGTTTTCACTATTTACTATACCAATGAATTAAGACATGAATACAGGCAGTCGGATTTATTCAGAAGGCACAATACAGTACTGCAGAGGATGGAATCATTCTGTTCAGGAAAAGACCTTGAAGCCCAGATTTTCTACACAACAGAGTCTTTGGAGGAAGTAAAGACGAGACATGGATGGGATCTGGTAGTCAGGAGAAATAAAAACAACTTTACTATTTATGGCTCTGAACAGAATTATCATATAGAGGATATGAAAAAATACATTGATGCTAATTTCAAGGACCTTAAAGAATTGGGTTATAGTTTTGATTTGCAAATGGAATGGAGCAAAGATGAGTAAAAACAGCAAAAGAAGGATAATTATTTTGTTCATTTCCTTAATTGTATGTCTGGGTGTTTTAATTATGTCAGATATTTTTTCATACTCAATGGAGCCATTGGCATATAACTATTATATAGAAAATGCAGTTGAAGAATCAGAGATGACAAATGTGGTAACGGCAATATACCTTAGATACAGGTTGTTTGACACTTTATTTGAAGCGCTTCTGCTTGGGGTTGCCGTTAGTGTTGTTTTCTATTTTGCAGCTCCCTGGGAAAAAGAATTAAAGGATGAGGAGGATAGCAAAGATGCATGATGACAACAAACGTCCTGAAATACTGGATGATATTCTCCAGTTCATATATCCGTTGATTATTCTTTTCGGTATTTATGTAATTCTGACCGGAACCACCCAACCGGGAGGTGGATTCCAGGGAGGTGCAATCCTTGTAGCTATATTCATGTGCCGTTATCTTGTTAATCCAAATGAAATCGGCCGCCTTGAATTATTGCAAAAGGTTGACAAGCTTATTTTGATAGTTATACTTGCGCTGGCATCTTTGCTGATTCTTGTTGGTTTCAGGGAGATTATTCCATTTTTCAATAGAATTTACAACACAGCTGTTGGAATATTAATTGGAATTAAGGTTGCAAGTGGACTGACTGTTATATTTTATACATTTGCATTCATTGAAGGAGGAGATGAAGATTAATTTTATAAATGCCCAGAATACAGCTATTATATTGTTCTTCATTGGAGTTTATGGGCTTTGTGCAAGAAGAAATATAATAAAGACCATTATATCCCTGGGAATAATGGGTGGAGGAGTAATACTGTTCTTTCTGTCAATCAACAGGACTGCGGAGAGTATGCCTCCAATTTTCAATGGAGAAGTAGCTGTTCCTGCAGACCCGCTGCCTCAGGCATTGGTTATTACTGCAATTGTTGTCGGGATATCCGTTACGGCAGTAGCATTGATAATGTTCATAGAAATGTACCATAAATTCGGAACTACCAACTGGATAAAAGTCATAAAACACAGAAAGGATGAGGACGGACAGTGATTCTTTATGCATTGATACTTTTACCCATAGTTGCAGGTGCAATGATATACCTGATAAAGAAGAGCATGGTTTTATGGCTCGGATTTTTCTTGCAGATTTTACTCTTCGGATTGTCAATTTATAATTTTGCAATTGTCCAGATCAACGGACCATATGAAATAGTTTTAGGTAATTTCCAGAGAATAGCAGGGATAACATTGCGTTGTGATACCCTTTCTGCTGCACTGGTTCTTCTTACGGTTTTCATTTATTTCATATGCTATTTGTTCGGAATACTTGAAAATTTCATGAACAACCTGTTCATTTTTTTCTTTTTAACTTTACAGGCAATGATTATAGCGATTTTTCTTTCCAGGGACCTTTTCAATATATATGTACTTGCCGAAGTATCAACAATAATTGTTTCTGTTCTCATCATGTTCAAGAAAGACCGGCGATCCCTTTATGACGGCATGCTTTATCTCATAACCAATATAACGGCAATGACTTTCTTTTTGTTCGGACTTGGATTCATGTATAAGATATTCGGTACACTGAATATGGATATAATTTCAGGAAAGATGTTTGATATTGCTGATGTAAGGACGCTGGCAGTACCCTTTGCTTTTTT
Source organism: uncultured Clostridiaceae bacterium (assembly GCA_964475455.1). Taxonomy (GTDB): domain Bacteria; phylum Bacillota; class Clostridia; order DUPQ01; family DUPQ01; genus JAFGQE01. Next base: position 6,321 of record CAYYXJ010000066.1, on the reverse strand, counting down.
AGTAACAGGTGTGGCTTTAAAGTGTGCTTTTCTTCCGTTGTTCAGTTGGCTCCCGAAAGCACATGCAACGGCAAGTGCTCCGTCGATTATTTCCGTGGTTTTATCAGGCCTTTATATAAAATCCGGTATTTATCTGTTCATTAGAATCAGGGAAATGTTCATGCCTGTCCTTCATCTTGATCAATTGTTTTTATACATCGCAATCGGAACTGCCATTGTGGGGTTCATTCTCGCAATGGCACAAAAGGATATGAAACTCATTCTTGCCTACCATACCATAAGTCAGCTTGGACTGGTTTTGGTTGGAATTACCTCCGGTAGCGAGCTCTCTTATTTTGGTGGCATACTGCATCTGTTCAATCACGCTATATTTAAAAGTCTCCTGTTTTTGTGTGCAGGAATAATTACGGAAAGGTACGGGAAAAGAAAAGTCACAGAAATCAAAGGGGTTTTCAGGCGTATGCCGTATGTGTCTGTTATGATGATGGCGGCCATGATGGGAATAACTGGAGCTCCTCTATTCAACGGAAGTGTCTCAAAATTTATGATTGAAAGCGGTGTTCATGGCAGATTCCTGGAGTATGTTGTAATATTCATCAACCTGGGAACCATAATATCCTTCATAAAACTTTCAGGGATATTCTTCGGAGGAAAAGGTGAGGAAAAAATCCACATTGATTTCTGGAAAAAATCCGCAATAACCATCATGGGTTTCCTTTGTCTGGCCATGGGTCTTGCAGGACCTTTGTTTATAAGCAGCATCTTCAATTATAAAGTCAACTTCGACATAATTGAATATATAAAGAATATGATAATATTCTTTGTAAGTTTTGGTGTTGGTTGGGTTTTATATAGAAAGGTTCTAAAACAATCAAAATTCATTCAAAAAGGGTTTGAAATTGATCTTGGTATAAATGGAATAGCCATAAGCATGACAGCTTTCTTTGGCTTCATTGTAGCAGCAATTTATTTAATAGCTTGATTTATCTTGGCTGACCGAAACTTGTATTTAAAAGCCTTCCGGAATTGATGAGCCGATGATTTTTTGGCACAAGCTTGACCTTGCCGGCTACTTCGGAAAGGGGTATTTCGGTAAGTATATTTTCTGAAATGGAAACCATTTTCCCATATTCGCTTTTGGCTATTAACTCTGCTCCGTGGGTTCCGAACTTTGTTGCAAGAATCCTGTCGTAAGCACTTGGTTGTCCGCCGCGTTGTTGATAACCCGGAACAGTGACACGTATTTCAAAGGAAGATTTTGCTGCAATTTCTGCAGCAACTTTGTAGCCCATTGATGGATAAGGTAAGTTGGTCATGTATTCCTTATATTCTTTCTTACCCATGTTTGCTTCATCTTTTGTCATAGCGCCTTCAGCAACTGCTACTATGGAGAATTTTTTACCTTCTTTTTCTCTTTCGTGAAGCTTTTCAATTACTCTGTCGATTGAGTATGGAAGTTCCGGAATAAGTATTACATCTGCACCACCTGCAATCCCCGCATAAAGTGTAAGCCAACCGGCGTCATGGCCCATGAGTTCTATTATCATTACACGGCCATGGGACTGTGCTGTGGAATGTATCCTGTCAATAACCCCTGTAGCAATATCAACAGCACTGTGAAAGCCGAAGGTTACATCCGTTCCATAGAGATCATTGTCAATGGTTTTTGGTAATCCTATTACATTCAATCCTTTTTGACTAAGAAGATTTGCTGTTTTATGAGTTCCGTTACCACCCAGGACTACCAGGCAATCGAGTTTATACTTATCATAGTTGTCAATCATCTTTTTTATTAGATCAGGACTTTTACGAAGTTTCTTGAAGGGCTCCCTGCTTGTGCCGAGAATAGTGCCTCCTATTGTAAGAATTCCGGACATATCATCCTGGAACAGTTCCTTGACATCACCATCAATTAAACCTCTGTAACCATTTGAAAAGCCATAAACTTTCATTCCGAAAACTTCAAGAGCAGGTTTAGCAACACCCCTGATGGCAGCATTCAATCCCGGGCAATCACCGCCACTTGTTAAAATCCCAATAGTTTTTTTCTTCTCAGCCATTATAAAATCCTCAATTCCTGACCTCATTATATCAAAAAAAGGTACGAACATCCCAGGGATAACGTGTCAAATCTGACACGTTATCCCTGGGATGTTCGTTTTTTATGCTTGGTTAGTGTTTGCGGTTGTGGTAATGGGTGTGAAGCAGGTGGTGAGATTTTTCGCCAAGGGGCTCGCCGAGGAACTCCTCATAAAGCTTTTTAATAGCAGGGTTTTCATGGGATTTTCGAATGGGTAGTTCACCATCTGCCCGGTATGTGGCTTCGATTCTTTTCAATCTAAGTTCATTGGTTCCACCGAAAGGCTGGCCTCCTCCTCCTATACACCCTCCCGGACAGCACATAATTTCAATGAAAGCATACTCAGCTTTTCCGCTTTTTATCAATTCCATTACTTTTCTGGCATTTGAAAGTGAATGGGCTACTGCAACTTTCACTATGGTTCCGTCAAGATCAACTTCTGCTTCCTTGATTCCTTCAAGACCACGAACAGCCTTGAAATCCAGAGATTCCAGGGTTTTTCCTGTAACTACTTCATAAACTGTTCTAAGTGCTGCCTCCATGACACCACCGGTAGCGCCGAATATAACGGCAGCTCCTGTAGATAGTCCAAATGGAGCATCATATTCTTCCTCTTCCAGTTTGCTGAAATCAACACCAGCCTGTCTCAACATTTTAGCCAGCTCCCGGGTGGTCAGGACAACATCAACATCCGGGTTTTCTCCATCTACACTCATTTCATCCCTGTTGGCTTCAAATTTTTTCGCAGTACATGGCATTATGGATACACTGAAGATATCCTTTGGAGATACACCGATTTTCTCTGCATAGTAACCTTTCGCCAGTGATCCGAACATCTGCTGGGGGGACTTACAGGAGGAAACATGTGCCAGCAATTCAGGATAGTATTGCTCTATGAAATTAATCCATCCGGGACTGCATGAAGTAAGCATTGGGAGTGTTCCACCTTCTTTGATTCTTTGAAGCAGTTCGTGCCCTTCTTCAATTATTGTAAGGTCAGCTGTAAAATCAGTATCAAAAACCTTGTCAAAGCCAAGGGTTCTGAGTGATGCTACCAACTTGCCTGTAACAATCTCTCCGGGTTCCATTCCAAATTCTTCACCAAGGGAAACCCTTACTGCGGGTGCTGTTTGAACTACAACTGTTTTCTTTGGATTGTTGATTGCTTCCCAGACCTGTTCAATATCCTCTTTCTCTGTAATGGCAGCAACTGGACAAACTACAGAGCACTGTCCGCATGCTACACAGGCAACATCGGCCAGATACCATCCAAAAGCCGGTTTGACTTGAGCATCATCACTTCTTCCTATGTAGTCAAGAATTGCAAGACCCTGAACTTGTTTGCACATCTGGATACAGCGTCCGCACTTGATGCATTTGTTCTGGTTTCTTACAATTGAAGGGCTGGAGGTATCAATTTCCTGCTCTTCAAGAACATTTTGAAATCTGCTTTCCCGCACACCCAGGTTCGCCGCTATTTCCTGAAGTCCGCAATGATTATTTTTACTGCAGGAAGGACAGTTCATGTCATGGTTTGCAAGTAAAAGTTCAATTACAACCTTTCTTGAATCCCGGACCTTCTTTGTGTTTGTACGAACCACCATCCCATCCTTTACTGAAGTAGCACAGGCAGCTTGAAGCGTCTTTGCCCCTTCAACCTCAACCACGCACACCCTGCAGTTTGCTTTTACCTCCTGGTCCGGATGATAACAAAGATTGGGAATTGTGATACCTGTTTCTTTTGCAGCATGCAGTATTGAGGTTCCCTCCGCTACACTGACAGCCTTATTGTTTATTGTTAAATTTACCATATTCATTTCAAACCTCCCTACACAGCAGCAACATGGTTGCTGATTCTGGATGTGAATTCCTCTGGGAAATATTTAAGAGCTTTCTGAACTGCTGTAGGAGCGGCCTGCCCAAGACCGCATATTGATGCCTGGCTCATGGTATCCATAAGTATATTCATTAGTTCAAGATCCTGATTTGAAGCGGTTCCCTCTATAAATCTATCGAGTAGAATGATAAGTTGGGTAAGACCTTCGCGGCAGGGAGTGGACTTGCGACAGGAGTCATGATGGAAAAACTCTATGATTCGCTTCAGAACATCGAGCACATCTATTCTTTCATCCATTACAATGACAGCACCTGAACCGAAGGTAAGGTCATTTTTTCTCATTTCATTAAAATCCAGTTGAATATCCAGCATATTTTCAGGAATAACAGGTCCTGATGCACCTCCAAGCTGTACCATCTTTATTCCCCTGTTGTTGGGGACGCCTCCGCCAAGATCAAAAATAATCTGTCGAATGGTTGTACCAAAGGGAACTTCATAGAGCCCCGGACGTTTTACGTTTCCGCTGAGACAAACAAGTTTTGTACCTGTTGATGATTTTGATCCAATTTTACTGAAGCCACGTCCACCCAGTTCGATGATATGGGGAATTGTGCAGAATGTTTCCACATTGTTTATCTGTGTTGGCTTGTCATATAGCCCCATAGTTGTTGGAAAAGGAGGTTTGTATGTTGCCCTTCCAGATTTTCCTTCAATGGTTACAAGCAGTGCAAATTCTTCTCCACAGACATAAGAGCCCGCGCCTGTATAGATTTCAATATCAAAATCAAATCCTGTATTGAGTATGTTTTCTCCGAGAAACCCTCTCACCCTTGCCTGTTCTAAAGCTGTTTCCATTATTTTTTGTGATTTAACATACTCACCTCTGATGAATATGTAACCAAAGCGGATGCCTGTTGCAATTGCACATATAATCATTCCTTCAATGACTTGATGAGGGTCATTCTCCATAAGATAGCGGTCTTTAAAGTTGCCGGGTTCACCTTCATCTGCATTGCAAATGATGTACTTTGGACTGCCCTCCGCCATTTTAACAGCTTCCATTTTCAATCCGGTGGGAAAGGCTGCTCCGCCTCTTCCTTTTAGACCCGATTCCTTTATTTCATCTATAATTTCCATATCCTTCATCTTCAGGGCTTTTCTTAATGAAGAATAACCTCCACTGGCAATGTAGTCATCAATTGAATCAGATTTAATTTCACCAAAATTCTTCGTTAAGAGTTTATATGTTATTTCACTCATGACGTTTCCTCCTGTGCTCGGTCAATATGTCTGCGATTTTGTCCTTGGTTAAACTACCATATAAATTTTCACCAATTTGCATGGCCGGTGCTTTGTCACAGCAACCAAGACAGCTTGAATACTCAAGGGTAAACAATCCATCTTCAGTTGTTTCTCCCATCTTAACCTTGAGCATACGCTCCAATTCTTTAACAACATTCACTGAATCATTGACATAACAGGGAACGTCATAGCAAACCTGAACTATGTATTTCCCCCTTGGTTTTGTTGACAGCAGCGAGTAAAAGGATGCTACACTATGAACCCTGCTCTCGGGCAGGCCGGTTTCCTTTGCGAATTCCCTGATGTCAGCCTCCGTAAGATAGTTGCACGGGGTGCTGTTTTGATATGCCAGCATGGCACCGATCAGTTTGTCTGGTGAACGGCCATACTTATCCAGGGCGTCTTTAACTTGCATGTTTCTACCTCCATAAATGAAAATTCAGTTGCCAAAAAAGTACTTTGCCAAATTGCTAAAATATTTTTCCACTGTATGTTCTTTTATGTCTCGTACGTAAGCCCCTTGCAAATGGATGCCCAAAAGCCTGTGCTTCAAATGAAGTGATTCGGTCAAAAGCTTTAATGCCCCCTCGTTAATCTTTTGACATACTTATTCTACACCTGACAAAGGGTTGGTTCAATGTTTTATGTGATTTTATTAACAATTTGGTACTTGACTGCAATAAGAGGTAATAACAAAGATAATGGAGTAATGAAAAACCCACCGGAGTCGGTGGGTAAATTAAAAATATTCTTGATTAATATCAAAGGTATACTACTCTGTAGGTTTGATGCTTTCAAGCAGAAACTGACCTTCTGATGAAATAGTATATTTAATTTCAACGGAGTCATCCTTTTTCAGACCTTCGGTCATGGTTTCAACTTCGGTATTTCTAAGTGCTATATATGTGCCGTCAACCAGGACCTCGATGCTGTTTCCGTCAATAAGCCCTTGATAGATTCCCATTGCATTAATGGATTTGGAATCTACTTCAACGGGAACTATACTTTCAAGAATCAGTTGTCCTTCATTATTTATTGTATAAACTATCGTAACTAATATCCCCTCGACAAGACCATCAACCTTTGATGCCATTTGGTCATT
>CAYYXJ010000065.1:0-13909 GCA_964475455.1 uncultured Clostridiaceae bacterium | reverse complement strand
ATACCTGAAAATCGAGTAAATACCCCAGGGGTTAATGCATGATTATGGAGGTGACTTGAATTATTCTGCCACTTTTGATTGTTTGAACATGCTTAATCGGGATAACCTTGAAAGAATAGGCCTTACTCCGAAGTAAACAAATACAGTTTCAACAACAAGCATTATTGCAATTTTCAAAAGTCTTGTAGGAACCAGGGCAGCCAAAGGTATCTTGTATAGCAATATCAACCAGGTCCCAACCATCAATAAATCGACAACAAGTAACTTGGCAAATGTTCCTGTAATTGCTCTAAGCCAAGTAATTTGCTTGTTATAAAAGAAGAGCCCGTAAATAATACCTGTTGTAAATGCGCTGATGGTAAAACCAGGGAAAAATGTTCCTGTTGGAAACATCATAAATCCTATAATATCAGCAACAGCTCCAACTATGCCTCCGGCAATAGGACCAAACAAAATAGCTGCAATCATGATTGGTATAAACTCAAGACTGATTCGAAGAATTTGTACCTGGAATGAAAGAAACCGTGCAAGTACTATGGTCAGGGCTGTCAGAAAGGACAGGATAACCAATTTTCTAGTGTTTGTCATAAAAAAAATCTCCTTTTTTTATGGCAAACCACGTAAAGAAGATTAATCTCTATGTGGCAGCGGAATGCGGAAGATGCACCGCGGATACCATTTCCTTCGTTCCGAAGACAACTTCCCGTCCTCCGGACACTGTACGCGCATAATCCTACTCTGCCTGTTTATTTTCCGCTATTGATAATAAGTTACCCTAAATTCATGTATTCTGTCAATAATTTGTAAAAATAATTGTTTTTGTTGGCAGGAAAGTTAGTTTCTGATATTTAAATAGAGAGTAAAAAAGCAAGTGCACATGATCAGCAATGTTTTTCAACAAAACCTTGGGAATCAGTTATCCTGATGGTTATCATTTAAAGTCGGAATAATCTATGGCTTCAGAGAAATCAGGGAAGTCAACAGTAGTATCATTAACATCATAAATGTCGGCAACCATTGAAATATTCATAGTATCACCGGTTAGCCCGCCATCATTTGCTGCACCATAAGCTAATTCAAATCTTAAAATGTTATTATTATTATCAATATATATTTTATAAACAAAATCATCAAAATTTACAGATTCAGACATTTTACCTGCTTGTATGTTTGTTGTATCTGCGGCAGAACCAAGTATCCGATAAAATTGTTCAATGTTTTCTTCCGTTATCGTCAGCTGTATGCATTCTGCCTTTATATAATTGCCCATGTAATCAATTGTTTGAGCTGTGATATTTATGGCATTTCCATCGACTGCATCAATAAGAAGATCACCCGGTTGAATAGAAGTTGCAGATGATCTGATTTCATCATAATCAGGACTATCCATGTCAATACGAATCAGTTCTTCAAGCATTGAAGGTATTCCCATATACATAAAACCATCTTGGAAATATGATTTTACAACCATTTTCTCACCAAATGGATTCATAGTCATTTCCACGGCCATTTCAATGTCTTTGATACTATTTTTATTATTCTTTACCGGGTATGAATATTTTGCTTCCATTCCGACATAGATATCCTGCCCAAGGAAACTAAAGGGGTTTGAGATATCGGATAAATCACTTACATTACTCACAGATATTTCAGTGCTCATGGAAATACTTTTTGCTGCACGCAGTTTTTCTGAGGCTTTATTCAATTTTTCCAGCGCTGTCATTCCCTGGCATCCAAAAAGCAACAAGGATAGAGTGATTGAAATTGTAATGGCTGTTATTGTTTTTCGGTTCATTTTCATCCTCCTGAAGCAGTGAACTATATAATATCACACAAGCAGTTATGTTAGAATATAACAGGAGGATGAAGCATGAAATATATAGAACCATCAATTGAAAGAAGAAGAATATATAACATGGGATACCTTGACCATATGCTTGATGTTATAAAAACTGACGGCAGCAGTCCGGGTCTTGAAAACCCAATCGGATTCAGGGAAGTTTTATGGCACTGCTTTCCATTGTTTGAAGCCGGCGGAGAATATGCAAGAAAGGCTAATTCGATAATCCGGAACACTGAATTCAAAAAATGTCATTTCATGCCCATGAACTTTACTCAGTTGCTGGTGCGTTACGGTGATCTGCTTGAAGATGACATAAAGACAAAACTCAGGGATTATATAATTGGCATTCTTCCTCTTAGTGCAGATGACAGGCTGCACATTTCAATGTACAACGATAATTTTGCGGGAATGGCAATATACACAATGCTTGTTGCCGGAGAATTGTTTGATTTGCCTGAGTATTTTGAGAGAGGTTTACATAAGCTGAAGGAAGTTGAAGAATTGTTCATGCGCTGTGGTGCAATTATGGAATTCGGAAGCAACACATACACCCCCATTGATACGCTTTGTTATGCAGAGATGGCAAATCATGTTAAAAACCCTGAAGCAAAAGCACTTGCTTTGAAGTGTGAGGAAAGGATGTGGGTGGAGATAGCGACCCATTATCATCCGGAAACTTCAAGATTGGCAGGACCTCATTCAAGGTCATATAGCATTGACATGGTCGGACACCCTCATCTTATGTCAGGTCTTTCATGGTATGTTTTTGGGGATAAGGTGTTTGCCAATCCCATACTTGATTTATTTAAAACTCATCCAAACCAGGTCATGCATGGTGGTCTGGAAAATCTTACGCTCCCGAACATTGCATGGGTAATTAACTGTGAGTACCATTGTCCCGAATATTTATATGTACTTGCATTCAACAAAAAATACCCATATGAAACTGAGTATATGACTGAGTGCATACCAAGTAATGTATATCATGAAACCCCCGAGGATGTGATGCATGAATACCCGGGGGTCAGGGGCCGGAATTATACATATATGACGGAAGAATTTGCCATGGGTACTGCCCAAAGCCAGTTCCACGGAGGTGCTGTTTCAGATTCCTTTGCCATAACCTACAGAAACAAAGATTCTGCAAAAAGGCTTTTTGATACGGGAGTAATCTATTCAAGATATATTTTCAACGGAAGACGCCCCGGCCAGGATAATGAGTACAAGTTATTTGGAAAAGTAAATTATACGGGTTTCAGAGATGAGGGCCGTAAGATATGTCTCCAGGATAAGGGGGTTGCAATTGTTTCATATAAGCCCAAGCAATATGAAAGGGAGAATATGACAAGTGCCGGACTGGGAATTATGATTCCGATTCACTTCTATGACAATATAGAAATTCACACTGATAATGGAGAAGTCAGGGAATTTCCATACTATTCAAATAATATATGTAATATTTATGTAAGGGTCCACAAATCAAGTTTTGCATTTCTGCCATTGGAAGTTACCGATCTTGGCAGAAATATTTCTTTATCCATAGAGCGCTGCAACCACCATATTATAATTACATTATATAATTACAAAGGAGAAGTTCATTCCTTCGGGGAAAAGGAATTGATCTTATCGAGGAATGGATTTATCTGTCTGGCAGAAGCTGATTGTGGCTCAATGGAAAAATTCATCAATTATGCAAAGGATCATGAATTGGTAGATAAAATGGAAAAACAAGAAGGAGCTTGGACCAGAAAAATTCGTTTCATTAATTCAAAGACTGATTTAAATTTGATGTACAGTCCTCTTACTGAAGGGATTTTTGTAAGCACGGTTAATAAAAGGCCCATAGGCATGAATATATTAAAGGCTGACGGACTGGACATTGACATGGTCCCGCTGCTGTAATTTTTTAAATCAGCAAAGTGGTATTCTTTACAATTAAACAGTTTGGGTGGGTACAATATACAGGGAAGTCGAAGCTGAATCTGAGATCATTCAAGGCCAGACCTTGAATTTATCAGTCATATTTATATAATAGGTAAGCGATGGATAAAAAACATGTAAAGGTCATTGACCTTGGGAAAATGGAATATGGACAAGCTCTTGAGATACAAAGGAAAACAAGGGACCTGAGGATTGCCGGACAATGCAGTGATATCCTGTTTCTTGTTGAGCACACTCCTGTACTTACCATGGGCAGGCGTGGGCAGGATGACAATGTTGTTGTATCCGAAGACTTTTTAAAGGAAAATGGTATAGATATACATTGGGTGGAAAGAGGCGGCGACGTAACATATCATGGCCCGGGCCAACTGGTGGTATATCCGATTTTTGATCTTACTGCATACGGTAAGGATATAAGGGCGTTTGTCGGTAATCTTCAGTCTTCCATTATAGAAGTACTGTATGATGAGTTTTCCATTGAAGCCCATGCAGAAGATGGAAAACACACAGGAGTCTATGTTGGGACAAATAAAATTGCTGCAATAGGTCTGGCAATCAGAAAATGGGTATCAATGCACGGATTTGCATTTAATGTCAATACGGATTTATCCCATTTCAGATGGATTGTTCCATGTGGCTTAGGTGACAGAGGTGTTACTTCCGTTCAGGAGTTGACAGGGGCAGTGGTTGATTTTGATTCAACGAAAACCAAAATTGTTGAGACCCTTGCACAAAAAATTGGATTTGAATTTGAATACTCAGACATTGAAAGTGTGAATATATGAGAGAAAGAAAACCCGATTGGCTCAGGGTAAGGATACCGGCGGGCAGCGGATACCAGGAAGTCAGGGGAATACTAGATAAATACCACCTTAATACAGTTTGTGATGAAGCAATTTGTCCCAACAGGGGAAAGTGCTTTCAATCAGGCACTGCAACCTTTATGATCCTTGGGAAAAACTGCACACGCAACTGCAGATTCTGTAATGTTACTGGTGCCGCGCCGGAACCGGTTGACTCTGAAGAACCTTTGAATGTTGCTATGGCAGTAAAAGATTTATCGCTCAAATATGTGGTTATAACATCTGTAACAAGGGACGACCTGCCGGATGGCGGAGCTGAACATTTTGCCAAAACCGTATTTGAAATCAGAAGGATTAATCCGGGTACAAAAGTTGAGCTTTTGATACCGGATCTGCAGGGCAACAAAGAAGCACTGAAAAAAGTGGTGGAATGCAAACCGGATGTTCTTGGACATAATATTGAAACTGTGCCTTCATTATATAGAACTGTAAGACCGGAAGCGGATTATATACAATCCCTTGAGGTTTTATCCAATGCAAAGGAGTTGGGTTATACGGGTAAAACGAAATCAGGAATTATGGTAGGACTGGGAGAAACAGAATCCGAAGTGATTTCTGTATTAAAGGATCTAAGAAAGCATAAATGTGATTTTCTTACTGTTGGACAATATCTGACTCCGAGCAAACTTCATCTACCGCTGGTTGAATATATTCACCCCGACCAATTTAAAAAATATGAAGATACAGCTTATTCACTTGGGTTTGGATATGTTGCAAGCTCTCCGCTGGTGCGTTCATCATATATGGCTCATCTGGCGCTGGAATCCTCACAGACATAACATAGGTTTAACCGCTTTTGAATTCTACCGCACCTTAGGGAGATTTGAAATGGATATATACTATGATCTGGAAAGAAAAATCAAACAAAAGCGAAAAATTTTATTCTCACATGAGAGCAAATGCTTGATGGACCTTATAAGTTCAATTGAAGCATGTGACAGGAAAACCCTGATATTATGGGCGTTCGATTGTGCGGATTCAATCATTGAAAAAATCGGTAAAATGAACCCCGGCCCGAGTAAATCCGTGCAGGAAGCTGTTTTCATATGCAGGAAATGGGCGGAGGGAAGTATAGGGATGCAAGAGGCAAAGAAAGCTATACTGTCTGTTCATAATGAGGCTAAATCTACAGATGATAAATCTTTGATTGCCTTATACCATGCGGTCGGACAGGCCTGCAGCACTGTTCACACTTCAGCCCATGCCCCGGGCCTCATATATTATGAACTTACATCTGAGGTGATTGATTCCGATTATTCTAACTATGAAAAGCGCATAGAGGACAAGATAGGGTGGTATTCATCAATGCTTGAGTTCTGGAAGAGTGAATCACAGGCAGAATCATTTACTTGGGCGGATTTCCTAAAATCTTAATTAAAAATTATTATCCCCAAGATTCTATACCTTAATCAACCTCGGGAAATTTGAGTTGTGCACAGAGCAACCAGATAAGTTCTTCCATGATTTGTCGAAGAGTTATATTTACAAATCATTATCGAACTATTGATATTTGCTCCCAGTGCACCTGAACTTTTCGTAAACGACCGTTGTATGTACATAGAGCAACTAAGCTGTTCTTACGTTACTTGTTAAAAAGCTTAGTTAACAAGTAACTATCGAACTTATATTATGCTCTCAATGTACTGTTGATTCTATACCTTAATCAACCTCGGGAAATTTGAGTTGTGCACAGAGCAACCAGATAAGTTCTTCCATGATTTGTCGAAGAGTTATATTTACAAATCATTATCGAACTATTGATATTTGCTCCCAGTGCACCTGAACTTTTCGTAAACGAAAAGTTCCAGATACACCCGGATACGTGGCTTGACAAATGGTTTTTCAAGGTATACTATTGTTGAGCTGGCTTGAAAGACAAATTTACAGCTTTTTTATTGAAAAAAGTTGTTGCTTTTTGTTTTTGGCTGGTTTATAATGACTCTTGCTGTGACAAGGCATACGAAGAATCCGGAGATTGCTGCCATATGGAAGGCAGGTCACTTCGGAGGAGAATGTCCGGTTCAAGAAAGCGGGCGACAAGTCACTGTACGAGATGTGAAGTTTTACACCCGGCATGACCGGGTTTAAAATACAAAATGCAGGAAACACCCGGCAAAGTGTACAGGAATCTTGTTGGTAAAGAATTAAGGAGGAACATATGGCAGGAAAACAAAAAATCAGAATCAGACTTAAAGCTTATGACCATCAGCTAATCGACCAGTCAGCCAACAAAATAGTTGAGACTGCAAAAAGGTCGGGAGCAAAGATTTCAGGTCCGGTACCCCTTCCCACAAGGAAAGAGATTGTAACCATACTGAGAGCTCCTCATAAGTACAAGGATGCAAGGGAACAGTTTGAAATGAGAACTCATAAAAGGCTGATAGATATTCTGTCACCAACACCTAAGACCATCGATGCATTGATGAGGCTGGATTTACCGGCAGGTGTGGACATAGAAATTAAGTTGTAGACCATAGGTCATGTTCGCCAAGGCGAACCAATAACCAAGGAGGTACCGAAAGGTGAAGAAATTCATACTAGGAAAAAAGATCGGCATGACACAGATATTTACCGAAGAAGGTTTGTCAATACCGGTTACGGCCGTTCAGGCAGGCCCCGTTTCCGTTCTGCAGGTCAAGACTGACGAGCAGGATGGATATTGTGCTGTCAAGGTCGGATATGATGATATCAAGGAATCAAAGGCAAACAAGCCCATGAAGGGAAACTTTGACAAGGCAGGTGTTACACCTAAGAGATATCTCAAGGAAATAAGGCTGGAAGATGCTGAAGGCTTTGAAGTAGGCAAGGACATTAATGTTGCTGAAATGTTTTCTGAAGGAGACGTGGTTGATATAACCGGAGTTTCCAAAGGAAAAGGATTTGCAGGAACAGTTAAAAGACACAGAACTTCAAGAGGTCCTGAAACACATGGTTCACATTACCATAGGGCGCCCGGTTCAATGGGCGGAGCGTCAAACCCAAGCAGAGTTTTCAAAGGAAAGAAACTGCCGGGACATATGGGATCTGAACAAGTAACCATACAGAACTTAGTAATAGTTAAAGTATATGAAGATAAGAACTTACTGCTGGTAAAAGGCGCGGTTCCGGGCCCTAAGGGCGGAGTCCTCGTTATTAAAGAAGCAGTCAAAGCATAATGGAAGGAGGAAGTGCAATGCCTAAAGTAAATGTTTATGACATAAAAGGAAAAGTAGTTGACAGCATGGAGCTGAGCAAAGATATTTTTGGAATCGAAGTTAGTGAAACAGCAATGCACAGTGCGGTTGTTGCGCAGCTTTCCAATGCGAGACAGGGCACACAATCTGCTAAAACAAGAGCGGAAGTAAGAGGCGGAAAAAAGAGACCCTGGAGACAAAAAGGAACCGGCAGGGCAAGACACGGCGGTACAGTACAGCCACAGTGGACAGGCGGCGGAGTTGCTTTTGCGCCAAAGCCGAGAAGCTATAGGATTACAGTTCCTAAAAAACTTAAAAGACTTGCAATGAAATCAGCTCTTACCTCTAAGGTAAATGATGGTAACTTCATGGTTCTTGATAAACTCGAGCTTACAGAAATCAAGACAAAGGTTGCCGCTGAAATTCTTGGAAATTTGAATGCAGAAGGAACAACTCTTCTGGTTATGCCTGAAAGCAATCAAACAATAATCAAATCCACGGACAATATACCCGGGGTAAAGACCACAGTAGTCGGTGCTCTTAATGTTTATGACATTCTTAAGTATGACAAATGCATAATGACAAAGGATGCCGTGGTTAAGGTTGAGGAGGTATACGTATAATGAGATATGAAGATATTATCATCAGGCCATATATTACTGAAAGAAGCAGCGATGATATGGCTGAAGGAAAGTATACATTTCTTGTACATCCCGATTCATCGAAGACCGAAGTAAAAGATGCCGTTGAAAAACTTTTCAATGTCAAGGTTCTTAAGGTGAATACTGCAAATTATCAGGGAAAAATGAAAAGAATGGGCGTTCATCAGGGAAGAACAGCAAAGTTCAAAAAGGCAATTGTTAAGATTGATATGGATCCCAAACCGATTATTTACCTTGAAAAAGGCGGAAAAGAAAAAGCAATCAACAAGAAATATAAAACCAGTATAGAGGAATTCGGAGTAGGCCAGTAAGCCTGCGGATTCGGATAAGGAGTGAAAGAATATGCCAACTAAAAAATTTCGTCCTACTTCACCGGCAAGAAGGTTTATGACGGTTTCAACATTTGAAGATATAACTACGACAACACCGGAAAAGAGCCTTTTGGCCAAAAAGACAAAAAGTGCCGGAAGAAATTCCTATGGAAGAATAACCGTAAGACATCATGGCGGCGGTACAAGCCCCAAATATAGAATCATAGATTTTAAAAGAGATAAAGACGGTATTCCGGGAAAAGTTGCATCAATTGAGTATGACCCCAACAGAAGTGCCAACATTGCATTGATTTTATATGCTGATGGTGAAAAAAGATACATACTGGCACCACATACCCTAAAGGTCGGTGACGTTGTTGAGTCAGGTCCTGATGCAGATATCAGACTTGGTAATGCGCTTCCCCTTGAAAAGATGCCTGTCGGTACCATAATACATAACCTGGAACTGAAGCCCGGAAAAGGCGGCCAATTGGTTCGTTCAGCCGGAAACTCAGCACAGCTTATGGCAAAGGAAGGCAAATTTGCACAGGTAAGACTTCCTTCGGGAGAAGTCAGAATGGTAAGCCTTTTATGTAAAGCAACAATTGGTCAGGTAGGAAACATCGATGTCGGAAACATTTCATTGGGTAAAGCCGGCAGGAAAAGATGGTTGGGTATCAGACCTACAGTAAGAGGTTCAGTTATGAATCCAAATGACCATCCGCATGGCGGCGGCGAAGGTAAATCACCTATCGGAAGACCGGGACCTTCAACCCCATGGGGAAAACCAGCACTTGGAGCCAAGACAAGGAAGAAAAACAAACCTTCTGACAAGTTAATCGTCAGAAGAAGGAATGGATAGTAAAAGGAGTACTTCAGAATGAGCAGATCAGTAAAAAAGGGACCTTATGTATTTCCCAGGCTTCTTCAGAAGATAGAGGAAATGAACAGCAGGAATGATAAAAAGGTTTTAAAGACCTGGTCAAGGACATCAACGATTTTTCCTCAGATGGTCGGGCATACAATAGCTGTACATAATGGTAAAAAACATGTTCCTGTATATATTACAGAAGATATGGTCGGACATAAATTGGGTGAGTTTGCCCCTACAAGGACATTCAAAGGTCATGGCAACAAGGGCGACAAGTCCAGCTCTGTGTCATAAGGCAGTGAAAGGAGAAAAAAATGGCTAAGAAAAAAGTTTCTACGGCAGAACTTCTTGAAAATACTGAAGAAGTGAAAATTGAATTGAATAAAGCCAGAAGGAAATTCCAGAAAGCTCCCCTGCTTACAAAAAAGGAAAAGAAAGCTCTTGGAATTGGAAAAGACGAAGGAAGAGCCAGCGTCAAGCATATTAGTGTTCCTGCTACCAAGGTTAAACTGGTTATTGATCTTATAAGAGGCAAAGACCTTGAGGAAGCTTACGCTATAGTAAAGCATACCCCAAGGGCAGCAAGCCCATATATATTGAAGCTTCTCAAGTCTGCTGAATCAAATGCAGTCAATAATTTTGAACTTGATAAAGAAAAGCTTTATGTAGCTGATGTATATGCAGGTCAGGGAACTACCCTCAAGAGAATTATGGCAAATGCAAGAGGCAGCGCATCCAGAATTCATAAAAGGACCAGTCACATAACATTGGTTTTGAAGGAAAGAGCATAGGAGGATAAGTAATGGGACAAAAAGTTAATCCCCATGGTTTGAGAGTCGGAATTATAAAAGACTGGGATACCAAATGGTATGCTAACAAGCGTGATTTCAGCAAATACCTTGTAGAAGATGATAAGGTTAGAAAATATATAAAGAAAAAGCTATATATTGCAGGAATTTCCCGCATAGAAATAGAACGTGCAGCCAGCAAAATTAAACTTAATATCCATGCTGCAAAACCCGGACTCATCATTGGTAAAGGCGGAGCAGGTATTGAGCAGCTAAGAAAAGAAGTTGAAGCTCTTACGGCAAAAAGCGTTCTGGTCAATATTACAGAAATAAAAAATATTGATATAGAAGCCCAGTTGGTTGCCGAAGGTATAGCACAGCAGCTTGAAAAAAGAATTTCTTTCAGAAGAGCAATGAAACAGGCTATGTCAAGGGCCATGAAAGCAGGAGCCCTGGGAATCAAAACTGCATGTGCAGGAAGACTCGGCGGCGCTGAAATTGCAAGAAATGAACATTATCATGAAGGAACAATTCCTCTTCAGACACTGAGGGCGGATATTGATTATGGATTTGCTGAAGCAAATACAACCTATGGTAAAATTGGTGTTAAAACCTGGATATACAAGGGAGAAATTCTTCCGGAGAAAAAAGTCGTTGCGGAAGGAGGACTGGACTGATGTTAATGCCTAAAAGGGTTAAATTCAGAAGAGTACACAGAGGTAAAATGAAGGGCAAAGCCACAAGAGGCAACAAGCTTCTTCATGGTGATTTCGGTTTGGTGGCAATGGAACCCGCCTGGATCAAGAGCAATCAGATAGAGGCAGCCCGTGTAGCTATAAACCATTACCTGCGTAGAAACGGAAAACTTTGGATAAAGATATTCCCTCATAAGCCTGTAACAAAAAAACCGGCTGAAACCAGAATGGGTAGTGGAAAAGGTAGTCCGGAGTATTGGGTAGCAGTTGTCAAACCCGGCCGTATCATGTTTGAAGTCGGCGGAGTTTCAAGAGAAATGGCTGTCGAGGCATTGAAAAGAGGAATGCATAAGCTTCCTATAAAATGCAGAATATTGATCCGAGATGAGGAAGAGAAGGTTGGTGAAGCAGATGAGAGCTAATGATATAAGAAAATTATCAACTGAAGAACTCGCTAAAGAATTGAACGAATTGAAATCAGAACTTTTTAACCTTAGATTTCAGTTTGCAACAAGTCAGCTTGAAAACCCTATGAAACTTAAGGCTGTAAAGAAGGACATCGCAAGAGTCAAGACAGTTATAAGGGAACGTGAAATATTGGCAGGCAGCGGTAGCTGATGGCTGCAGATGGAGGAATGAACGGTATGGATAATACAAGAAATCTTAGAAAAACCAGGACCGGTAAGGTCGTTAGCGACAAAATGGACAAAACAATCGTTGTTGCCGTTGAAACAAGTGTAAAGCATCCTCTTTACAAGAAAATTATCAAGAGGACTTATAAATTGAAGGCTCACGATGAAAATAACGAATGCCGTATCGGTGATACAGTAAAAGTAATGGAAACCAGACCTATAAGCAAAGATAAAAGATGGCGTTTGGTTCAGATTACCAACAAGGCGCAGTAACGTCGGGAGGAGGAATTATAATGATTCAGATGCAGACAGTATTGAAATCAGCTGACAACACCGGAGCTAAAGAGCTCATGTGCATAAAAGTTCTCGGCGGATCAAAGAGAAAGTATGCCAATATAGGCGATGTAATCGTTTGTAGTGTTAAAAGTGCAGCACCCGGCGGATCAGCAAAAAAAGGTGAAGTCGTTAAGTGTGTTATAGTCAGATCCAAAAAAGGAATCAGAAGACCTGATGGTTCTTATATAAGATTTGATGAAAATGCAGCTGTAATAATAAAAGAAGACCAGGAACCACAGGGAACCCGTATATTCGGACCCGTGGCCAGGGAACTCAGGGATAAAAATTATATGAAGATAGTTTCCCTGGCGCCCGAAGTGCTTTAGGAAGGAAGGAACGAACATGGCAAGAAAAATGCATGTAAGAGCCGGAGACAACGTTATGGTGTTGAGCGGCAAGGACAAGGGAAAATCAGGCAAAGTCATTGAAGTGAATCCCAACAAAGGTACAGTTCTGGTTGAAGGCATTGGTATAGCAACAAAACATGTTAAACCAAAAAGAATGGACCAGCAGGGCGGAATAATCCATCAGGAAACTCACATTGATGCCTCAAACGTTATGCTTGTATGCAGCAAATGTAAGAAACCGTCTAGAACCGAAAGAAAAGTTGAAGAAAACGGTCGTAAGGTTCGCTCATGTAAAAAATGTGGACAGACCATTGATGTAATAAAGGAAGCGGCGAAATAAGCCGGAGGGAGGTTTAAGAAATGGCAAGATTAAAAGATGCTTATAAAGAAAAGATTATACCGGCCATGATGGATAAGTTCAGTTATTCGAACATAAACCAGGTTCCCAGGCTTGAAAAAATCGTTGTCAACATGGGTGTTGGAGAAGCCAAGGATAACCCAAAGGCAATTGATTCAGCCGTCAAGGACATGACCACTATAACCGGACAAAAACCGGTTGTTACAATTGCTAAGAAATCAGTTGCAAATTTCAAGCTTAGAGCTGGAATGAAGATAGGTTGCAAGGTAACCCTTAGAGGCGAAAGGATGTATGAATTCGCCGACAGGTTCATGAATATTGCCCTTCCCAGGGTCAGGGACTTCAGAGGTGTTTCCGCTGATTCCTTCGATGGCAGGGGAAATTATTCGGTTGGTGTTAAAGAACAGCTTATATTCCCGGAAATTGTTTACGATGAAGTGGACAGTATCAGGGGAATGAATGTGTGTTTTGTAACCACAGCCAAAAGTGACGAAGAAGCCAGGGAACTGCTCGATTTGATGGGCATGCCCCTCAAAAAGTCGTAACGAGGAGGATTTATTGTGGCTAAAAAGGCAATGATTTTAAAACAGCAGCGGGAGCAGAAATATAAAACCCGTGAATACAACAGATGCAAGATATGCGGCAGACCACATGCGTATATGAGAAAATATGGTATATGCAGGATTTGTTTCAGGGAACTGGCTTACAAAGGTCAGATCCCAGGCATAAGAAAAGCAAGCTGGTAAGGTTTGGGAAGGAGATAACAATATGCAGATTTCAGATGTAATTGCTGATATGTTAACAAGAATAAGAAATGCGGGTTCAGCCAGGCACGAAACAGTTGATATTCCTGCTTCAAACCTCAAGAAATCCATTGCTGATATTCTTCTGAGAGAAGGATATATAAGTGATGTGAAGGTTCTCGAAGGCGGCGTCCAGGGAGTTATAAGAATAACACTTAAATACACTTCCGATAAAAGGAATGCAATCAAGGGAATCAAGAGGATCAGCAAACCCGGACTCAGGGTATATGCTGGAAAAGAAGATATTCCGAAAGTCCTTGGAGGACTGGGAACAGCAATAATATCA
>CAYYXJ010000064.1:0-13913 GCA_964475455.1 uncultured Clostridiaceae bacterium | reverse complement strand
TCCATGAAAAAGGAAACAGAGGCTGAATTAAGAAAAAGAATGATAATATTTTATTCCGGTGAAACAAGAAAAGCGGGGAATATTTTATCCGACATAGCAGAAGGATATCTTCTCGGCTATGAAAAGGTTATAAGAGCGTATGAAGAAGGACATGCCATTGCAATTGAAATGAAAAGTTCTTTGGAAAAAGGAAATCTCAAGAGATTTGGCAGACTTATGACAGCCCAGCATGCAGTAAATAAAGAATTGAGTCACCTTCACAGTACAAATGAGATTGAATCATTGCTAGCGTCTGTTCATAATATCAGCGATGGCTCAATGATAACCGGTGCAGGCGGAGGTGGATATATCGCAGTGCTATTAAAGAAAGGCCGCAATATCGGGGATTTTGAAAAATGTATTGGAAAGAAAATTACTGATGAAACAGTCATGTTGGATTTTGGGGCAGAACCTTATAAAATACATGAATCAAATTTTTAGAACTCATATGATAAAATGAGTTATGATAAAAGGCAGGGTGTAGCCAATGGATATACAAAAAAATAAAAAAAACAGCGAATGCAAGGTGCTGGTTACGGGATGTGCCGGGTTTATTGGTTTCAGTGTTAGTCAGAAATTATTGGATTCGGGGTTTTCGGTTACCGGAATTGATAATCTTAATGGATATTACAGTGTTGCCTTGAAACAAAACAGGTTGGATTTACTGAAGAAAGATGAAAAATTCATATTTCATAAGGTTGATATAGCAGATGCGCCGGTGATAAATGAAGTGTTTTCCGAAGAAAAATTTGATTATATTCCATTTTGAATCCCCGGGCATTCATTGATTCCAATATCAATGGGTTTTTCAACATACTGGAAGCATGCAGAAAGTATCCTGTAAAAAGACTTATTTATGCTTCTTCCAGTTCTGTATACGGGGGAAGTGTCAACTATCCTTATTCACCTTCAGATAATGTAAACAAGCCGGTAAGCCTTTATGCGGCAACCAAACTTTCAAATGAATTGATGGCTCATTCATATTATTCGGTTTTTGGAATTCCATCCACTGGCCTGAGGTTTTTCACAGTTTACGGTCCATGGGGAAGACCGGATATGGCATATTATTTGTTTACTGATGGAATAATAAACGAAAGGCCCATAAATGTGTTCAACAATGGGGAGATGGAAAGGGATTATACATTCATTGACGATATAGTTGATGGAATTATAAAGGTTATCGAGCGAAGGAATGTTTCTTCATACGATATCTATAATCTGGGAAATAACAAGCCGGTAAAACTAATGGACTTTATATGTTATCTTGAAAAAATCATTGGTAAAAAGGCAATTATAAATCACATGGGAATGCAGCCCGGTGATGTCGTAAAAACTGTAGCGGATATAAGTAAATCCGTTGATGAAATTGGATATAATCCATCAGTTCCGATTGAGGATGGCCTTTCGGCTTTCTTTGACTGGTATTTAAGATTTAATGGATTAATAAGGTAAATTTATAGTATTATTTAGTAATTGAGGTTAACTTATGAATCATCTTGAAAAACTTGAAGCTCGTTCAGTTCATATATTACGGGAGGCTTACAGCCAATTCAAACAATTGTGTATGCTGTGGTCCATCGGCAAGGATAGTACAGTTATGCTTTGGCTTGCAAGAAAGGCTTTCTTCGGTCATGTTCCGTTTCCACTCGTTCATGTTGATACATCTTATAAAATCAAAGAAATGATTGAGTACCGGGACAGGCTGGCAATTGAATATAATCTTGACATGGTTTACGGGCAGAACACTAAGGTGCTTGAGTCGGGAATGACATATCCAAATGGAAAATGCAGCCGCATTGAGTGCTGCAGATTGTTGAAAAGTGAAGCCTTGAAATATACGCTGAGCGGAGAATGGCCCCGCTATAGGATGAACCACGGTACCGGTAAATATGAAGTTGACAAAAATACTGAACCTTATACAGGGGTTATTGTCGGAGTGCGTGCTGATGAAGAGGGAAGCAGGAGCAAGGAAAGGTATTTCTCCCCACGGGATAAAAACAATGATTGGGCAGTAGGTGACCAGCCTCCTGAATTCTGGAATCAGTACAAGACGGATTTTGCGCCGGGTACACATGTAAGGATACATCCTCTACTGGATTGGACTGAGGTTGATATCTGGGAATACATTGAAAAGGAGAGTATTCCTACAGTTTCTTTATATTACGATCAGGGGGAAGGCATTCGGTACAGATCCCTTGGATGTGAGCCCTGTACCAGTCCGATAAAATCAACTGCCGGAAATGTTGTTGAAATAATTGAAGAATTGAAAAGCGGGAAACTCAGGAATATAGCAGAGCGATCCGGCAGGGAGCAGGACAAGGAAGACGGTGGCGGACTGGAGGAGTTGAGAAAAGATGGATACATGTAAGACACTTGAAGATATGAATATTGTTGTAGTCGGCCATGTTGATCACGGTAAAAGTACTGTAGTCGGTAGAATGCTGGCAGATACAGACTCTCTTCCGGAAGGAAAGCTTGAACAGGTAAAGGAAAACTGTCGCAGGAATTCCAAACCTTTTGAATATGCATTTCTTCTGGATGCACTGAAGGATGAACAGGCCCAGGGGATAACCATTGATGCAGCCAGGTGTTTTTTCAGCACCGCAATGAGGAATTACATTATCATTGATGCTCCGGGACACATTGAATTCCTAAAGAATATGGTCACCGGTGCAGCAAGGGCAGAGGCAGCAGTTTTGGTAATAGCAGCTGATGAAGGTGTGATGGAAAATTCCAACCGTCACGGATATCTTCTTTCAATGCTGGGGATCAGGCAGGTTGCTGTAGTAATCAATAAAATGGACCTTGTGGATTATAGTAATGAGATTTATAAAAAAATAGTCGGAGAATTTTCCAGGTTCCTGAAAAAAATAAATATTTCAGCAAGTGCTTTTATACCTGTCAGTGGTATGATGGGCGATAATGTTGCCCGAGCCGGCAATGAAAATATGCCGTGGTATACCGGAATGACTGTCCTTGAGCAACTGGATTCATTCAAGAGCGAGGGTTCACCTGAAAACATGGTTTTCAGGATGCCGGTACAGGATGTATACAAGTTCACAATGAACAATGACAATAGAAGAATCATAGCAGGTACAGTTGAAACCGGGACATTGAGTGCAGGTGATTCTGTTACATTTTATCCATCAGGGAAAAAAAGCACAGTCAAGACATTGGAATCCTTTAATACTGAGAAAGCAGACAAGGTTACTGCAGGGTATTCGACTGGGTTTACACTCAATGACCAGATCTACATTACAAGGGGAGAACTGGCGGCCAGGAGTGACGAAAAAGGCCCTGAGGTGGCCTCCATACTTAAAACCAATGTTTTTTGGCTTGGAAAAGAACCATTTGTAATCGGCAGGAGTTACATAATTAAGATAGGTACATCAAAAGTTGAGTGCAGTCTTGAAAAAATCGGCCGGGTTATGAATGCCTCAAATTTAAGCAGTGAGAAGAAGGACCGGGTTGACAGACATGAGGTGGCAGAATGTGTTATTTCACTGAAAAATTCCGTTGCCTTTGATTATGCTGATGCAGTGCCTACCACCAGCAGGTTCGTTTTGATTGACGGATATGAAATATCCGGTGGCGGGATTATTACCGGAATCATTAAAGATGAATTCTCAGATGTGCGGCATCAAGTTATGATTCGTAATGCAAATTGGATAAAAAGTTCCATAAGCAGGGAGGACAGGGCATACAGATACAAGCAAAGGCCATCGCTGATAGTAATCACCGGACCACGCCAATCAGGTAAAAAAACCCTTGCAAGGATGTTGGAAAGCAGATTGTTTCAAAATGGAGAGATGGTCTACTTTATTGGAATGGGGTCCGTTGTATATGGAGTAGATGCGGATATTCGGAATAAAAACCGAAACAACCGGGAGGAGCACATTAGAAGAGCTGCTGAAATTATCAACATAATGTTGGATTCGGGGCTGATTCTGATTTTAACCGCAATTGATCTTACCGCACATGACATTGAAATGATAAGGACCATAGCAAATCCTCCGGATATTTTAACTGTCTGGACAGGTGAAGAGGTAACTACCGATATTGATATTTGTCTTAAGTTTTCAGGTAATGATAATAATCGATATATCGAACAGATATGCAATAATCTTGCAGAAAGAGGAGTTATTTTCAAGGGACTATAGTATAAACGACATCTGAATTCAACATCAGATGAACATATAATTTCAGGAAGATAAGAGGAATAACATGAACAAAACAAAAAGACTGACATATGCCGGACTTTTTCTGGCAATTTCTATACTGCTTCCGCTAATTTTTCACTTGACGGGGATACCGGGGCAGGTTTTTTTACCTATGCATATACCGGTGTTGCTGTGTGGTTTTATCTGCGGTAAGAAATATGGATTGATAATAGGAGCTGTGGCCCCACTTATAAATACATTGTTAATTGGCATGCCCGTGTTGTATCCGATAGGTATATCGATGGTATTTGAATTGGCGGGATATGGATTTTTTGCAGGTTTGTTATATGAAAAAACCGGTAGGATTTTACCATCCCTTTTGTTGTCAATGGTAATTGGCAGGATTTTGAGGATTGCTGCAACCTTCATAATAACGGTACCGTTTGGTGGGAAATTTATTTTTGCAGGGTTACTTGGCGCATTATTTGTTCCATCTATTTGGGGCATACTCATACAACTGGGGTTGATTCCTTTGCTAATGAAAGCCTTTAATCAAAGCTCACGACGGGTAAAACACTGAAAAATCCCGGGGTTAAGCGGTTTACAAGGCAGGAGTGTGATAAAATTTAAATTAGCAGTGGGGGGTTGATTTATGGTTATTGCTTTCATTATGACAGCGGTTGAGGATATTAATACTGTTACGGGAGTGGGACAGCACCAACTTAACATAGTGAAGGGATTGATGGAACTGTCACTTGAGGACAATTATGTTTTTTTAGTCAATGATCTTGTTGAGAAGCAGCTGCTTGGGATTTATCCGGGAATCAAAACCTATAGCTATGGCAAACAACTGAAACTGCCCCGAATAATCAAGAGAGGTTACTATTTCTTCAATCTGCTTTATCTTAACAGGATAATCATATCAAAAGCTATAGGATACATTGATCCGGATGTAGTCTTTCAACCTTTCAATTGCATTACAATAAAAACCCGTTGGAAGAAACCCAGTGCTCTGATCCTTCTGGATTTATACCACCGTTTTTTTCCGGAATTTATTCGGAAAGCATATTACATTTATACTGTAAAAAGACATGATGCCATGATGCGTAATTCCGATTTGATTATTACCAGCTCCAATGAAAATAAATCGCATGTCGGTCAATTCTATCCCGAAGCCCTGCATAAGGTTGAAGTAATACCGGTGCCGATAGAAATTGACACTGAAGCATTTGAGCCAGTTGATATTGGCAAACCATATATTTTATGTGTGAATTCTCTTAGATACCATAAAAATATCCATACACTTATAAAGGCCTTCAATTTGATAAAAGACAGGGTAGAACATAATCTGGTTCTCATAGGAACCACTGAAAACGATGAGAAAGAAAATATAAAAAGTAAAAGTGACAGGATAATTTTCACCGGTTATATTTCATCTTCTCAAAGAAATTATCTTTATCGCGAAGCAGATTTATTTGTCAGTCCCACAATGTTTGAGGGTTTTGGAATGACTCCTTTGGAAGCTATGCTTTTTGAGAAAAAGGTTCTAGTTTCAGATATTCCTGTCATGAGGGAAGCCAACTTCGGAAGTGTTGAATACTTCGGAGATATTGAGAATGAGGAAATTCTGTCTAATAGGCTTATTGAGGTGTTGGACAGGAATTATACGGATAAACAATTAAAGGATGTAAAAAAGCAGGTTTTGGAAAAATACAACCCAACAAGAATTGCATTGCAAATACATATGAAGCTAACTGCATTGGGAGGCATTAATGAAGATTGCGATTGATATGACCAGCTTTGGTGCAAAATTCAGGGGAGGCAAAGAGCAGGTTGTGTGCAATCTTATTGAGGGGATTCAGATGGATTCTCCAAAGACCCGGTTATTATTGTTCTGCTACGAAGATTTCATTGAAAAAGCAAAACTATTGGCACCTGAAGCTGAATTCGTCATTTTCAAAAGATGGGGAAAGCTTCGTTTTTTTAAGGATTTAATCAACAGAACACTGTTTTTCAAGAAGCATCTCGGAGATTTTGATGTTCTGTTTTTTCCAATTTATTATACCGGGTTTCGAAAATTCAAGATTCCTACGGTAGTTCTTCCTCATGATATTCAGTTTAAATCCTGTCCGGGTAACTTTGATGCAATTACAAGGGTTAAGGAGAATATACTTTACCGGATTGATTTTAAACTTCGCGACTACATTATTGCAATTTCAGAATTTGACAAAGGGGAACTTAAAGAACATTATCCTGAATTTGTTGATAAAATCGTATATATTCCCAACCCCATAAAGGTTTTTGAGCCCTCGCTAACCCGGAAAAGAACTCATTTACTTGCTGTGAATATTGGTTTTGCACATAAAAATGCCGATGTAATTGTCAAAGCTTATGCCAAGGTGAAGGATCGTCTCAAGTTACCTCTTGTTCTGGTAGGAAAGTTGTATGACCCTATAAGTTTAGATGAGCTCATAAACCGGCTTGAACTCAATGGTTCAATCATTATGCCGGGTTATGTTAGCGAAGATGAGCTGGCGGATTTGATGGTCAATGCTTATGCTTATGTTACTGCATCCGGTTTTGAGGGGTTTGGTATGCCATCTGTTGAAGCATTGATGTATAGGATACCGGTGGTTTCATCAGATCAGAAGGCTCTCATGGAAGTGACTTTCGGAAAAGCCAAATATTTCAGTCCCGCCGATGACTCCGATGCATTGGCAAAGCGTCTTTTGGAACTGGCGGATGATTATCCGGAAGATGATTATTTGGACATGCAAAGGGAAAGGGCAATAAAAGAATATGGGTATATAAATGTCGCCGGGCAATATATGCAGTTTTTTAAAAAAATCACCTGCAGGGTAATCTATTGCGACCCCATGTCATACAGTAATCTTGCTGCTTATGATATGAATTTGCTGAAAAGAATAAAGAATGCTGAAGTTATGTATGTTGCAAATGTAAAATTTGCCATTGAAACCGACATCAAAGTTAAGAAAATATACCACTACTCTGATCAAAATATATTGATATTAAAAGCTTTAAGCTATCTTCTGTCGCAAATGCGTCTGATGTTTCTTGTAAGGCAATTCAAGGCGGGTGTTCTGCATCTGCAATGGTCAAGGATGCCAAAGCTGGACAATTTTATGGTGAAAATTTTGAAAAAGCATATGAATTTGAAGTTTATTTATACATCACATGATACTTTTACCCACAATAAAGAGGAGTCGGGCAAGAGCAGTTTCATGCTACTTATGAAGAACGCAGATGAGATTATAGTTCATACAGAAACAGCCAAAAAGGTCATGGAAGCACATGGATTTTCCAATATATCAGTCAACAGCCATGGGCTTTTGAAATTGGATGAAATATATCCCGGGAGTGTTGTATCTTTCGACAAGGGCGATAAGATTGTTTTTTCCATACTGGGATATATGGAGGCATATAAAGGCACTGACATCTTGCTGGATGCCTGGCTGGCCTCAAAGAAGCTCTTATTTGAAAAAAATATTCAATTGATAGTTGCAGGGGTTAACAGAATGGGTTTTGTTCCTGATCTACCAACAGATTGCAATATTACTTTCATTGACAGGAGACTCGAAGATAGTGAGTTTACTGCGTGGATGGGTTTAAGTGATGTAGTTGTCATGCCTTACCAGAGAATTTCACAGAGTGGTCTGCTTCTATCGGCTCTTGCCATGGGTAAAAATGTCATAGTAAGTGATGTGGGGGAAATGGCTGAACCTGTGAAAAGGCATGATGTTGGATGGGTGATAGATGCAGGTGAAATCCGAGGTTTGATGAAACAACTTGAAATTATTGTAGATGATATACTCAGTAATGGCCTTAAGGTATTTGATAAGTGTACAATCGATGATATTGACAGGGAGTATAGCTGGGATGATGCTGCAAAAAAAACCAGGGTTCTATATGATAAACAGGGGGGACTATGATTTCAATTATATTGGCAGGCGGAGAGGGTCGAAGGCTGTTGCCTTTCAGCAATGCAGAAAATCCTAAACAATTCATTGAATTTGCGCATTTGGGTGGAAGCCTTTTTCAACAAACTTATAAGAGAGCCCTTAAATTATGTAATCAAAAAGATATTTATGTTGTTACAAATGAAAAATATACAAATAAGGTTCTTGATGATTTGGCCGCAATCGGTGTTGACGGAATAAGTTCGAATATAATCGGTGAACCCATGCCAAAGAATACTCTGCCGGCAATTATGGCGGGAGTAATGAAAGCAAATCAAGATGATATTGCTGTTGTTTTCCCGGCGGATCATCTTATTAGCAGCGAAGATTTATTTGTAAAAATCATTCTTGAATCGAGGGATTTGGCCGGTGAAAGAATTGTGACTTTTGGAATTCAACCGGGTCATCCTGAAACCGGATATGGATATATAGAACCGGGAAAACCTATGAGCAATGGGTTTGAGGTCAGGACATTCAGGGAAAAGCCGGATGAAAATCATGCGATAGAATATATCAATAAGGGTTTTTTATGGAATTCAGGTATATTTTTATTCAGAACAGGACTTTTTTTGGATGAAGTTCGAAAACGTGTGCCGGATATTCATGGCGCTTTTTCAGCCGGAGGGGATATCAATGGTATTTTCAGTAAAATAGAAAAAGGAGTTTCCATAGATATAGGGCTTTTGGAAAAAAGCGAAAATGTTGCCGTAGTTCCAATGGAAATCGGATGGGATGACCTTGGGAGCTTTAAGTCGCTGTTCAATGCTTTTCCCAAAATTCCATTGATAGCTGCGGAGGGTGATAAATTCATTGAGGTAGATGAATTATACAGGCTGGTCATTAGGAAGAGCGGCAATGTTTTGCTGGAGCACGAGAATATAACGGTACTTCTGTCATTAAAGAGTAAGGTGTAGTAATCTGTTGAAAAGAGGGAATATCTTGTCCAGAACAAGAGTGTCTGAAGTTTCGCTGACACTGATAATTATTATTTTATTAAGTAAACTGCTAGGTTTTGCAAGGGATATGTTTGTTGCGGGAGAATTTGGGTCGGGTGCAAAAACCGACGCTTATTTCATTGCAATGACTGCAAGTACTGTTTTTTTTGTTTTTATTGGCATAGCTATGAATACAATTATCGTTCCTATAATTTCCAGCGTGAGAAATAAGGATGGTAATGAAGGAGTAAACAGATATCTCAGTAAACTGATAACGATAACATTTATTTTTTCTGTTGCATTGACCATACTGTGCTTTATATTTACTCCGGAGATAATCAGAATTCTGGCATCTGGATTCAGCGGGTCAAAATTTGATTTGACTGTAAAGTTGACACGAATCGGGCTGCCAATGATGGTGGCATTAGGTTTGGGATACATTTTGAAAGGCTATCTGCATGTACATGGAAACTTCATTTTGCCCGCCCTGGAAGGGTTTGCAGTAAGTCTTCCAATGATTCTGTATATCTTATTGCTTTCAGATAAATACGGGATTACAGGACTGATGTTTACTGTTCTTGCAACAGGCTTGCTAAAGCTTCTGATATACATCCCCGGTGCTTTCTTTAAGGGCTTTAGATTAAAAACTTGTACGGAGTTGTTTGATGCCGATATAAAACACACGCTGGTTTTGATGGGTCCGATTATTTTAGGAACGCTTTCCGGGCATATCAACATGATAGTGGACAGGACAATTGCCTCAAGATTGGTGGAGGGCAGCATTACTGCCCTGTCTTTTTCTCACAAGCTTATGAGTCTTGCGACTGAAATACTGACTTTGACGGTTGTTGCTGTTGTGTATGCGGCTATTTCTGAGTTGCAGGCCAGGAATGAACATAAAGAGTTTAATAAAAACATTAAGTTCGGTATGAATTTTGTTATTCTTTTGGGAATCCCTGCATCGGTAGGTTTGATTATACTTGGGAATCCAATTGTCAGCCTGTTCTATGAAAGAGGAGCGTTTACAGCTGATGATACAAATGCCATGGTGTCAGCTTTGGTTTTCTATTCCATAGGAATAACATCAATATGTATTGCGGATTTACTTACCAAAGCAATGTATTCCATGAAGGATACGAATACTCCGATGAAAATTGGTATCGGAGCGGTGGGTTTGAATATTGTGCTGAATATTGTACTCTCCGGACCTATGGGACATAACGGACTTGCCCTGGCTACAAGCTTAGCCGCTGTGTTTACAATGATATTGCTGATGATATTCTTCAAAAGGAAAGCGGTGGATTTTGATTATAGGGATCTTCCGGTAATCTTGCTGAAGTCATCCGTGGCATCATTGGCAATGGGTACGATTATTTGGGTTTTAAAGAGATATGCCTTCAATCTATATGATGGGTATTTTATGTCAAGGCTGGGAGAGTTGGCGCTTATTATTGCGATTGCAGTAATGGTCTATATTCTAATTGCATACCTGCTTAAGGTTGAAGAAGTCAGGCTGGGATTCTTAAAAATTCTGGAAAAATTCAAAGGGAATTAGTGATACAGGGTGGTTGATACATTTTCGGCATCTGCGTATAATACCCATATACGGTAAATGGGGGCATTTATGAGTGATGATCAGAGAATTCTGCGTGAACTGGGTGTTTTGAGAAAACGCCTGATTGAAGCTATTGATAATGAGGCGAAGATACAATTATGGAGGGATGTGAATGACCTTAAGATAACCCGACCGCCTGTACATATAAATCAGGTGCCATGGTCTGAGTTTTCGGACAGGGAAGAACTTTTCTTGAAGTGTGAAGACCGGTTTTTAAGAACAGTTGAGGAAAGGCTTAGGAGGGAAATCTTTCAAATTGAGCACTTTCCCGGGGATATGGTTTTTCTGAATGAAATTGAATGTTTTGCAGTAATCTATGATTCTAATTTTGGCTTGTCCAACCGGGTTGATATTATCAGATCAGGACATATAAATTCGCAGCATTTTACACCGGTGATCAACGAACCCGGGGATATTGAAAAAATGAAGGAAGCTGTTGTCATTTATGACCGGGCAGAAACTAAGAGAAGGCTGGAACTGCTGGGGAACATTTTCAGTGGTATCTGCGATGTAAAATTGGTGGGGAAAAAGGGACTTTGGTTTACTCCCTGGGATTATCTAATCAGCCGAACCGGGGTAACACAATCCATGATAGATCTGATAGAACGCCCGGATTTTGTGAATTCTTATGTTTCCAGATATGTGGACCTGTCACTGAATAGAATGGAAAGATACAGGGACCTTGGAATCTGGTCTTCAAATAACAATAATTCAATTGTAGGGAGCGGAGGTTACGGTTATGTTTCCGACCTTGCAGAGCCTCCCGAACCTAATATGAATGTGCCGACTCAGCAACTTTGGGGCTGCGGGAATGCTCAGATGTTTTCGGAGGTTTCTCCGGATATGCACTGGGAGTTTTCATTGAGACATGAGATTAGGTGGCTTGAGAAATTCGGTATGAATTATTATGGGTGCTGTGAGCAATTGCATATGAAAATCAGTATTATGGATAAAATTCCTAATTTACGTAAAATTTCCATGAGTCCATGGGCGAATCTTGAGGTAGCAAAAGAAAAAATAGCTAGAAGGTATGTGATGTCTGTAAAGCCGACTCCTACAGCCGTGGCCATGGAGCCATTTGATGAAGAGGTCATAAGAACTGAGTTCAAGAGCTATCTGGAAAAAACAGCCGGCAATCCTACTGAATTTGTCCTCAAGGATATCAGCACTGTCAAGGGTCAGGCGGAGCGGTTGGATATTTGGGACCGGGTTGTTCGGGAAGAAATTGACAAGTGGTTTTAAGGAGGGGACATGGCACGTAGAATAAGGATTGCTGTAATGAGCGGGACCAGGGAATTAAGGGCTAAATCAACTGCTATTGATACTTATCGTACGATGCAGGATTATTGGAGACAGGAATTTGAGAATGTCATATACGACAAACCCGAGTTTATTGTTTTACCCGAAGCATGCGACCGGGTTTTGGATATTGATGAAACACAGAAACAGGAGTACCTCAATCTTAGGAATCAGAAAACAGTGGATTTTTTCTGCGGACTGGCTAAGGAATATAAGTGCGGAATTGTTTTTAATTCCACAATAAACAAAAGAAATACATCTTTTGCTGTTGCTGACAACGGCAGAATTACAGGAAAATATGACAAGGTTTTTCCCATGACTACCGAAATGTATGAGGGAGTTATTCCGGGTAAGGAAGCTGTTGTATTCGATTATGGAAAAATAAAACGCGCAGGATTTGCCATTTGTTTCGATTTGAACTTCAATGAACTTTTGAACGAGTATAGTACATTAAAGCCGGAGGTTATGTTCTTTTCGTCAATGTATCACGGCGGATTGGTTCAGAAAACATGGGCATATTCAACCAGATCCTTCTTTGTTTCATCAATATGCGGCAGAGAGAGTGCAGTGACTGCTCCCAACGGAAGGGTGATTGCCCGTTCAACTAATTATACGGATTTTTGTACTGCTGATATAAATTTGGACAGTGAGCTGATACATCTTGATTTTAACCGCGAAAAGTTTGGGGATATAAAAAAGAAATATGGTGACGGAGTTATCATTGATGATATCGGACATCTTGGTTCAGCCTTGATTTCCTGCGAACTGCGGGAGAAGTCAATGAACGACATAATTACTGAATTCGAACTCATCCGCCTCGACGATTACTTTGATTTCGCCAGATCTGAACGCAAAAAATACCTCTGATATCGAGCAAACACCTTTCGGGTATTTACCTGAAAATCGAGCAAACACCTCTAGGGTATTTACCTGAAAATCGAGCAAATACCCTAGAGGTGTTTACTCGAAGTATGTCTAACATAATAAGAATATATTAAATTTGATAAAATAATTGACAAAATATACCATTTGCATTATTCTATATACATGTGCACACGTATAAGAGAAATGAGAGAAGATGGAATATATCATGTAACCAATAGAGGCAACAATAAGATGCATATATTCCTTGATAGGCAAGATAAGGAGAAGTTCCTTTCCAGACTTTTTATGCTTCAAAGGAAGTATAAATTTACAATTATTGTTTTTTGTATTATGGATAATCATTTTCACATTATAATTAAGGATGTTGGAAAAATGCTTCCTGTTTATATGGCAGCTTTAGAGGACTACTATGCAAAGTATTTCAACAGAAAATATAATCATCAGGGTCATGTTTTTCAGGGTCCGTTTAAAAGCTATTTGATAAGAGGTTATCTTGATTTATTGAAAAATTTCAGATATATAGTTAGAAACGCAGTTGTAGCAGGCATTTCAAATAGTATATTCAATTATGAGTGGACAGTAATCGATAAAAACAGCAGGTTCATGGAAAATGTAGATTTTAGTTTTATTGAGGAAGCCCTCTTGAATACCGGGAATTCTAATCTGGAGAAATATATAGAAGACTCTGTTGATGACCTATGGGCTCATGAAATAGAGTGTGAAAAAAGAAATGAAAATGAGGCATCAGAAATCTTTTATGATTATATAGAAAGAGCAAAGATCGAAATTGCTGTACCTTTTGATAAATGGAGTTTTACCAGCCAAATAAGAACTGTAAATTATCTTACAAGCATGGGGCTTACAAAAAAACAAATCAAAAAATTCACTAAAACATCAATGTATAGAATTGAAAAGCTTAAAGAGTATTAAACTCGAGTAAACACCTCAAGGGTAAATACCTGAAAATCGAGTAAACACCTCTAGGGTATTTACCTGAAAATCG
>CAYYXJ010000063.1:0-14070 GCA_964475455.1 uncultured Clostridiaceae bacterium | reverse complement strand
ATTGAATTGTTCCTGTTTTTCATCATCTGGTACACCATTGATTCAATATGGCTTCTATATGAAGTATGGAAACACAAAAAGCTTGAAATCACCAGGGAGGCAATGGTTGGGATTATAAGGCACATGGAACAGGGTGTTTGTCTTGCTGATAAAAGAGGGTGGATTCTTGAGGCCAATGATGCTTTTTACATTATTTGCAGAAGAATTGGCATAGACATAACGGAAAGACTGGGGAAATTCTATGATTCAATTGACGATCTGGAAAAGCAGAAAAGAATTTCCACATCAGGCACACAAGAGCGAATGACCATCAGAAAAGACAGCAGGTGCTTTTTGCTTATGGGAAACACCTTTTCAACGGGGAGAAAAATGCTTGTTCAAGTGGCTTTGTCAGATGTTACACAACTGAATGATTTAGCTGTGCAGTTGGATAAGGAGAATTGTGAGTTAGAGACCAGAAACCGGGAGCTTTCTGACATGATATCTTTGATTAATGCAGAAACGGCTGCTTCAGAAAGGGAATTGCTGTCTCAGTCAGCCCATGATGACTGGTCACAACGCCTGGCAATTGCAGCCATGACCATTGATTCCTTGATGGCAAATCCAGCAAAATGCGAAACCATTGATTATCCTCCTGGGTGGAAGTTATGCAAGTCGGCCTCTACGTACACTGCATGACAGTGTCCGGGTACTGACTGATATATACGGAAGATTCGGTGTATCAATAAATATCAGCGGGTCTGCTGATTTACCTGAATCTGCTGCTGAAGTTATACCTGATGTCCTGCGGGAAGCTTTTGCCAATGCTGTACGGCATGCATATGCAAGGAGCATACTTGTTGAATTTTTCAAAGGGGAGGACTCGGCAGGTGTTATAATAAGAAACAGATGTATTTATGGCGATTGCGCCATTCAGGATGGAAGAGGACTCTATGATATAAAGGCACGGGTAAAACGGGCAGGAGGGACGGTTGAGTCAGTCAGGGGTGACTGGTTCGTACTTAAATTATCATTCCCTTTATATCAGGAAAATGACACAAGGAGTAAGCATAATGAAGGTAATTCTCATTGAAGACCAGATACTATTAAGCACCACCCTTGCAGATGCGCTTGGTAAATATGATGACATTGAAGTAATCGGTCAGTCTGACAAAGCTTCTGATGCATTGAAGTTATGTGATTCCCTTGATCCTGATATTGTTATAATGGATATCTATACCAGGGATGGAAACGGACTTGAGGCAACTGTAAAAATCAAGGAGGCTTATCCGAATATAAAGGTTATGGTAATGACCGGTGTTGAAGATGAAAGACTTGTTCCGGCTGCGAAGGAGTCCGGGGCGGATTTATTTGTGTGGAAGAGCATTCCGCTTGAAGAAATGGTAGAGCTTATAAGGGCTTCCCAAAAACCATATAAAATCTTTCCTGAGACATCCAAGGCAAATCAGAATCCATTGAAATTCAATAAAACCGAAATAAATATACTCAGGCTTATTGCCAAGGGTATGACCACCAGGGAAATTTCAACTGAGTTATTTCTCAGCTATGGGACGGTGAGATTATATATATCAAGAATGTATGGTACCACAGGATTTAAAAGTCGTGCAAAACTGGTAGCTTATGCTTTGAAAAACGGTTTTATCAAATATGAATGATATGTATACTGCCCGTCACCCATGAATTAACACTTGTTAACTCATTTGTTTACATTTGTGTATTTTTATGTAATTTTGCTTCTATATAATTAAATTGTTGTATAAAAAACAAGCTAATATATGGAGGTAATCCAATGGGTAAACAGGTTATTAAAAAGTTTTTTTCGTTGCTCATGACAGTTATTTTTATGCTAAGTATATGCATTGTAATTCCTGCAGATATTGTCAGTGCTTATGCATATACATTCGAGCTAGAAGCATTTTCTTTCAGTGGGTATGCGGTTGGAGCTTCCCTTGAAGTCGCAGCATCAGGGGATCCCTGGAAAAACCAGGTGGTCAGATTCCGTCTCTTCAATGATTCAGATGCAGAAGTAGCGGAAAAAAGGATATATATTCCCGATGGCCATGATCCGGATGGTACTTATGAAGTAAGGTTTACCGGGTTGGAGCCTGAAAGTGACTATACCGTTGAAGCTTCTTTCTACTATTATAAAAGCGAGACTCAACAACAGTTCCAACGGGAAACAGCCGGGGTTTCGACCAAATCAGCCTCAGGTGTTCCTCAATTCTGGCTTGAAATCCAAAGGTTTGGTGCAACTGAAGCAGTTTTTCAAAATGAAATGTTCAACACCGGAATTGGTGTTTTGGTTACAGAGCTTGAAGATCCTGATGTTCAGGCGGATCTTTTTGATGCCTACGGATTGATAGAGACATCTGTAGTCAGGAAATCCGATTATGATTCTGATGAACTGATTCATTCTGCAAATCCATACTATTCAGGAAAAATAGTTTCTTCGTATACAAAAACAAGATGGACCGACAGCGCAGAGAATCCGTTTCTTTCCTCACAAACACTGTCAGGACTAGATGAGAATACAGATTATGTTGCACAGACGGTAGTCATATTCAGGCATGACCTTAATGTGTATTCCTCTGCACCCATCGAGTTCAGTACATATATGAAACCCGATCTTTCCTTTGAGAGCTGGACCATTGGGTCGACCCATGCATACATATGGTGTGAGGTAAGCCTGGATCCAAATGATACTTTGTATAATATCCAGGCAACAGCCCAAAGAAGGAACTCCAGTGATGATCCTGTAACTGCGAGGGTGGCAGTTCCATATAATCCCGAAACAAAGCTTGTCCTTTTCCATTTCGAGGATCTTGTTCCTGGTGACATGCTTCTTCACACCTATGATGTTTCTGTTACATCATTGTCATTGGCAGGAAGACATATTATAGGTACCACAATTTTCGATACCAATCCGATGCCTGTGGCACCGGCCGTTACCACCGGTATGGCTGACAATTTAAGATCCGACAGGGTCAGACTCAATGGTACTGTTACAAACAATGGCTACAGCAGTATCAATGAGCAGGGGTTTGTTTATTCCACTGTAACCGGAGGAAACGACCATCCTGAAATAGGCGGAGTAGGGGTAACAAAAATTACCTCCTCCGTAACGACCCAGAACATTCCCAATGGTTTTTCTGCATTTCCAAGCGGACTCGATGCCGGAACCGGTTATTATTACAGGGCATATGTCAGGAATTCATTTGGGGTAAGCTATGGTGATGTCCTGACTTTTGTTACTCTTTCCACCCCTTCGGTTTCTACAACCGGTCATGAGAATGTCGATGAAAATTCAGCTCTTCTCACCGGGAATGTCTCATCTACAGGTGGAGTTTCCCCGACTATCAGAGGGTTTGTGGTTTCGAGACAATCTGATCCATTTATTGGTGGAGAAAATGTAGGTCTGGTCATCGATGATGTTTCCTCTGAAACAACAGGTTCATTCTCAACGGAGGCAGCAGGGCTGCTATCTGATTCTACATATTATTACAAAGCATTTATCTTGAATGTAAAGGGTACATTCTATGGAGAGGAAGGAAGCTTTGTCACGGATCCTCTCACAGGGATACCAACTGTAAATCTGGGGATTATATCAGTACCACAGACAAATCCGGCTGAGAAGGAAGTGGATGCCACCTTTGGTGCACCTCCCGGTGTTACAGTGACATCAACCGGTTTTGTTTATTCCACCGGTCAGAATCCCCTCATTGACGGTGCCGGTGTTTATAATTCGATTCTTCTTGATACGGATGGTGAATTTGAAACAACACTGACAGGACTGTCTGCATCAACTACATACTACTACAGGGCTTATGCAGTAACAGATGAAGCTTTTGTGAGTTATTCCGAGCAAGGTGTGTTTACGACTCCGGCGATTCCTGTAACAGGATATTCTGTTCCGGTTATTACCAGTACCGAATTATTGGAAGCAACCTCAACGACTGCGCGTATTGAAACCGTTGCTGTTGTTTCGGGACCGGCTCATCCGAATTTCATCAGACGCTTGTCTTATTCCATGACCAACAGTGATCCCATGCCTGGAGACGGGGATGTAACCACTGTGCCTGCAGCCTTCGGAGGCATGACAGGTGATGGAGCAGTGATAACAAATATAAGCGGACTTCTTGGTGATACCACATATTATCTGAGGGCTGTCACACAGAATGAGCAGGGTACATATTATGGAAATGTAATCAGTTTCACAACAGATTCTGCAGGTATACCCATTATAACCTATCCGGATCCGGCTGTCGGTGATATAACGGAAACCGGTGCCTCGATTTATGCTGAAGTGGATTCACAGGGGTCCCTGGTATATACATATGGAGTAGTTTTTTCGGACTCAAATGAAGATCCATTGCTGGGTGACGGCAGCTCATCAGCATTTGAAATTACTGATGAATCATCTATTATTGATGATATAGTCATTGACCTGGATGGACAGGTAACAAGCGGTAAAAAATACAATTACAAGGTTTATGTAAAAAGCGGTGATATTACTGCTTATGGAGAAACGGAAACCTTTACGACACTGACGGCGGATTTACCTGTCCTTGTCACCGGGGATACGGATAACAGCAGAAATAATGCTGAAATCCATATGTCTGTAAGCAGTGACGGAAGCGGTAGTGCGGCACTGGAATACATTGGAGTAGTCGTTGGTATCTCTGATGAACCGGAAGTTACTTCTGATGGGGCATTCATTTCAAGTATGATGTTCCAGTCAACCGGAGAAAAGACGTTTTTTGTTTCCGGATTGGATGCCGGAACCCTGTACCATGCAAGGGCATTCGGAACGGATATATCAGGTTCTGTTCACTATGGAGAATCAGTATCGTTCACTACGGATGAATCAACCGAGCCTATGGTAGAAACAGATGGATATGCAGTTTCCGTTGACGATATTGAGCTATATGCAATGGTATCGGATGATGGAGGTCAGGAGGTTACAGTCCGCGGTTTTGTTTATGGAACTGAAGCTTCGCCAAATAGAGAAGAGGATATTGATATTGGATGCGGAAGCGGTACCGGAGGTTTTGAAGGACTGCTTGAAGATTTTGAGGAAGACACAGTCTATTTCGTAAGAGCTTATGCAGTGAATTCCATCGGTACTGCCTACAGCGGGGATATGCTGATCATGGTATTGTCAGAGTCTGCTGAGGCCGGCACTCCATTTGCAGTAACACTTCCCGTAACGGAAGTTGCATCAACATCAGCCACTCTCAATGGTGATATAACTTCAGATGGAAATGTTTCACCGGTAAGCAGAGGGTTTGTGATCAGTGAAGAATCGAATCCCGACAGGGAAGACATGAATGACCATGATTATTCTGTTGGAACCGGGACCGGCACATACCATTATGATGTGGAAGGACTTGATCCTGATACTACCTACTATGTCCGGGCCTATGCCATCAATGAGGAAGGCCTTTCATATGGTGATGAAGTGGTATTCACTACTGTTCAGTCTGACGGATTGATTGTTCGTACAAATCAAGCAGGAACGATACTATATAGAAGTGCAGAACTGGCCGGTGAAGTTGAAATTATTGGAAGTGCCATTGTGAATTCCAGGGGATTTGTCTACGGCCGCAACTCCAATCCTACATTGGACGGAACTGATATATCGGTCGTTGTACCCGGAACAAGTGAAGGCGCATATTCAGTCAGTGTTTCCGGACTTTCAGCAGGTACCGTTTATTATTACCGGGCTTATGCATATTATGAAGGATCTTCAGAACCTGTTTACGGAGGTTCCGTAAGGTTTTCTACACATGCATATCATTTGATAGTTCCCGGAGATACCGGTCAGACGGGTGATGCGGAGGGAGCCGTTGGATACGCTGATATTCCTTCAGATCTTCAAAATGAAGGCAATGTTGTTCAATACACTGATTCCATGGGAATGAAATCAATTATCGGCTTTGGTATAACAGACGGGACGAGGATGAAGTATATTTCACGAGGACCCGGGAAATATGAGGTCATCACCAATAGTATTCCGTATGAAGACATTGATGGTCATTGGGCTTATGACGATATTAATTTCACTTCTTCAAGGGAACTTTTCATAGGTGTTGAAACGGGATTGTTTGCTCCTGAAGCACAGATGACCAGGGCTATGTTTGTCACGGTGCTTGGGCGGCTTTATGGGATTGATCCTTCAGACTATATTGAGGTTGTGTTTGATGATGTTGTTCCGGGCAGTTACTATGCTCCATACCTGCAATGGGCATTTCAGAATGGTATAGTCAAAGGGGTTTCGGCAAATCTGTTTGAACCGGACAGACCTGTAACCAGAGAAGAAACAGCAGTAATGCTGCATAGGGCACATATGGTTACGGAAAATGATACAACAGGCATCATACCGGTTTTCATGGACAGTGAATCCATAAGCGACTGGGCATCTGACAGTGTCGGGTTTGTTCAAAGTGCCGGGATTATGGAAGGAAGGCCCGGCAATTACTTCAATCCTATAGAAGCTGCAAAAAGATCAGAGGTTGCAGCAATCCTAAGAAGATTCATAGAGTTTGTACTTAACAACAAGTAATCAAGGCTGTTCTTTCAGCGCACACCCATTCAATCGAATGGGTGTGTTGGTTTATATCTCGGTATGCCGGGTATTTATTAACGTAAGAAATTCACATTGCAATAATTTGGGACAATTCAATATAGTTGATAAAAGCCATTGTTCCTTGACAATTCAGGAAAAGGAAACTATAATTTAGAAATCGCAAAAACATTGATAGGGAAAAGGATGAAAGATGCCGGATAAAAAGACAATTTTAACATATGAAGGGTTAAAAGAGCTTGAGAAACAGCTCGATTATCTTAAAGGGAAAAAAAGGCTGGAGATTGCTGAAAAAATAAAAAAAGCCATCAGTTTCGGTGATATTTCAGAAAACAGTGAATATGACGAAGCCAAGAATGAGCAGGCAGCAATTGAAGCAAAGATAGTAAAACTTGAAAACAGC
Source organism: uncultured Clostridiaceae bacterium (assembly GCA_964475455.1). Lineage (GTDB taxonomy): Bacteria > Bacillota > Clostridia > DUPQ01 > DUPQ01 > JAFGQE01. The sequence goes on along the minus strand of CAYYXJ010000063.1, from coordinate 7,084 downwards.
CTGAGGAATGCAGAAGTCATTGATGATGAAGCCCTTCAGACTGATGAAGTCAGAATAGGTTGTAAAGTCAGGATTCGTGACCTTGATTATGATGAGGAAGAGGAATATCAGATTGTTGGTTCAATGGAAGCTGATCCTGCCAAACAGAGGATATCAGATGAATCTCCTGTAGGCAGCGCATTGCTTGGAAAGAAAGTCAAGGAAGTCATAGAAGTTGAAGCACCGCTTGGTTCCCTCAAGTTTGAGATTCTTGAGATAAGCAAATAAAGTTGTCCCAAATGAATAAATTGGATATACTTGTAACTGGCAGTTTAATGATAGACTGTCAGTTTTAACATTAATTTAACCCAAATGAATTAGCCGGAGGCGCAAATGCAGAATAACAAGGAAAACGTTGAAAACACTATAGACATCAGTGAGGTCATGAAGGTAAGACGGGAAAAACTCAGTACCCTTCAGGCTGAAGGAAAGGATCCTTTTTCAACCAAAGAATATAAAGTGGACTGTCATTCATCACAGGTGGCAAATAATTATGAAGAACTCGAGGGCAGGGAAATTTCCTGTGCAGGCAGAATTGTTGCCAAAAGAGTGATGGGAAAGGCCAGTTTCTGCCATATTCAGGACAGGGATGGCAAGGTACAGCTGTATGTCAGAAAAGACATGCTGGGCGAGGAACCATATGCCTGCTTCAAAAAAATGGATATCGGGGACATAATAGGGGTAAAGGGAGAGGTTTTCACAACGAATATGGGTGAAAAATCAATAAAAGCCCATGAAATAACCCTTCTTACAAAATCAATGCAGCCATTACCGGAAAAATGGCATGGACTTAAGGACCCTGACCTTAGATACAGGCATAGATATACCGATCTGATTGTAAATCCTGATGTAATAAATACATTTGTAACCAGATCAAGGATAATGGCCGCAATGAGGGAGTTCATGAACGGCAGGGGATATATGGAAGTGGAAACACCGGTTCTTCATAACCATACAACCAACGCAGCTGCAAGACCATTCATAACCCATCACAATACCCTTGACCTTGATATGTTCCTGAGGGTTGAACTTGAACTTCATCTTAAGCGGCTTATTGTGGGAGGTCTTGAAAAAGTTTATGAAATAGGAAGAATCTTCAGAAACGAAGGAATGAGCTATAAACATAATCCCGAATTTACAATGATTGAAATGTATGAAGCATACACGGATTACAATGGAATGATGAAGCTTACTGAAGACCTTTTCGGACACATTGCGGATAACGTGGTTGGAAGCCGCAGGGTAGTTTATCAGGGGGAAGAAATAAATCTTGAGGCACCCTGGACAAGAATGACAATGGAAGAATCTGTAAAAAAATATACCGGAGTTGATTTTGCTTCTTTTGACAAGGATACAGCCAGGGCAAGCGCAGAGGCGGATGCACACGATGTCCATATACCTGAAGGCGCAAGCTGGGGCGAAATATTGAATGAATTCTTTGAACAGAAGGTTGAGGAAAAATTGATTCAACCTACATTTATCTATAACTATCCGATAGAGATTTCACCTCTTGCCAAAAGCATACAGGACAGACCGCATATGACTGAGCGTTTTGAAATATTCATGACTTCAAGGGAAATGGGAAATGCGTTCACTGAGTTGAATAATCCGATAGAGCAAAAAGAACGGTTCATTGAACAGGCAAGGAAGAAGGCAGGTGGTGATGGTGATTACTCAATTGATTATGATTTCATCAATGCCCTTGAAATTGGAATGCCGCCGACAGGAGGCCTTGGTATTGGCGTTGACAGGATGATCATGCTGTTTACAGACAATCCATCCATCAGGGATGTCATATTGTTTCCGACTATGAAACCGCTGGAGGAGTAAGGGAAAGAATAGAAGCGCTGGAAATACTTGGCCTTGATGAGTCGGCTGACAGGGAAAAAATTGAATCGCGTTATATAAACTTCACCAGAAGGGTTAGAAACGGCGAAGATATTGATATGGAAGCCATTGATGCGGCTTTCAACATGTTGACCGGAAGGTTTGTTGAAACTGAAGAGGTGGGCAGGTTTGCACAGTTTTACAGAAAAGCAATGTTCCATTACAAAGGATGGGTTGTCCTGACCATAATAGTGCTTGCGGTCATGGCTATGATTGTTGTACCGATTGCCACCAGGAGAGTTCCGGATTTGACAATATCCTTTGCCGGAGAGTATGGAGCTAAGAATCTTGAGGAATTTGATGAATACATGCAGCTTGAAATGCCTGAGGTTGAAGATATTCTGACGGAAGTCATGTATCTTGATGAAGACGGGGAAAGCGGTGAGTTTGATACAGGTGGCAGAACCCGTTTGACTGCAATACTGTTGACCAATGAGGCTGATATACTTATTACTGATGACAGTACATTCAATTATATAAGACAGGATGATGCACTCATGCTGTTGAATGATATTTTGGATGAGTTGGACATAGTGATCAATCCCGAAAGATATATTTACGGAATCAACTTCAAAACCGGTGAAAAAAAGGTGTATGGAATAAGTGTAGGGGAAAATGAGTTGGTTGCAGATGCAATATATGGAAACGAGATGCGGATTCTCTGTATAGCAGAGCAAACCCAGCATATTGAGGATGTTAAGAAAGCAATGGAAATAATTTTAAAGGACAGGAGCGAGTGATATGAAAAACTTACAGATTGAAAAAAGAGAGGGAACGGTTTTTCTTACAGGGGAAGTGGATGTCGGAAACTGCAGTATGTTCAAGGAACATCTCAACGACATCATAGAAGGGTCTGAAGGTGCACTGATACTGGATTTTACAAATCTTGGCTACATTGACAGTGCAGGTCTTGGCATTCTTGTAGGTATATATAAAAGGCTTGCTGAAAAAAGCAGATTGCTTACTGTAACCAATGCCAATGACTATATCAAGAAATTATTTCGGATTACAAAGCTTGATACCTTGTTCAAAGTGATATAGGGGGATGAAATGAGTACAGATAAAAATGCAATAATCATAGAGATTCCTGCAATCAAGGAATATTCTAGAATACTGAGACTTTCAGCAGCAGGAGCTGCCGATGCCTGTGGGTTTGATATAGACCTTATTGAGGATGTCAAGGTTATTGTCTCAGAGGTGTTCAGTGCTATTCTGGAAACAGATGGAAAAGGAGCTGTCTTCAGTTTTCTTCCCCTTTCCGGGAAGCTGGAGATCAGTATAAGAACTTGTGGCAACGAGCCTGTTTTGAAAGGCGCCAATGAGATGACATTACCGATTCTCAAAGCCCTTGCGGGTTCAGTTGAAGCGGGCGATGATGGTGGATTGAAACTGGTGATAGAAAAATGACAGAAAATACCCCCGGCAATGAAAATAGTTTGTTTGAGGAGTACAAGCAGACGGGTAATATAGAGATAAGAAACATTATTGTAGAAAAGTATTATTACATGGCGAAGGTACTTGCAAATAAGTTTCTTAACAGGGGTGTGGAGTATGATGATTTACTTCAGGTTGCTTCCCTTGCATTGGTAAAGGCGGCTGAAAGATTTGAACCATCCATGCAGAATAAATTTTCTACATTTGCCACACCGACGATTATAGGCGAAATAAAAAAATATTTCAGGGATAAGGCAAGCACAATCAGGATGCCTAGGAAATATTATGAGTTGTATCCTTCTGTAAAGAATGCATACGAAACATTGTCCCAGGAATTTGATAAACCGCCTACACCTGAAGAAATAGCTGATATGACAGGTAATACGCCTGAAGATGTCATACAGGTACTTGAAATGGTCAGGAGCGGTAACATTGCTTCACTGGACGAGGAGTTTGATGAAGAAGGTTACAGCCGCATGGAGGCTGTTGGGGATGAGGATCCCGCATTTGCCAATATGGAGACCAAGGATTTATATGACAGGGCACTTGAAGTATTGGATGAGAACGAAAAGCGAGTTGTTGAAATGAGATATCGCCTCGGGATGAGTCAGAAGAACATAGCCGATGAGTTCGGTGTATCCCAGATGTATATTTCCAGATTGGAAAAGAAAATTTATCAGAAAATGAGAAAGAAGCTTGAAAGTAACTGACATGGCTTGCAGAATGTATACTATACAATCCAAAAAGGAATTTGTCCCCGATACGGTTGGTTCGGTGGTTGCATTTATAGAGAATGAAACCGGAATGTCAGGTTGTGACTGCATATTTGATATAAAGGTGGTTTTAAGTGAACTCATTATAAATGCAATAGTTCATGGGAATAATGGAAAGTCGGAAAAACCTGTTGACATACATGTTGACATAGAAGAAAATTCAATAAAAATCAAGGTTACGGACAGAGGACCATCATTTAAACCGGATAAAGACATGGAAGATGATATTTTGTCGGAATGTGGCCGGGGAATCAGCATGTGCCATATTTTATGCAGAAAACTTGAGTACTCATTTGAAGAAGGACGGGGAAACTCCGCTATGGCGGTTTTTTATATAAAAGGATAGGGAGGATGATTTTATGACAAAATTAAGGGAATTGTATTATTGCAAACACTGCGGTAATCTCGTTGAGATGACAGCTGCCGGTGCCGGTGAACTTGTATGCTGCGGAGAACCTATGGAACTTCTTAAAGCCAAGACTGCCGACCAGGGAAAAGAAAAGCATGTTCCGGTAGTAAGCGATAAGGACGGAGGAGTTTTTGTAAAGGTAGGGGATGTTCCGCATCCTATGACTGCTGAACATTGGATTAACTTCATAGAAGTCTGTACAGCTGATATGGTTATCAGGAAAGAGCTTAATTCAGGAGACGCACCGGAAGCCTGGTTCAATGTAAATCCGGCTGATGTAAAATGTGTTAGGTCATACTGCAATCTTCACGGATTGTGGACTGCATAATAATACTACATTGACAGACCGGTCTGCCGACTGGCAGACCGGTTGTTTTTACGGAATTGTCAAATATATTTTCTTGACATGTTCCGTGCTTTATGGTAGTTTATATTGTGCTTGAGAAGGGTTTCTTTTTTTTTGTAAAAAACGGGAACAACCGGAGGTTGAAATGAGAGATAAAATAACATTGGCATGTACAGAGTGCAAGCAGAGAAATTACACAACACGCAAGAACAAGAAGACAACTCCTGACAGGATTGAAATTCGTAAATTCTGCAAGTTCTGTAAGAAGCATACTGTTCACAAGGAAACCAGATAAACTAAGGAGAGAATTATGGCAGCTACAAAAAGGTCTAGGTTCATTGGGTTCTTCAAGGACATTTTTCAGGAATTGAAGAAGGTTACATGGCCCACAAAGGAACAGCTGATTAAAAACACAGTTACAGTGCTGACCGTCTGTGCCATCATTGGTTTGATCATCTGGATGTTTGACTGGGGTCTTTCCGCACTTGTTAATACTGTGCTGAAGTAAATAAAATGACTGGAGTCAGATAATGAGTTTAGAAGAAAACAACAATCAGGTTGTTGACGAAAACATCGTTGAAGGCAGCGAAGTTGAAAAAAAAGTCAGTGACGATGCCAAATGGTATGTAGTTCATACCTATTCCAGTTATGAAAATAAAGTCAAGGCAAATCTGGAAAAAATAGTAGAAAACCGTGGAATGCAGGATTATATCGTTGATGTAGTCGTTCCAATGGAAGAAGTAATAGAAGACAAGGGCGGAAAAAGGAGAGTAACATTCAAAAAAATCTTTCCCGGATATGTTCTTGTTAAAATGATAATGAGTGATGAATCCTGGTATGTTGTCAGAAACACCAGGGGAGTCACAGGTTTTGTAGGACCTTCGGCAAAACCTGTTCCTCTTTCAGAAGAGGAAGTCAAGTCCATGAGGCTTGAAGGAGTTGAAACCTTCGTTGACTTCAACATAGGAGACAATGTCAGGGTCATAGACGGACCCCTGGAGAACTTTGTCGGAACTGTGGAAGAGGTTCAAAGCGACAGGCGTAAAGCAAGGGTACTTATTTCAATGTTCGGCAGGGAAACACCCGTTGAACTTGAGTATGGACAGATACAAATTATTTTATAGGCTAAAGAAATGGGAGGTGGATTATGGCCAAGAAAATTATAGGTCTGATAAAACTGCAGATACCTGCAGGAAAAGCAACCCCGGCTCCACCGGTAGGACCAGCTTTAGGACAGCATGGTGTTAATATCATGGGATTCTGCAAGGAGTTCAATGAAAAGACACGCAAGGACATGGGACTTATCATTCCGGTGGTAATATCAGTTTATGCGGACAGGTCTTTTACATTTATAACAAAAACTCCCCCTGCAGCAGTTCTTTTGAAAAAAGCATGCAATCTTGAAAGCGCTTCCGGTGTACCAAACAAGGAAAAGGTAGCAACCATTTCCAGTGAAGAAGTAAGAAAGATTGCAGAACTCAAGATGCCTGACCTTAATGCGGGCAGCGTTGAGGCAGCCATGAGAATGGTGGCAGGAACTGCAAGAAGCATGGGCATCGTCGTAAAGGACTGATGTTCCTAAGTGGGAGGGATTTATTCCCGGACACAGCAAACCACAGGGAGAGAAAGTTATGAAAAGAGGAAAGAAATATAAGGAAAGTGCAGCACTGTTTGACAGAATGCAGCAGTATGACCCCATTGAAGCCCTTGAACTTGTCAAAAAGACAGCAAAGGCGTCTTTCGATGAAACTGTTGAAATTCATGTTAAGCTTGGTGTTGACTCAAGGCATGCTGACCAGCAGGTCAGAGGTGCAGTTGTTCTTCCCCATGGAACCGGTAAGACCGTAAGGGTACTGGTTTTTGCAAAGGGTGAGAAAGCAACCGCAGCAGAAGCTGCAGGCGCTGACTATGTCGGCGGTGATGAGCTTGCTGATAAAATCAAGAATGAAAACTGGATGGAATTTGATGTTGCCATAGCAACTCCTGATATGATGGGCGTTGTTGGTAAAATCGGTAGGATCCTTGGTCCAAAGGGACTTATGCCCAATCCAAAGGCAGGAACAGTAACCATGGATGTCGAGAAAGCGGTTATTGATTCAAAAGCAGGTAAGATTGAGTATAGACTTGACAAAACAAATATAATTCACTGTTCAATTGGAAAAGTTTCATTTGAAACATCCAAACTTGAAGAAAACT
>CAYYXJ010000062.1:0-14289 GCA_964475455.1 uncultured Clostridiaceae bacterium | reverse complement strand
TTAAAGCTATCGGCATCATGGAAATTCTTGACATAGCCAATGCAGAAATTGGTAAGACAACAGAACAGAATTATGACTAAATCGTAATTTTCCAAGAGAGGCTGCTGCAAGCAGCCCTCTCCATATTTTTTAAGGTGGCTGCGTCTGTCGGTGGATGCAGCCACTTCTATATTGTCTGATGTTATATCCGTTAATATTCATTCCCGGTCAAAATATTGATATGGTAAAAGTTGACAAAAGAACAGATGTTCGGTATAATTTAAATGTAAATTACAGGGAGCAAAAATTATGGCAAAGTTTCTTATTAGGTAAAAAGAGTTTTAATTGTACCAAAAACGGAACTAACAAAGCTATATTATATTCTCATAAAACAACAAAGAGGTGATATTATGTCAGCATATAGTATTAGGATTACAGAAACAATGGAAAGGGAGATATGTATTGAGGCAGCAAATGAGCTGGATGCTATTTCTGAAGCCATGAAGAAATATCAGGACAGAAAATATGTTTTATTCCCCGGAATCCATGTTTCGACGGATTTTGATATCCTGGATGACTCCTATTCAAAGGAACTTAAATCCGCCATTTAACTGCAGCTGCAGCTATTCCTCCCTTGTTTGCACAATGGGCATAAAGGAATAAAGCAGAAAAATTACGTCTTAAGTACAATTCCGTTAAATCAGGGTCATCAGTGATAAAATCCTTATATCTGTACGAATAGGTATTCTGAAGACCTGCATAATAGTCAAAGACTTCTTCTTTCATGTATTCCTTATTATCAGCCAAATCAAGAATTTCGGGATCTATCACAGGATAGGAAAATGGAGTGAGAAAACTATTATCGGGAAGTTTAATAGTATTCCCGAAGCAACCTGCATTCCTCATTGAAGCAGGTGTTGAATCGTCTATTACAATCACATCATTTTCAAGGTCAACATATATATCACCATTTTCCAGTTCATCAATTACAACTGCCTGAACGCCGACATGTGGATATAAACAACCTGAATCAGATGGAGGAATCTCTCTGACTGTATAAGTAAACAGCATCTTTCCCTCATCCAGATTAACGATGGAGGGGTACATCAATGAAGGAAATCCAAGTGCGCGTACAGGCAACCAGGTAAGCCCGGAGTCTTTGGATTCGAAAAGAACCTCACCATCAAAATTGTCAAGCTTGGTACCACCACCTCCTGCCGGAAGAAAGGGGAGAGGGTTGTCAAAAACTGCATAATCATAATCTACACGTGACATCATCATCAGCCGGCCGGTGTTTGTATGAAATAAAAGGGCCTCAGTATAAAAAGAACGTACAGCACCTTCATAATGACACCCGGGAACAGTTGCTTCGAAACAGGACCAGGTAAGCCCCATGTCATCCGAATAACATGATATATGCCTGACACCGGCGACAATTCCAAAAAGAAGCCTGCCGTCAAAAAGCCTGATAATATTTCTGTTGATATATAAATTTTCGCCTGACGTGGTCTTGGTAAAATCGCGGTCAATGTATAATTTACTGAAAGTCAGTCCGCCGTCAATGGATCTGAACAAAATGGAATAGGGATAATTTCTTTCAGCGAATGAATCGGGATACCAGCCATCACCCTGAAAATGACAAAGTACAAAGACAACACCGTCAATTATTGAAACCGAAGGTTCATGCCCGCCGATCATCTCTCTGACATGACGGCCCCAGCTCCATGATGCACCACCATCATTTGAGCGGTACATGACTACATGAGAATTCAAAGCCCGGGGTGAGTTTTTTGCACTATGGGCTGTTATACACTCTTCAGAATGTCCGTGGGCGGCAAACATGATTACCTGTCCGTCAGGAAGCAGTCCGATATGAGGCTTGAAATTATAGGTTCCGTCCAGTTTGGAAATTGATGCATCGATATATTCCGGTAAAACCTTGTTATTAATAACCTTTAGCCTGTAATCTTCCATATTAATTCTCCTCAAGCATTATATAACAAAACACAACACCAGTGTGATGTTGTGCCAAATGTAAAAAAGGGGGAATTGCACCCCCTTTCTCAACTGAATTAATTAAAATGATTTATCCCTGAAAACATCTGAAATTTTTTGGAACATATCAGCTACATATTCAGAACGCATTGTATAGTATGCTTTTTTATTTTCAACCCTATGGTCAAGTATTCCGGCAGCCATGAGCATATCAAGATGATATGAAGTGGTGGAAACTGCAAGATTGGTTATTTCGGAAAGCTCTCCGACAAATCTTGGGGTTTCTGTAATCAGGCGAATCATCTTTATCCTGTTTTCCTCTGAAAATGCCTTCAGGAATCTTTCCATGATTATGCGACTTGAATCAATGCCATGGGCATCGATTGCGTCATTGAAACGATAACCAAGAATTATAAGTGTAGAATCATCCTGCACAATTTTTTTAATTGTAAATTCGTTTAGAAGAGTGACTGTAACAGAAGTCCTGGCAGAAATTTCCCTTTCATTTTCAGGTAATACTGAAAGTGGCAATTTAAGGAAATCCAAACCTTCGTGTCTTAGATTTATTCCGACAGACTTTGAAGAATTTCTTACCAAATCTACATTTTCAGCATAAGCATTTTTAATTCTGCGGCGAATCTTATTCATAAATTTCTTAAGTCCGCTTGCAATTCCCATCGGCCTCTTGGAGTATTCCAGGAATTCTTCCTTGATATCTTCCGGAATATCAAGTTTGGAAATCTTCAAACGAAGTGTCTGTCCTGTCATTGTTTCCGGATGAATCGACTTGCCGCTGAAGTATTCATACAGCGTTGCTATTAAGACGTGCGGATCTGCCAGAATCTGGTTTATAAGATTACCGACGGTTCCTATTTTGTATAATTTGGAAGTATATGTATCTGAAACATAACCTCCGCGGTCTTCAAATGGTAAAAACAGAAGTTTCAAGCCAATGAGATCCCAATTGTAATCACTGATGATAGAATCGAAAACTTCACAAACTTCCTTTGAAGATTCAACACCGGAAAGTCCGTTTGAATAACAGGTCTTTCCTTGAATTGCTGATTCCATAACATACATAAAATCAGCCAGCATTGCTACTCTGGTATTTAAATTAATTTTCATGATGATGCCCCTCAACATCTTTATTTTGAATATATTGTATCATAGAATATAAATTTCTAACACACTAAATGCGAAAAACATATAAAATAGAAAATTATACAAATTATCATCTAGTTATTGACCTATATTATTATAAAATGTTAATATATATCTATTAAAAAAAAGTTCCTGCCAATAGGATTTTCATCCGGATTCAGCAGCTTTGGAACTTATTCAATGTCTGGTTCAGTGGATTGGGGAATCCATTTTGCAAAAGATAGTAATATAAAAAATAGATAGAGATATAAAAGAGAACAGGGGATTGTATGTTAGTAGCACTATTATCATGCACGAAAGAGAAACTGAACAAAAGATGTTCGGTAATTGATATGTATTCCGTATGCAAGGAATTCAAGGCAGCATATTCTTATGCAAACCTGACAGCAGATAAGGTTTTTGTACTTTCTTCAAAATACGGTCTTTTGGAATGTGATGACATAATTGACCCGGATGACGGGACCATTTCGCAAAAACCCCCTTATGAAAAAAGGCTGTGGGCAGCAAATGTCATCGATAAATTAGCAAGACTTTGCAGCCCTGAAGAAGATGAGTTTTTAATATTTGCTGAAAGACAGTATTTTGAGTATTTAACCGGTGAATTAAGAAATACCAGGTTTCCGCTTGAGGGTGTTCCGGATGATTTGAAAAGCCGGCATCTTTCAAAAATGGAGAAGGAAGAAAAGATATATACTTCCTCAGAAAATGCACATAAATTGTTTGATGAAGCACAGGTATATACATGGGACAGAATTGATGATATACCATACTCAAACGGTGTATATGTAATGTTTGAAAAAAATGAGCAGTACCTGGGTTACAAAAGAATTACCCGTGTAGGTACGCACCGCGGTGACGGAAATTTAAAGAACAGACTAGAAACCCACTTTATACGTGAGGACAAAAACTGGAGCATTTTCAGAAAAAACATTGGACGTGCAATACTTAACAAGGAGAATGATCCATATTTGAAAATCTGGGATATGGACACCGGAACCCCGGAAGCAAGATCCAGGTATGCAGATTTCATTGATGAAATAAAGGAAAATGGAATAGAAAAAAGAATCAGTATGTTCCTTCAGCATCATGTATCATTTGCTTGCATTGAAGTTGAATCATGGTTTGATAGACTTCGGATCGAAGAAGGCCTGATAGCAACACTTAACCAGGATCCCGGATTCGGTCCTTCAGCAAACTGGTTTGGTAAATTCAGCCCGGAGTATGAAATCAGAAACAGCGGACTTTGGCTGAAAAGAGGCCTTGATAGACTCCCTTTGAAAAGAAAGGACATGGAACTTGTCGAAGAAGCGGTAAAAAGTCAGAAAAAAGTAAATCTTGACTTCAAGGAATGCATTGAGGAAGAGGTCAACAGCATAATAAAATACAAAAAAGAGACTGCTGAACAAATCAAAATAAGATATCTGGATATATATTCTGATGATTTAAGAAAAGAAATCAAAACCGGCTGCACGGAACAAGAAGTAATAAAAGCCATGAAAAAAGCCATGGGTAAAAAGGATGAGTTACTTTTAAAAACCAGCAGTTATAATAACTCATCAATAAAAATACGATACTTCCTGTGATATAATTTTTGAATAGAACACTTCAATAACCGGTCTAAATAATCAATGATAAATATACAGGAGCCTGTAATGCGTATTTCAAAATCAAAATTCCTTCAGTATATCCAATGTCCTAAAAGATACTGGCTGAGTACCTTTAAACCTGATGTCGCTGATGAGCGTGATATGACTGTTTTCACCAATGGAACGAGGGTAGGAGAGATTGCCCGCAACCTTTTCCCGGGAGGAGTACTCCTGGAATATAGAAAGGATAACAGGCTTGACTTGGACAGAATGCTTCAGGAAACCAGTATGCATATCGCAGCCGGTACCCCCGTACTATATGAAGCTGCATTTGCCACAAAGGAACTGGTTGCCATCTGTGATATTCTAGTCAGAACTGAAGATGGATATGAGATTTATGAAGTAAAGAGTTCCGGTTCCCTGAAGGATGTATATTTACCTGATGCCGCTTTCCAGTACCATGTGCTGACTCAATGCGGAATTAAACTTAGCAGGATTTTTCTTACCCACATAAACACTGATTACATAAGACAAGGTGAGTTGAGAATTGATGGCTTATTTTTTCACAATGATGTAACAGACAAAGCAAAGGTTCTTAGCAATGATATTTCTGAACAAATTCCTGAAATAACAAATATATACAATAAGACTGAAGAACCCTATATTGAAATAGGGCTGCAATGTGAAAATCCATATAAGTGCGAATTCAATGGTTATTGCTTCAGCCATATTGGCGACTGTTCTGTCTTTGAACTTGCAGGCATTCACCAGAAAAAGAAATATGAGCTCTACCATGAAGGGTTCATATATTTCAAAGATATACTTAATTCCGGAATAGACCTTAAAAAAAACATAATGCAGCAGATTGAAGTTGCCGTATCAGGGCAAGAAATCATAGAAACCAAAAGCATAACCGAATTTCTGGGTAATTTGCATTATCCATTGTATTTCCTGGATTTTGAAACAATTAATCCTGCCATACCTTTATACAACGGTACATCTCCATATGAACAGATACCAACCCAGTATTCCCTTCACTACATAGAAAGTGAAGGCGGAGAACTGAAACATTGTGAATTCCTGGCAATTGAAGGAAAAGATCCAAGGGAGGAAATGGCACACAGCCTTGCTGTGAACATTCCTGAAAATGCTTGTGTCCTGGCATATCATATGTCCTTCGAGAAAAAAGTAATAAGTAAACTGGCTGACATGTTTGCTAATTATTCAGGGAAGTTGCAAATAATAAACAAGAATATGCATGACCTCATCATCCCTTTTAGGAAGAGATACTATTACAACGATAAAATGAAGGGGAAAAGTTCAATAAAAAGTGTGCTTCCTGCACTTTTCCCGGATAATCCTGAGTTATCATACGATAGACTGGTAGGAGTTCATAACGGAAGCGAGGCATCCAATGCATATCTTGCACTGACGGATATGAACGAAGTGGAAAGGGAACAAACAAGGAGAAGTTTACTGGAATATTGTAAACTGGATACCCTCGCCATGGTTAGAATCTGGGAAAGACTTAGTATTATTGCCAGGCATGAAAACGGTCAAAAGCAGTTGTAGTGAGACAGTAGAATATTCTTAAAGTACCTTTGATTTAAATAATTGGTTCTTCTCAGGCACATTAAATATGGCATAATGAACTAAGAGAAAGAAAGTCAGGAGTTTTCCGGTTGAGACTGTACTGTAACGATAAAATAATTAAAAAAATACCTGCAGGCAACAAAGGGGATGTTTTAAACCTTCTTGAAAATGTTGCATTTCTTCTTATGGAAAAGGACCGTCACGATGTACTGAAACAATTTGGAGACAAACCCATGCAATCCGTAAGAAATGTGCGCAAGTTCAATGGACCTGACGGCAGCAGATTTATCTGGAGGCAGGGAAAGCATCTGAATGGTGCAAGGGAATCCGAAGCCGGGGATGTATTTCTGCTTTCATATTCAACCCATGACATGCAGGGGGTTGATGCCGACAACTTAAGCAGTGATATAAACAGAAAGAATTTTTATAGAATCAAACCAGCAGGAATAAAAGAATTTGAGGAAGTTAAAAAATCCATCAGACTCACCAATCTTCAATATAAATTGTCCAAAGGTAACTTGCCTGCATTTATATCAGGCGGAGCTGGAAATGGGAAAACCCTTGTTGCGCTTCACCGGCTGTCAAATATCAATGTTACATATCCCGGAGAAAAAACAATATATCTTACACTGACAGAAAACCTCAGGGATACTGCATCATCCATATATCATAATATTGACGATTCAGTTCCGTTTGAAAATTTTGGAACTGTGCACGGAGTTTTCAACGAACTGCTGTCAACCAGCGGCCAGGGCATATCATATCACCGGTTTAGGAACTGGTATGCTTACGAGTATAAAAGGGAGGCGGAAATTCCGGCAATAGACATATGGACTGAAATAAGGGGAACAATAAAAGGTTATGCAGGTTATAACTGGGAACGGAATATATCTTTTGAAATGACACTGATCAGTGAAGCAACGAGAAAATTTCTTGTCTCTCAAAAGGCAATTGTCTATTGTTCATCTGACAGAAAAACCCTTATCCCCAAAGGGTTCAATGCAGAATTTTTCAATAATCTAAATGACCTGGTGCTATCTTCGGAGAAAAGTCATTATGAAAAAACTATGTTTCTGAAAGATATTGAAAAAATCAAGGAAAATTATGAAAAAAACAAATATTCAATTGAACTAATCAGCAGATTTGAATACCTGGATATGGATTCGGATATTTCAAGGTTCACCAAATCTGAAAAAGAAAACATCTACGACATAGCAATTGACTATCAGCGATGGCTTCATGAGGAAGGATTCCGGGATGACAATGACCTGGCTTTGTCTATACTAAAAGGAAATTTTGGCTCCATCTACGATTTTATGGTAATAGATGAGGTTCAGGATTTACCCGAAATTCAGATAAAAGCTTTGGTTTCATTGCTCAAGAATAGCGATAATGTAGTATTCAGTGGAGATGTTCATCAGGTTTTGCAGCCTAACTCATTCAGCCCTGCAAGGTTGAAGAAGCTTTATCCGGATAAACTGAAGGACAACTATCTCACGGTAAATCACAGGAGCCAGGGGCAGATTGTCGATTTTACAAATGATCTTTCAGAACTCAGGCGAAGCTATATAGGAAGCCGAAAGATAGAAAGTGAACTTAGGGAAGACGCTGTCTGGAGGAGTTTCTCACCATTCTTATTGGAAAAAACAAAGGAAAACATTGAAAGTGCCCTCAGAGATATATCAAGGAATGCCAGAGCGGCCATCGCTGTTGCAGATGAAGAGGAAAGAAGAAAGACGGAAATACTCTTGGGAAAAGGGTTAAGTACTGCAAATATATTTACAGTTGAGGAGATAAAAGGCCTTGAATTCGAGTATGTATTCTGCCTGAATCTCATAGGCTGCCATATTGAACATTGGAAGGAAATCTTTGACGGAAATGCCAGACACTCTGGACGCCACCGCTACTATTTCAATACCCTGTATGTTGCTGCCACAAGGGCGCGGGAGAGTCTTTGTTTTTGTGAAAACAAGGACTTATATGGAATACATGAACTTAAAATGCTGTTTAAAAGAACCCATGGGGTTGATAAATACAGTGCCGCTTCAGTTGGACTCCCTGAATCTTTCAGCACAAGCAGCGACTGGAATGATGCGGCTCTGAAACTTGAGGGTACCGGCAATCATGAGAAGGCTGCCATGTATTATGAAAATGCAGGGAATAAAAAGGCGGCGGCGAGATGCAGGATTCTGCATGACAGTGAAGCGGGGAATTCCAGTTTTGATGAAACAGCCGCAAGGTTGCTTGAGATTGGTGAAAACGAATTGGCCGGCATATATGCTGAAAAAGCAGGAAATTACAGGCTGGGCATCAGCGGATACCTGAGAAGTGGGAATGTTTCCATGGAAAAACTCGAAAAAAAGTATGGAAGCAAGGCTTTACGGGAATTCTTCATTGATGAAGAAATGGATGAAAGAGATAGGGATATCCTGGGAGAAATATATATTATTCCGGTAATATCGCAAATGGAGAAGGAACTTGGCACTTTGGCCGAGTCAATGAAAAATTTCACAGGAGGAAACAATGGCTGAAGACATAAAAAAAGATGGGTTCAGGGAAGTATTGGAGAGTATAGAAAGCTGTGCAAGGGCGGCATCCGACTTTTCACGGGAGTACAAAAAGCTGTCCAAAAAATTCAATGAACTTGAAACATCACTTGAGGAAGCGACTGAAAAAGGGGTTTTTGCAAGTGATGCCGTTGATTCAATAAATAAAAGTGCTGAAAATCTCAAGTTATTTTCAGATTCAATACCGGAATTAGCAACCAGACTCAACACTATAAATGAGAGCATTACCCACTCACAGGATATTTTTGATAAATCAAATGATAAATTGAAGGAATTCAGGGAAAACCTTGAAAAATTTGAGGAAATTACCAAGGCAATGGACAAATTTTCTACATTGGCTGAGAAAATCGACCCCGATGAAATGGACCGTAAGTTTGCAGATACAATCAAGAAAGTAAATGCCATATTTGACAGAAACAAGTCTGATGTTGTTGCGCTATCAAATCAGGTTGCTGAGTATAAGAGGATACTACGTGATATGAGAAGCACTATCAAGGAATTTTCTGAAGGAACGAAGGGATATACCAATGCCACTGCAATGCAATTAAATGAACTGAAAAAGATAGCTGATGAAAGATCAGAGATATCATTTAATACGCATATCGGGGTAGAAGACAACCTTATTGAAAAAATCGTCGATAAGGCTGCACAAAAACTCAACGAACGAATTGATTTCAGCAACAGCGAAATGAAGGAAGTATTGTTTGGAGATGATCTGTCTTCAAGGATTGCTGACAGCTCGGCTCAGCGGCTTGGTGATACCCTCAAGGGAAATGTATATTCAGAGAAGGATTTCAGACCTGAAATAGTACAGGAAGTCATATCCATCATGTTGGACAGGGAAAAGAAAAAGCTGGCCAGGGCAGAGGAAAGGTATAAGGATAGTGAAGAGGAAATCAGCAGGAATCTAAACGAAAAATTCATGGCATTCAAGCAAGAGATTCTCAATGAAATATCAAACATCAAGCTGGAAGCTCCGGCCCCACTTGGAAAGGTCGAAATTACCGGTGCAACTTTGCTTCCGGAACTTTCCAAACTTATAGGAATGCAGCAGGATGACTATCTGGAGAAAATCAAGGAATTCATGAAAGAAAGTCTGCCCGAAACAATTGAAAGGAAACTTCATGAATTGAATATCATTCCCGAACCTGAACCGGAAATACACACACTTCTGGAATTAAGAAAGATACACGGAAAGTTCCCCTTTGATGTGGTTGATTATACCGATGCTGAAAAAACAAAATACCAGATCAGAAAGTTTGAAGGAGAAGAAGCTGCATGTTCTGTTTACCTGGCTGAGGGGAAAAAGGTTAAGGTGGAATACACAATAAATATTAATGAAAGAAAATATCTTGTTGTTAAACAATAAATTTAAAAATCACGCTAAAACCGGCAATCTCGACACGTTATCCCAGGGATGTTCGTTCAAATCTGACACGTTATCCCAGGGATGTTGTGTCCGGGTTGGGAAGAATGGAATAAAGTGGAACAATGCCGGATGTTGCGATTTATAAAACTCTGGAAGATTATATTAACGAAACTGATCCTGTTATGGATTATGCACTGCGTCTGATAAATAGTAACTGAACCAGATCAATTCTGTTTTACAACTCATTGAGTATATAAAGGATATAAGGTATATTAAATCTACGAACCTGTAAAAATTTCACAACCGGAGATACTATATGATTGAATTTTTGAAACAATTCCCACCAGTAACCCAAGCTCTTTTTGGCACACTTTTTACTTGGTTTTTAACCATGCTTGGCGCAGGCCTAGTGTTTTTCTTTAGAAAAATCAATAGAAAAGTCCTTGATGGTATGCTGGGATTTGCAAGTGGAGTAATGATAGCGGCAAGTTTCTTCTCTTTGCTGGCACCGGCGATTGAAATGGCAGAAACCGCTGGTAAAAACCCATGGATGATAGCAGGAATTGGCTTTCTTTCCGGTTGTCTTTTTCTTTTGGCAGCAGACAAGCTATTGCCGCACATGCATTCCTTCGGAGATTCCGTAAGGAAGGAAGGACAACCGGTTAACTGGCGTAAAAGCGTTCTCCTGGTAAGTGCTATAACCCTGCATAATATACCCGAGGGTCTGGCTGTAGGAGTTGCATTCGGTGCAGTTGCTGCAAATTTCCCGGGAGCTTCACTGGCAGGTGCAGTAGCACTGGCTATTGGTATAGGAATTCAGAATTTTCCGGAAGGAGCTGCAGTTTCAGTGCCGTTGAGAAGGGAAGGTTTGTCCAGAAGCCGGAGTTTTTTCTGGGGGCAGTTATCTGGAGTTGTTGAGCCGATTGCAGGTGTTCTCGGAGCAATTGCTGTTCTTACCTTTCAGCCTATACTGCCATATGCCCTTTGTTTCGCAGCCGGGGCAATGATATATGTTGTAGCGGATGAATTGATACCTGAGGCACATTCGGGGCATTCGGATATTGCAACAATGGGTGTTGTTTTTGGATTTTTAGTTATGATGATGCTTGATGTTGGGTTGGGATAAAAACATATTCATTCCATGATTTTAATAGACTTTACCGTTTTTGGCAGTTTTGCTTTCTTTAGCTGATCCAATTCCTGCACCTAATGCAATACCAACGCCAGTTCCAACAGCGTAAAATGCTGCATCAATGGAAGTGGTTAAAATTGTTCCGATAGCAGTGCCGAATATTAAGCCTAAAGCCAGATAGAGACCTGCATAATAACCCTTGTAAGCGAGACCATGTTCCTTAAGAACATAATCAGTGATATCAGCCTTGGCTTTTCTGTAAAACCTAAACCTTGGTTCTTGTCCATCCAAATACTTTCGGGTTGCATCAAGCAGATAATCAAACATACCTGAAAGTTTATCATCCGATGTGTTTGTTTCATTGAGCTTTTCAATCAACCTAAGAATTAAATCAAACTGCATTCGGCGTATTTGTTTTTCGTCAAGACCGGTTTTGATTTTTTCAAATTCATCTTTTAAATACATATTTTTACTCCTTAATCATGAGGGAAATATGAATCATCGCTTCCAACAGTATTATACAATACATTCTAAATGAGGTCACGCAACCAAAGGAACAGGAGATTATCTTTTATTAATACCATGGAATTGGCATGGTATAATGCATTTATACAAAGGAGTTGATTAACTATGAAAAACAAGCTATTACCGGGTATCCTCGGTGGGTTTATAGGTTTCGTGGTTGGAACTTTGGGTGGTGGATATATCGGATTGGTTTTTGGCGGAACATTTTTAGGTGGCTTTGATATTCATAAAAATACTGGATTTGAAGGATATGAGATAACTACATATATCGGTGCTGTTATCGGTGCTGTTGTTTTAACAATATTGGGAATTATATTGGCAATCAGAATTACTTCCAGGAGAGCAGAGAAGAGTAATTCAAAATGATAGCCAACCAGGAGAGGGTTTATTCCAACATCCACATATTTGCATCTTAGGGAATTTCACTAATTTCATTGAAAAATTTTATCAGATTTTTGCTGGGTTTGATTTTTACACCCTTCGCGAATGTACGTTAAGGTAATCAAGCTCCGTTTGTGACACGTTATCCCAGGGATGATGTGTCAAGCGATTGTTTGCATTTCCTTATCATAATTCTAATTAAAGGTTGGTCACCGTTTCAGTTTTAAAGGCATGATATAATAAAACAGGGTGCAGGGTTGGTAAGCTGGGAATTAAAGGAATACCAATCATTAGCCTTGAACCAAATGGTTTTAGAGGTGAAAAAATGAAAAAAAGATTGATTGCAGGTCTGATCGGGGGAGCGTTGCTGGGTTTGATCTGTGTAGCAGGCGCATATGTGCGTTCGGGTTATACAGCATCGTTTGCAGTGGTGTTTTCACTTTGGTACAATCGGGTTGTCATGGGTTTGGTAATAGGAGCGCCCTGGCGTAAGATAAACCGGGGAAAATCATTGCTTCGCGGAGCAATACTGGGGTTATTGGTATCATTTGCATTTTACAGTTCCACCGGATTCATTGACCATGTAAGCTTTGCAGCAGGAATAGTTTACGGAGTTATTCTCGAAGCATGGCTTGGCAGACCCGAAAAATGAGTATTAGGACAAGGTGCTATTATGGGTAGTTCGATAGAGAAAAAAAGTTCCATTGACGAGTACATCCTTCAATTCCCGGAGAATGTTCAGGCTATTCTGGTCAAAATAAGGGCAGTAATAAAAGATGCGGCCCCTTTGGCTGAAGAAAAAATCAGTTACCAGATGCCAACATTCTATATGCACAAAAATCTGGTTCATTTTGCAGCTTATAAACATCATATAGGTTTTTATCCTACTCCTGCGGGAATCGAAGCTTTCAAGGATGAAATATCTGGATATAAATGGGCAAAGGGTTCGGTTCAGTTTCCAATTGACAAACCGATTCCCTATGAATTGATAAAAAGGATGGTTGAATTTAGGGTTCGTCAGGAAACCAAGGAAGCATCAGCAAAGCGGGAAGGGAAGTGATTGTTTGATTGGATTGGCTCTTGGCATGCTAAAAGCTGAACCGCTTGAAAACAATATAGCTATTTTCAGGGAACTCCGGGGCTCATTCCCCGTTGAAGCCTGTGAAATACATAGTGAGAGCACCCTTTATGAATCAGCCTGTCACATTGGCAATCCGGTAGAATTGAGGCTGATATCCGTTTTAAGGCAAGATGTCAGGAAACTGGGGATTCATCTTCCGTTCATGGATTTGCACCCGGTTTCCGGGGACAATCAAACCAGGGAAACAACAATGCGTATCTTTTATGAGTGGATGAAATACGCGGGGGACATTGAGGCTGATTATGCAGTGCTTCATCTAAGGGACAACCTTGTAAATAATGGGATCTGGCTGCCTTTCATTGATGAACTTGCAGAAATCGCATCAAAATATAAATTTGATTTATGTATTGAAAATGCAGATGATGTCCGTGATTTTAATTTAATCACAGATTTAGCTGATAAAAGCACAAATCCTGTGAAAATATGTCTGGATTTGGGACATCTCTATGAAAGAATATACCCCTCTTCACCCACAATGAGGCGTATTCTTCGTTTAAATGACCTGTTTTCCCCTTTCCCATTTACCATCGGCAAAAATCTACCGGCAAAAACCCCTGACGGCTGGCATGAAATACTGGAATCGAGTAAAACCAAACTAGGTTCAGTTCATATCCACAATCATAACGGTCGCATGGCACACAAGCCATTGTCCAAAGGTAAAATCAATTTCAAATATCTGGAAAATTTCCGGGAGACCCTGAAAAATATTCCGGTCATCTTGGAAGCTGACTACCGTTTCCTTGACCATGACATAATCGTCAAAGATCTAAAATACCTGGAGGGAATAATAGAAAATGAAAAATGACTACCTGAGAAAAGTAAAAGAACTCATCCGCGGAAATCCGGACTTTACCTACGAC
>CAYYXJ010000061.1:0-14830 GCA_964475455.1 uncultured Clostridiaceae bacterium | reverse complement strand
GAACATACCGTTTTCAGTAAATGGAAAGAATATTGTGCTGGTTGATGACGTTTTATACACAGGCAGAACAGTAAGGGCCGCAATAGATGCAATCATGGATACAGGAAGACCTGCAAGCATCCAGCTTGCAATACTCATTGACAGAGGCCACCGCGAATTACCGTTCAGAGCTGATTTTGTTGGTAAAAATGTACCGACTTCAAAATCAGAATTCATTGAAGTAAAGGTTAAGGAGTTTGATGATACCGAAGGTGTATATATCGTGAGAGAAGGTGACGGGCAATGACTGTTGAATTAAAAAATATGCACTTTGGTAAAGACTTGCTGGGCATCAAACAACTCGATGCAGCGCAGATTAAATATATTTTAAACATGGCTTCGGGAATGAAGGTTCTTATAAATGCTCCGAGCAAAAAATCACCTCATCTTCAGGGAAAAACTATAATTACCCTGTTTTATGAAAACAGTACAAGGACAAGGATGTCTTTTGAGCTGGCTGCGAAATATTTAAGCGGTACTGCAGCAAATATATCAGTATCATCCAGCAGTGTTGCAAAAGGTGAAACTTTGGTTGACACAGGAAAAACCATTGATATGATGGGAACTGATGTAATAATAATGCGACACTCATGTGCCGGAGCTCCGAAACTGCTTGCTGATAATGTAAAGGCATCTGTAATAAATGCCGGTGATGGTATGAATGAACACCCGACACAGGCTCTTTTGGACGCTTATACAATATTTGAAAAAAAGGGTGATTTCAAAGGAATGAAAGTTACTATAGCAGGTGATATTTATCACAGCAGGGTTGCCAGAAGTAATATATATGCACTCACAAAGCTGGGAGCTTCGGTTTATCTAACGGCTCCTGCAACATTGATTCCTCCCTATATAGAAAAAACAGGTGCAATAGTTGCAAAATCATTGGAAGAAGCACTTGACGGAGCAGATGTAGTCATGGGGCTTCGAATTCAAAAAGAGCGCCAGCAGAGTGCTCTTTTCCCGGATATACGTGAATATGCAAGATTCTATGGAATTGATGATAAGAGGCTTTCGCTTGCAAAAAGTGATGCCCTTTTAATGCATCCCGGGCCTGTTAACCGGGGGACTGAGCTAACAAGCGCAATCATTGATGGTAAAAGCAGTGTAATAAATGAGCAGGTTCAGAATGGCCTGGCTGTCAGAATGGCCTTGCTTTATATTTTCACCAGGGGAGGACGTTATGATGATGTTAATTAAAGGTGGATGGGTAGTGGATCCGGCCAATGGTATTGACGGCATATTTGATATATTGGTTGACAAGGGTAATATAGCTGAAGTATCAGAAAATATTGACAGGGAAACTGATGAAGTCATTGATGCAGCAGGAAAATATGTTCTTCCGGGACTTGTAGATATGCATTGTCATTTAAGGGAACCGGGTTATGAGTATAAGGAAGACATTGAATCAGGTACAAAGGCTGCTGCAAAAGGCGGATTTACTGCGGTTGCCTGTATGCCAAATACGAATCCAATAGCAGATAACGACTCAGTTGTTAAATATATTGTAGACAAAGCTGCAAAAGTTGCCTCGGCAAGGGTTTATCCGATCGGCAGCATTACCAAGGAATCTGACGGGCATCAGCTTGCTGAGATGGGTTTTATGAAAGAAGCCGGAGCCGTGGCTGTTTCTGATGACGGCAGACCGGTTGAAAGCAGTGATGTCATGAGGAAAGCAATGGAATATTCAAGTGATTTTGAACTTTTGGTTATATCACATTGTGAAGATATGAAACTTGCTGAAGGCGGGACAATGAATGAAGGCTTTCTTTCCACAAGCTATGGACTAAAAGGGATTCCGACAATCGCAGAAGAAATTCAGGTTTCAAGGGATGTTCTCTTAAGCGAATATACAGGAGTTCCTGTGCATATAGCTCATATCAGCACCGGAGGGTCTGCAAGTATTATGAGTGATGCAAGGAAAAGGGGAGTCAGGGTATCATGTGAAACCTGTGCCCACTATTTCAGTCTTACTGAAGAAGCAGTAGAGGGATTTGATACCAATGCCAAAGTGAATCCTCCTCTTAGAGGTGAAAATGACAGGTTGGCAATAATCGAGGCAATCATGGACGGAACAATTGATGCAATTGCCACAGACCATGCACCGCATCACCGGGATGAGAAAAACGTGGAGTTCCAATATGCAGCTAATGGAATATCCGGATTTGAAACGGCATTTTCTGCAGCATATACAGCTCTGGTTGAACCGGGATACATTAAAATGAATAAGCTGGTTGAACTGATGAGTATAAATCCATCGAGATTACTGAAAAAATATACCGGTGGAATAAAGGTGGGGAATGTTGCTGATATAACCATAGCTGATACAAAAATTGAATCCAAGGTAATCTCGGATAACTTTGCTTCCAAAGGTAAAAACAGCCCTTTCAACGGCAAAACGCTGAGGGGGAGAATTACCTTGACAATAATGGACGGTGTTGTCAGATACCGGGAGGCACAATGATGTTTTCAGACAGATTATTTAACACAATAAATCAAATGGGTAATCCGACTGTACTAGGGCTTGACCCGAGAATTGAATTTGTTCCCAAAACCATAAGGGAAAAATTTTCATCAGAAGCACAGGCAATAAATGACTTCAACAGAAAACTATTGTTTACACTCCATGATATTGTTCCGGCAGTTAAATTTCAATCTGCATATTATGAACTGCTTGGCCCTGAAGGTTCAGCGGTTTTAAAGGAAAGCATACTGTTCGCAAAAAGCCTTGGCATGCTGGTGATTCTCGATGGTAAGCGCAATGATATAGGCAGTACTGCACGGGCTTATGCTGAAGCATACCTGTCACCTGACGGGTACGATGCAGATGCATTGACCGTAAATGCGTATTTGGGAACAGATGGAATACAGCCTTTCCTTGAACTTTGCGAAAAATATGATAAGGGGATTTTTATTCTTGTTAAAACCAGTAATCCTTCTTCAGGCGAATTTCAGGACTTAAGGCTTGAATCGGGAGAAACCATCTATGAACGCATGGCAGATATGGTGAAACGTTGGGGACGAAGTCTTATCGGTGAATATGGTTACAGCTCAGTAGGTGCAGTGGTGGGAGCCACTTATCCGGATGAACTGAAGGCCCTAAGGGAAAGAATGGGGGAAACCCCCTTCCTGATCCCCGGTTATGGTGCGCAGGGCGGAGGTGCAGCTGATGTAATCCATGGTTTTGATAAAAATGGAATCGGCTCACTGGTAAATTCATCAAGGGGTTTGATGTGTGCATGGAAGAATGGTAAATATCCGGGCAGGTTTTCTCAGGAAAACTTCTGCGAGGCTGCCCGGTTTGAAGCGGTTGAAATGAGAAATTCACTGGCAGCTGCCCTGGACAAATAAGGAGAAAGAATTGGAAGCATTGCTTTTATTGGAGGATGGAACCAGATTCATAGGTGAAGCATACGGTGATTTTAATGCTGTCGCAGGTGAAATTGTGTTCAACACAGGAATGACCGGGTATCAGGAGGTTCTGACGGACCCTTCTTATTGCGGTCAGATAGTTACAATGACATATCCGCTAATAGGTAACTATGGTATCAATGATGAGGACTATGAATCCATAAGGCCATTTATAAGAGGATTCATAACCAGGGAAAAGTGTGATCATCCCAGCAATTTCAGATGTAAAAGAACATTAAATAATTATCTTGAAAAATTTGGTATCCCCGGACTGTTTGGCATTGACACGCGAAAACTGACAAAAATACTCAGGGAAAAAGGGACAATGAAAGGTGCATTTACAGCAATTGGAACTGATGTTGAGACAGCTGTGAAAATAGCGATGGGATTGATTGAAAACTTTGAACTTACAGATCCTGTCGAAGAAGTGACTGTTGGTAAGTCATATGAATGCAAAGCCCCAAACAGCAAAGGATACTCAATTGCCCTGCTTGATTATGGTGTTAAGAAAAATATAATCAGGTCACTCAATAAAAGAGGAGCTGATGTTACTGTTTTTCCGTCAAAGGCTGCCCCTGATGAAATACTTTCAGGTGGTTTTGATGGAGTAATGCTTTCAAACGGACCCGGTGACCCCAAGGATTGCCGGGTTGAAATTGATAACATCGCAAGGCTTGTAGGTAAAGTACCAATATTTGCGATATGTCTTGGACATCAGCTGACGGCTCTTGCCATGGGCGGGAATACTGAAAAACTGAAATATGGCCATAGGGGATGCAATCATCCCGTCAAGGATATTTCAAAGGACAGGACATACATAACCAGCCAGAACCATGGTTATACAGTTGTAGCAGATTCATTGAAAGGCAACATTGAAATAACACATATAAATATGAATGACCAGACGGTTGAAGGCGTAAAATATCTGGATTTACCTTTGTTTACAGTTCAGTTTCATCCGGAGGCTTCACCCGGACCAGGGGATACAGGATATTTATTTGATGAATTCTTTCAAATGATTGAGAAATACAGGGGAGGAGATTACAATGCCACTTAGAAATGATGTTAAAAAGGTGCTTGTCATAGGCTCCGGCCCCATAGTCATTGGACAGGCGGCAGAATTTGATTATGCCGGTACCCAGGCCTGCAGGGCTCTGAGGGAAGAAGGCATTGAATCGGTTCTTCTGAACAGTAATCCTGCTACTATAATGACTGATACCAATATAGCGGACAAGGTGTATATTGAACCATTGACCCTTGAAATGCTCGAGAAGGTTATTCTGCTTGAAAAACCGGACAGTATATTACCGACACTCGGGGGGCAGACGGGTTTGAATCTGGCCATGGAGATGGCTGAAACAGGTTTTTTGGAAGAAAACAATGTTAAACTCCTTGGAACTGCGGTCAAAGCCATCAAAATGGCTGAGGACAGGCAGGAATTCAAGGATGCAATGGTTCGACTGGGACAGCCTGTAATAGCCAGCAAAGTAGTTGAAACAATTCCGGATGCGTTGGATTTTGCCGAAGAAATAGGTTACCCGGTTATTGTAAGACCTGCATTTACCATGGGAGGAACAGGCGGGGGCATTGCACATAATAAAAAGGAACTTCAGGATATCGGTACCAAAGGACTTAGATACAGCAGGGTAACACAGGTATTGATTGAAAAATGTATTTCAGGATGGAAAGAAATAGAATATGAGGTAATGAGGGATTTCAAAGGAAATGTCATTACTGTTTGCAACATGGAAAACATTGATCCCGTCGGAGTCCACACAGGTGATTCTGTTGTAGTGGCTCCTTCACAAACCCTCGCAGATAAAGAATATCAGATGCTCAGGACTGCAGCCCTCGATATAATATCTGAGCTTGAGATAGAGGGCGGCTGCAATGTTCAGTTTGCATTGAATCCGGATAATTTTGATTATGCTGTCATTGAGGTCAATCCCAGGGTCAGCAGGTCATCAGCTCTGGCATCAAAGGCCACAGGATACCCCATAGCCAAGGTGGCTACAAAAATTGCAATTGGCTATGGCCTTGATGAAATAAAGAATGCAGTAACGGGGAAAACCTATGCGTGCTTTGAACCAACCCTGGATTATGTTGTAGCCAAGATTCCAAAGTGGCCGTTTGATAAGTTTGTTTATGCAAAAAGAACACTTGGAACCCAGATGAAGGCGACGGGTGAAGTCATGGCTATTGGGAATAGCCTTGAAGCGGCACTATTAAAAGCAATACGCTCCCTTGAATTGAATATGTATTCCCTTGACCAGCCCTTTGTTTCAAAACTTTCGGTGGATGAGTTGAAAGAGGCATTGAAGGAAGTAGATGACATGAGGTTATTCATACTGTCAGAATCTATAAGAAAGGGTATCGACATAGAATATATTTTCAATGTTACAAGAGTAGACCGATTTTTCCTTAGGAAGATAAAGAATATTGTAGACCATGAAGAAATGCTGAAAAACCGGGATTTTGATGATATTTCAATCAATGAACTTAGAAAACTGAAGAAGCTGGGTTTTGCAGACAGGGAGATTGCCAGGTTTACCGGTGTCAGGACAGATTATGTACTGGACAGACGCAGGAACATGGGTATAAAGGCTGTTTATAAAATGGTTGATACCTGCGCAGCTGAATTTGAAGCGGTAACACCTTATTATTATTCTACTTATGACGAAGATTGTGAAGTCAGGGAATCTGATTCAAAGAAGATATTGGTCATTGGATCCGGACCAATAAGAATCGGCCAGGGAATTGAGTTTGATTACTGCAGTGTTCATTGCGTTTGGGCGCTGAAGGAAATGGGTTATGAAACGGTTATCGTAAATAGTAATCCCGAAACTGTCAGTACGGATTTTGATACTGCAGACCGATTGTATTTTGAACCCCTCACTGAAGAGGATGTTGCCGGAATGGTAGACAGAGAGAAACCTTATGGAGCTATTGTCCAGTTCGGTGGTCAGACAGCAATCAAACTAACCAAGGCCCTTTCTGATATGGGGGTAAGGATACTTGGTACTTCTCCGGAGGCAATGGATGCGGCTGAAGACAGGGGATTGTTTGACGGTGTGCTTGAAAGAGCCGGAATACCAAGACCTGAAGCAAGAATGGTGTGTTCAGCAGAAGAAGCAGTGAAGGCAGCAAATGAGTTGATATATCCGGTTTTGGTGAGACCCTCATATGTTCTGGGGGGAAAGGGCATGGAGATTGCCTACGAAGACTCTGATATTAATGAATACATGAAGATAATCAATATGGAAAAACAGGAACATCCTATTTTGGTTGATAAATATATGATCGGCCGAGAAATTGAAGTGGATGCCATTTGTGACGGAGAAGATATCCTTATCCCGGGAATAATGGAGCACCTTGAAAGGGCCGGTGTTCATTCAGGTGACAGTATATCAATTTATCCGACGGTTACATTGGATGAAAGGCTTAAATTTGAAATAGTTGATTATACAAGGAGACTTGCCGCTGAACTGGGCATTATAGGAACAGTCAACATTCAATATGTCATACATAATGACAGGGTATATGTTATTGAGGTCAATCCACGTTCCAGCAGAACAGTACCATATATAAGCAAGGTCACGGGAATTCCCATGATTGAACTTGCAGTAAAAGCCATCATGGGTGCAAAACTCAGGGACATGGGATTTGGTACAGGCCTTTATCCGGACGGAAGGTATTATGCAGTAAAAGTTCCGGTATTTTCATTTGACAAGCTGCCAGACGTTGATGTCAGCCTGGGACCTGAAATGAAGTCTACCGGTGAAGTGCTCGGAGTTTCACAAAACCTCAGTGAAGCAATTTTCAAAGGTCTGCTTGCATCTGGCATGGTCATGCACAAGGACAGAAAAAATGTGCTGATAACCGTGCGCCATACGGACCAGCTTGAAACGGTACCTATAGCTGAAAAACTTCAGAAAATGGGTTACACTTTGTATGGGACGGCAAAGACCGCAGCCACTCTCAATAAGCATGGTATTGCAACAAATGTAGTACGAAAAATAGGCGAAGGGGACAAGGATGTGCTGACTCTAATGGAATCAGATACATTGTGTGCTGTTATAAATACTCCTACAAAGGGACGGAAACCGGAAAGAGACGGTTTTAAGATAAGACGTAAGGCTGTTGAAACTACCATTCCGTGTCTGACCTCCCTGGATACCGCAAGGGCATTTGTAGACTGTCTGGAAAAGGATTTGAATATCAGGGACATGGATGCTGTGGAATTAAGTAAATTGGAGAGATAAATGAATTTTAATGCTTTGGTTATTGGAAAAGGAGAATTCTGCGAAAATAATATACTTCTAAGGATAAGGCATGCAGAGATTGCAAAAAAGGCCTATCCCGGTCAGTTTGTCAATGTAAAATGCCCCGGTGACAAAAGCCTTATTCTGAGGAGACCCATAAGTATAATGAATGCTGATCCTGATGAGGGCTGGTTTGAAATTGCATTTGAAATACGAGGAAATGGAACCAGACTTCTAGCTGAAGTCAATGAGGGGGATATCCTGGATGTCATGGGTCCGCTGGGCAAAGGCTTTGAATACTCTGAGGATTTCGCCAGGATAGCTGTTATCGGCGGAGGTATCGGTATATATCCGCTGTATTTCCTGGGAAGGCAAATGCAAAAATGCGAGATAGATGTTTTCATGGGCTACAGGTGTGCTGACAGGGTTGTATTGAACAATGACTTCGACAGGGAGGGCTGCAGTGTGTATCTTTCTACTGATGACGGATCTGTTGGTTACAGTGGATATATAACATCATTGTTTAAAAAAGTATATAAACCCGGACGTTACGACATGATTTATGTGTGCGGACCTGAAATTATGGCAAAAGCAGTTACATCACTGATTGGGGAAGAAAAAAGAATATGCCAGGTTTCAATGGAGGAACGCATGGGCTGCGGTATAGGAGCCTGTCTGGTGTGCACATGTGCAGTTAAAGACAGTGAAATTATAACAAGAAAAACCACATGCAAGGATGGTCCGGTTTTCAAGGCGTCAGATTTAATCTGGGAGGATTGATATGGTTGTAAGTACAAGTGTGGAAATAGCAGGAGTGGTCTTTGAGACACCTGTCATTGCTGCCAGCGGTACCTTTGGTTTCGGCAGGGAGTACGCTGAATATATAGATCTAAATAAACTGGGGGGGATTTCCGTGAAAGGACTAACGTTACGTCCGAGAAATGGAAATAAAACGCCGAGAATAGCAGAAACACCGTCAGGAATGCTGAACAGTGTAGGTCTTCAAAATCCGGGAGTGGATAGATTCATAGTTGAGGAAATACCTTTTCTCAGGCAATTCAGCACTAAAATAATAGTAAATATAGCGGGAAATACCATTGAAGATTATGTTGAAATGGCCGCGCGCCTTGAAGAAGCGGACGTGGATATGCTTGAAGTCAATGTATCGTGTCCGAATGTTAAAAAAGGCTGTGTTGCATTTGGTACAACTGAAAAAGGCATAGAAGAGGTTACAAAGGCTGTTAAAAAATCAACATCACATCCTGTTATTGTCAAGTTAACTCCTAATGTGTCAGATATAGGTAACCTTGCCCTTGCCGCCGAAGAAGCGGGAGCTGATGCTGTTTCACTTATAAATACAATCACAGGCATGGTGATAGATGTAAATACAAGGCGTCCTTTGCTCTTCAATAATACCGGAGGACTATCAGGACCGGCAGTCAGGCCTATAGCAGTTCGAATGGTTCATGAAGTCTATAAAAGGGTAAAAATACCGATAATAGGCATGGGTGGAATTTGCAATGGCAATGACGCCCTTCAATTCATGATTGCAGGTGCTTGTGCAGTCATGGTTGGAACATGGAATTTCAACAATCCTTCTGCTTGCATAGATACAGCAGAGGAAATAAAATTATATATGAAGGAAAAAAATATCAGGAAGCTGAGAGAAATAACAGGTTCACTGATATTGAACGGAGAATAAATGAAAATATATTTGGTAAGACATGCGGAATCAATGGGCAACATCAGCGGTAAATTCAATGGTGTTACGGATCTGCCACTATCACCGAAGGGTGAAAAACAGGCAAAGCTTCTAGGGCAATTCTTCAATGATAAGAAGCTGGATAAAATATACACAAGTGTACTTAGAAGAACCATACAGACAGCCAATTTATCAACAGGTCGCGATGAATCGACTTTTATTAAACTGGCAGAATTGAATGAGATAAACGGAGGACACTGGGAAGGTGTTGAGTGGGATAAAATTGAAAAGAAATACAATAAAGAATTTGTTCTGTGGAATGAAAGACCTCATCTGGTCAGGCTTCCGGGTGGAGAAAGTCTTGATGAGCTATATGACAGAAGCATTGGTGTATTGAAACGGATTATTGAAGAAAATGACCCTGAAGCAACCATAGGTGTGTTCTCCCACGGGACTGTACTTAAGGTGTGGGTTGCATTCATCAGGAATCTGGCTCTGGAGGAACTGCCCTTGATAGCATGGTATGAAAATTCATCTGTCACAGGTATTAGCTGTACGGATGGAGAGTTGTCTTTGGAGTTTTATGATAACCATAATCATCTTCCCATGGAAATAAAGACTGTAGCAAATACTCCTTGGGGCTGCAATATGAAAGAAACCTGTAAATATTAAAATTGTAAACTTTTAATGAACAGTTTGAGGATTTCGCTATGCGGGATTCTTTTTTCGATATAATAACTTATGGGTGGTAAACCGGGTTCATTGAAATATATAAAGCCATGATGTATATTAGTTAAAGAATTTTTCTTATGAGAGGTTAATACTATGAAGAAGCTGAATGTAGCAATACTGGGCCAGGGCAGAAGCGGATGGAAGATTCACGGAAAAGCCATGCTCAGTGCAAATGAGATGTTTGAAACGAAGGCAATTGTTGATCCTTTAAAGGAAAGACGCGATAAAGTGGCAGCACGTTACGGTAAGAACATTGACACATATGCTGACTATACAGAAATTTTGGACAGGGCTGACATTGACCTTGTAATAAATGCAACACCCAGTCACCTTCATGTAGAAACAACAAAAGCACTTATGGAGCACGGCTTCAATGTTCTGTGTGATAAACCATTGGCAAGAAGGGAATCAGAAGTTCAACTGCTGATTGATACAGCCAAGGCAAACAATGTAGGATTTTATATATTCCAGCAATCAAGATTTGCCGCATTCTTTACTGAAATACGCAAAATAATCGACTCAGGAAAGCTTGGTAGAATTATTCAGATAAGCATATCCTACAGTGGTTTTGCAAGACGATGGGACTGGCAGACAGTTCAGGCATTCAACGGAGGAAGCCTTTTAAATACCGGACCTCACCCAATGGACCAGGCTCTCCAGCTGTTTGGAGAAGGTGAACCGGAAGTCAAATGTTTCATGGACAGGGTAAATACATTCGGTGATGCAGAGGATTATGTCAAGGTGATTTTATCAGGTAAGGGAAAACCGGTCATTGATATTGAAATTTCCTCATGTAAACCTTATAACCATGATACATACAATATACAGGGATCAAACGGTGGTCTAACAGCATCAACCAGTAAGATAACCTATAAATATTTCAAACCTGAGGAGTGTCAGGATCAGCATCTCATTAAAACTCCTTTGGATGATGCTGAAGGTGAACCGGCATATTGCTCAGAGGATTTAAAATTGTATGAAGAAGAATGGGAACTGAAATCTGAAGAGTACGGTACATTTGCTGATATGACAGGCAGTTTTTATAAGATGCTTCATAAACATATTACTGAAGGCGGGGAGCTTGTGGTAACACCTGAACAGGTTAAAAAGCAAATCAGGGTTATTGAAGAGTGCCACCGTCAGAACCAATTGGATAGATTTGCAGAATAACGGAGGAAATAAATGGAAGAGAATACAAAGAAATTTAATTTCGGTGAATTTCTGAAGAAGTCCTGGTTTTATATCGGTATTTTCCTGATTGTAGGAGTTACCTTGATTGTCATGATGTCAGACAGGGATGTCAAGGTCAGCGGGGATGTTGAATATGAACAACCGGTTTATTACATCACAGGAAACAACCTCTATGTCAAGGAACGTGGCAGGGATGAGATTTTAATCAGTACAACACTTTTCCAGGATCCTGAATCCAGGACAAACCAGGAGGCACTGTCTGCGGCTCTGATAAGTCCTGACGGGGAGTATTTATACTTCTACGAGAATATTTTAATTGATGACAGCGATATGTTTGGTGATTTCTGTGTTTTTTATAACGGAAGAAAGAAAGTTATTGAAGAAGATACAATAATATATTTTGCTGTTTCGGACAATTACGATAAAGTTGCATATCTGAGTCTTCGAAAGGGTGTTGCAGGTGGCACCGGCTATGATGACCTGCAGTATGACCTGTACACTTATGATATGAAAAAGGGAGCTGAGCTGGTGGAAGCATCCATAATGCCCGCATGGTACACAATATCCGGTGACGGGAGCAGTGTAGCATATGTCAGGAATTACGATGCTGCTACTGATTCTTACTCTCTCTATATCAATACCAATGGTGAAGAAAAATTTATAGACGACCATATGTATTTTTATGGTGAATACTATCCGAACGGAACATTCAGGGCTAACTGGCCCAGACTGAATTATGATGCATCAAAGCTTCTCTACAGCAGAAGAATGAAATTCAATGAGATGGTTGATATGTATTTGTATTCCAATGGCGGGACCAACCTTCTTGGAGAAGATGTTCTGCAGGTTTTCAGTGACGATGATCTGTCTGTTGCGCTTCTTCTTCATGACTATAAAAATGAGGAATTTGTAGGAACTATGTCCAGAATAAATCTGGATACCCTTGAAATAGAAAAAGTTGCTGATGAAGTGTGGGGGCTGGCATCTGTCAATGTTGCAGTCACTCTTGAAAAAGAACTTCTGGAATTGAATTTATACTACAAGAATTACAATGATATCATTAATGTTGCAGATCTTTGTATGATGACTCCCGAAGGAGAAAAAGTAATCATCAACGCAACGGAAGTTACCGGTCCGGTTATTTCCAGTGATGGAAAAATGATTTATGGACTTAATTATTGGGTCGAAGAGGACGGAGGAGAGCTTGTGAAAGTCTACCTGAATCCTGACAATACGTTTGAGCGTCTGGAATATGATGAATTCGTCAAGGAATTCATTGCATCAGAGTCAGGCGATTATGTGACGTATACCATTGATGAAGATCTCTTTATGATTGGTCCTGACGACAAAAAAACATTTATCGACAGATATGACATTGAAACATTCGGAATTATAAACGGCGATGAGTTAATGTATTTTTTCAGAAGTTCAGGCCTTGGAAACGGTAATGCATTTGTTCGTGAACTAGGTAAATCAGCCGATGTCAAAATGATTTCAGAAGCCACTCATTTTGTTTGGGACTTTCATGATGGCAATATTGCTTTTCTAACAGGATATGATTTTGCTGAAAAAACAGGTTCCCTGTATATTACAGACGGGTTCGGCAGTTATGAGTTGATTGCCGAACAGGTAGAACTTCCTCTGTTTTATAACATAATACCCTAGGAGGAAGAAAATTGGCTGACAAAAAGACCCTAAAGGTCATTCCCCTCGGGGGAATCCAGGAAATCGGTAAGAACATTACTGTATTTGAATATGGCGGGGATATGATAGTAGTTGACTGCGGAATCATATTTCCCGAAGATGAGATGTTGGGTATTGATGTTGTCATACCCGACTTTTCGTATGTTGTTGAAAATATGGAGAAACTCAGGGGATTGGTGCTGACCCATGGGCATGAAGATCATATCGGGGCTGTACCTTACCTCTTAAAAGAAGTAAATGTTCCTGTTTTCGGGACTGCCATGACCCTCGGGTTGCTCGAATATAAGCTTGAGGAGCATAGGTTGATTGATTCCGTTGAACTCAATGTTGTAAAGGCCGGGGATGTTGTCAAACTGGGCTGTTTTTCTGTAGAATTCATTAATTCGAATCACAGTATAGCTGATTCTGCAGCGCTGGCTATAAAAACACCTGTAGGTACCATAATCCATACATCGGATTTTAAAATTGATTATACACCGATTGCCGGGAAACCAATGAATCTGAAAAGAATTGCAGAACTTGGTGAAGAGGGTGTCAGATTGCTTCTTGCTGACAGTACAAATGTTGAGCAGGAGGGTTTTACAATATCTGAAAGAGTTGTAGGCGAATCCTTTGAAAGGATTTTTTCAAAGGCAAAGGGCAGGATAATAGTGGCCACATTTGCCTCGAATGTACACAGGGTTCAGCAGATAATTGATGCTGCAATAAAATTTAAAAAGAAAATAATCGTATTTGGCCGAAGCATGCATAATGTCATGAAGAAGTCCATTGAGCTTGGCTACCTTACAATTCCTACGGGAACGATCGTTGAGCCAGATGATATGGATGATTTCAAACCCGAGGAGCTGGTGTTCATTGCAACCGGTTCGCAGGGGGAACCAATGTCTGCCCTCAGCAGGATGGCAATGGATACGCATAGGAAGGCAGAGATTCAAAAAGGCGACCTGGTTATAATATCAGCAGCTGCCATTCCGGGTAATGAAAAACCTATAAATCAATTGATAAATGGATTGCTCAAGCGTGGTGCTGATGTAGTATATGAATCCATAAGTGAAATACACAGTTCAGGTCACGCATGCCGTGAAGAGCTCAAGTTGATCCATAATCTGGTAAGTCCGGAATTCTTTATGCCTGTCCACGGCGAATACAGACACTTAAAAAGGCATTCTGATCTTGCTGTTTCCATCGGAATGGATGAAAAAAATATTTTCGTAATGGAAAACGGCAAGGTTCTTGAAATAAATAAGTATGGTGCCAGGATCAAGGGCAGTGTCCAAAGCGGTTATCTGATGGTTGACGGACTTGGTATAGGAGATGTAGGAAACATTGTTCTTCGTGATAGAAAACATCTTTCTCAGGATGGTCTGATAACTGTTGTTCTAACCATTGAAAGAGCATCGGGAGAAATACTTGCAGGACCTGATGTTACAACAAGGGGATTTGTATACGAAAAAGAATCAGGAGTATTAATAGGTGAAATCAAAAACCATATTTATGACAGACTTCTGGAAAAAGACCTTGAGGCAATGGGAGTTCAGTCAATAAAAGCATACATAAAAAAAAGTTTGCGTGATTACCTTTATAAAAAAACCGGCAGAAACCCCATGATACTCCCGGTAGTCATGGAAATATAATCCAATAGCCCTGCCTCAAAACCGCCTCTGGCGGTTTTTATTTTCCTAATAATCATTCCCGACCTGAATATTCAGGTCGGGAATGATTATTGGCCGGAGGCTTAGTGTAAAGAGTTTTGGGGATTGAATCTTTTTAAATTTGATTTGTTACCTTT
>CAYYXJ010000060.1:0-14888 GCA_964475455.1 uncultured Clostridiaceae bacterium | reverse complement strand
ATTCGGATACATACGCAGGAATTTATTATCAGGGAAGACTGACTAGCAAGGAGTATATCCATGAAATGGCTGATGGATGCAAAAATTGCTGGGGCGGTTCCTGCAGCAAGAACTGTCCGGCAGAAATTGATGTGTCCGGCTTTATCAGGGAATTCTATAATGACAATATAAAAAGAGCCTATGAAATAATGGTGGAGTCAAATAAGATTCCGGAAACCTGTTCATATACATGCCCCGCCGAGGTATTGTGTGAAAGTTCCTGTACAGCAGGGATCCTGGGCAAAAATTCTGTGCCTATCAGTGAAATTCAGAAGTTCATATCAAAAAAGGCAAGGGAAGAAGCGTGGACAAGAATCAGGGCAGGAAAACCTACCGGTAAAAAAGCTGCAGTCATCGGATTCGGTGGTGCGGGAATTGCATGTGCAGTCACATTGATTGAAGCAGGTGTTGAGGTTACAGTCCTCGAAGCAGCGGATTATCCGGGAGGAACGGCAGAAGCTGTAATTCCTTTTGAGAGGCTTCCAAGGGATGTTTTCAAAAAGGAAGTAGAGAGCCTTGAACTGGAAGCAACAGGGCTTTTTACCATTAAATATAACACAGCACTAACCAGTGACAATAACCTGGATTCAGTTATATCAGAAGGTTATGATGCAGTGTTCATTGGAGCAGGAATGTGCAAGACATCTGTTATAGACATGGGGACAAGGCCTGCAGGCGTAATGGATGCGATGACTTTCCTGAATCTAAATAAAAGAGATGGATTGGAATTGAGTGAAAATATGACAGCCGCTGTAATAGGCGGCGGAAATACTGCCATGGATGCTGTTTCATCCCTGAAAGAAAGAGGCGTTAGAAACGTTTATCTTATATACAGAAGATCATTCAAGGAACTCCCTGCATGGAACGAGGAAGTCAGACATGCCCTGGACCTTGGTGTTCATTTTATGATTCTCAGCCAGCCTGTCGGTTACGAAGGTGCTGACAAACTCAAAGGTATCAAGATTTCACATACAATGCTTGGTGAACCTGATGAATCAGGAAGAGCCAGACCGGTTATAATACCTGATTCAGAATACACATTGCCAGTTGACTTGTGTATTGAAGCAACTGGCCAGAAGGTTGATGATGATCTCGTTCAAAGTCTTGTTGGAGTTGAGTTCAAAAGGGGTAGAATCAAGGTTGACGGCAATTTCAGGACCACCCGGGAAAAAGTTTATGCCGGCGGAGATATAGTCAACGGGGGAACAACGGTAGTACAGGCAGCCGGTGAGGGAAGAAAAGCCGCTGAAACAATTATCAGTGATTTATTTGGAGGAAAATAATATGAGTAACAGAAAAGTGGCACTTGTAACAGGTGCAGCAAGAGGAATTGGAAACGGTATAGCCCTGCAACTGGCCAGGGACGGATATTCGATAGCTATCATGGATGTGCTCCAAAAAGATGATGTCATCGAGAACATTCAGCCCGTTGAAGAAACAGGCGCAGAGGTTCTCTATTTAAAAGGAGACATCACAAAAGGGGAGAGTCGCCTTGAAGTAGTAGAAAAAACCCTGGAAAAATTCGGAAGAATTGATGTTCTGGTTAATAATGCAGGAGTGGCACCAAGGGTAAGAATGGATATACTTAAAACTACCGAGGAAAGCTTTGATTTTGTTACCGGTATTAACCTCAAGGGCACTTTCTTCCTGACCCAGCTTGTTGCAAACAAGATGATGGGACTGGTTGGTGAAGTGGAGGATTACAATCCTGTAATTGTAAATATTGCGTCCATGTCATCATATGTATCATCTACCTCCAGAGGTGAATACTGCATTTCAAAAGCAGGAGTAAGCATGGTTACAAAGCTCTTTGCAGACAGACTTGCTGAATTCGGTATAAATGTTTATGAGATTCGCCCCGGAATAATACTCACACCCATGACAGAAGTTGTCAAGGGAAAGTATGACAAACTTATTGCAGAAGGCCTTACTCCTATAAAGCGTTGGGGATATCCACAGGATATTGCAAATGCAGTTTCAGCTTTCTGTTCAGGAAAATTCGCTTTTTCCACCGGTGAAGTTGTCAATGTAGACGGTGGATTCCATATACAAAGACTGTAAGGGGGAAATATGAATAAAGAAACAATTAACATTCAGGGTATTGATTATGATGTTTACAGCATGAACACCATAGTTCTGGGAACCGGTGCAGCAGGATATAATGCGGCCGATTCACTTTATGATTTAGGGCAAAAAGATATTGCAATAATAACCGAAGGTATCAAAATGGGTACTTCCAGGAATACGGGTTCTGACAAGCAGACCTATTATAAACTGACCCTTTCAGGAAATACACCTGATTCAGTATTCGAAATGGCTCAGACACTTTTCAAAGGCGGAAGTATGCACGGTGACATAGCACTGGTAGAAGCTGCTCTTTCAGCCAAGGGATTTTATAAACTGGCATCAATAGGGGTTCCGTTTCCTCACAACAAATATGGTGAATATATTGGTTATAAAACCGACCATGATCCAAGGGAAAGAGCAACCTCAGCCGGTCCGCTGACTTCAAAGTTCATGACAGAAAAACTTGAAGTTCAAATAAATAACAAGGGAATTAAAATTTTTGACGGGTTTGTTGTAATTGCTGTTCTTACAAAGGATGAAAAAGCCGTGGGATTACTTGCAATTGATACTGCAAGACAAGATTCTAAAAACAAGGGATTTACACTTTTCAACTGCACTAATGTTATATATGCCGCAGGAGGCCCCGCAGGTATATATCTGACCAGTGTTTATCCGGTAAACCATCTTGGAAGCTCAGGAATGGCATATGAAGCCGGTGCAAAGGGAATAAACCTGACCGAATCCCAGTATGGTATTGCGTCAATCAAATTCAGATGGAATCTTTCAGGTACATACCAGCAGGTAATACCCAGGTATATCTCAACTGATAAAGATGGAAACGACGAAAAGGAATTCCTGGATGAATATTTTGACGATAAGGGAAAACTCCTGGATGCAATATTCCTTAAAGGTTACCAATGGCCGTTTGACCCGAGAAAGATTGAAAATTTCGGATCTTCAATCATAGATATACTTGTATATAATGAAACCCAGATAAAAGGCAGAAGAGTTTACATGGACTTCATGAGCAATCCTTCATGCAGTGAGAAAAATGGAGAATTTGATTTTTCAATGCTTGGTGAAGAAAGCTATAACTACCTCAAAAATTCAAATGCATTGTTCGGAAAACCCATTGAACGTCTTGCGCACATGAATCAGCCGGCAATTGACCTTTATAGTAACAATGGCATTGACCTCACTGCGGAATATCTTGAAATTGCTGTTTGTGCACAACATAACAACGGAGGTCTGATGGGCAACATGTGGTGGGAAAGCAACATCAGACATTTATTCCCTGTCGGCGAAGTCAACGGAACATTCGGCGTTTACAGACCGGGCGGAAGTGCTCTTAATTCGACCCAGGTTGGTTCTTTTAGAGCAGCTCAGTTCATAGCTGCAAATTATACTGATGAGCCTATGGAAACAAGCGAATTTGCAAAAACGGTCAGTGAAGTTGTTTCTTCAAACATGAAAAGAGCACTGGCTATACTTTCGAATGAAGGAGAGTCAAACATCATTGAAAACAGAATTGAAATGCAAGGCAGAATGACAAAGGCCGGTGCTCATATAAGATCTTTGTCCGAGGCGGAACAGGCACTTGCAGAATCAATTGCATTGCTTGCTGGCTTTGAAAAGACAACTGTTGCAGGGCGCAGCTGGGAGCTTGCAGAAGCTTTTAGAAACAGGGATATTCTGATAACTCAGATTGTGTATCTGAAAGCTATCGTTGAATTTATCAGGAAAGGCGGGCGCTCCAGAGGGTCATATCTTGTAAGTGATGAAAAGGGTATTCTTCCTCTTTGTAAACTTTCGGATGATTTCAGATTCACATTGGACAAAGGTGATCTTTTAAAGAAGGCATTTGTCATAGGAATGAAACCCGGAAATACTGAACCGGAGTTTGAATGCGAGTGGCAGGATATTCGACCTATTCCAACGGAGGACAACTGGTTTGAAAATGTATGGAGTGCATACAGACGCGGTGAAATAGTAAAATAAATTAAGGAGACCGTTCTACGGTCTCTTTTTTCAAAGGGGGAATTATGGGATTTTCATTGATACATGGCCTTGAAGCAACTTCTTTTTATGGTTTAATTGTACTGGATTTTGCAATTTGTCCGGTTGTAGGCAGAGAACCATTGAATTATCCCGGCCTCCCGGATGGTTTGGAAGTTGAAATACTTAGAAAGGAAGTGCCCGGTTTTCATTATAACAAGCACCGGGACGGTTATCTGCTGACTGAGGATTACCGGGGTTCTGAATTGATTTTCAAAGGAAAACCCGAAAGAAAATCAATGAATTTATTCAAATATACTGACAGAACGGCTGAACCCGGAGGAGTTTATACTTACTGGGTAACCACTGATTTGAATGAAAGACCTCTGGGGCCTGTTCATGTAAGAGTTGTTGACAACGATGTAATCTGGACTCATGAAAAGACATCTGCAGAATGTCTTAGAATTGCATCTCAATATGAAAATGTTGTTCTGGAAAACCTTGGTCTTTCTGTTAGGGGAAATAAAATGTTTGCCCTGAAAAAAGGTAATATGAAAAATGCAATTGTTATAGTCGGAGGAGTTCATGCAGCAGAAGCAGGCCAATTCACTGCGCTTGATATATTCGAAAGATTTTGCAGATTGAACGATGAATCACTCTACAATCGTGTGGGGTTGGCGGTTATGCCCTCTGCAAATCCGGATGAAGCAGACAGAATGGCGAAAGGGCATACATATTATCTTAGGAAGAATGCGGCGGGAGTTGATCTCAACCGCAATTTTCCCTCTGACTGGGAGATTACAGATGAAATGTACGGTCTGAATACAGCTGATCCAACTTCACTGACATATAGGGGAGCAATTCCTGCATCAGAACCGGAAACAAAAGCTATTATTAGTCTAATTGAATCAACAGTTCCTAAAGCTGTACTTTCATTGCACTGCTACCCGGGCGGTATAACATTTGACCAATTATTCGGGCCTGGAGCCGCCAGGGATGATACTGCTTATGTAAAAAAATGTACTGAACTTGCTCTTTTATATTCAGAAGGTTTCAGAAAAGGCGAGTATCCAGGTCAGCTGTTCCTGGCCTTTGGAACAACACCCGGAAGTCTTCCTCTTTGGATTTACAGGAAATATGGTGTGCCTTCATTTGATATGGAAGCATGGGATTATTTTGTCAGAAATCATCCTATGGCTTTGAAGGCATGTGAATTCAAGGCGGATTTACCAATGATGAAAGATGTTGCCAAGAGGCATTTCAAAGGGATTATGAACTATATTCAGGAGGTTGTATAGGCTTGAAGCATGGTAAATCGATGGATATAAACTGTGATATAGGTGAAGGTTTTCCGTTTGACAATGAGTTGCTTAAATATATAAGCAGTGCAAATATATGCTGCGGAGCACATGCGGGCAGTTCAAGGATAATGGAAACTACTATTCGTGCAGCAAAGGAAGCCGGTGTAGCTGCGGGAGCACACCCGGGTTATGCTGACAGGGAGAATTTTGGAAGGTCTGATGTGGGATTCGGTTTAGAGGAAACCGTAGAAAGCGTTGTGGAACAAATGGTTTTGTTTAATAAAGCGGCCCGTGAATTCAAAATGGAAGCAGCACATATGAAGCTCCATGGGGCTTTATATAACAAGGCTTCCATAAATCCTGAGCTTATGTTTAAAATTGTAACTGCTGTAGTATCCGAAGTAGGTGAAATACCTATATTTTCACTTGCAGGATTAGATTCAATTCAAGCAATCAAGGAAGCCGGCGGTATTCCGGTTGAAGAGGCTTTTGCAGACAGGGGCTATAATAAGGACGGAACTTTGATGTCCAGAAAATTCAAAGGAGCAGTTATAACTGATAAAAGGATAGTGGCAGAAAGAGCTTATGAACTTGCTTCAGGAAAATCAACCGGGAATCTTCCGGGAATGGCTG
Source organism: uncultured Clostridiaceae bacterium (assembly GCA_964475455.1). Classification (GTDB taxonomy): domain Bacteria; phylum Bacillota; class Clostridia; order DUPQ01; family DUPQ01; genus JAFGQE01. The sequence goes on along the minus strand of CAYYXJ010000060.1, from coordinate 8,853 downwards.
AAACCATTTGCATTCATGGCGACACCGGGGGAGCCCTGGAACTTGCAATAATGATAAAAAATAAGCTCAATATGGAAGGAATTTCAATTGCCAGAAAATTTTGATTACAGACTTTATTTTCCAGCAGAAAATTATGTTTTGATAGATTTTGGAAACAGGATTGATGCAGGACTGAATAAGTATATCCTCGCTTTGACCGATGCATTGAAACATGATGCAATAATAGAGGTAATTCCGGCATATTCAAGTATTCTGCTGGAATATGATCCAAGGGTTATTAAAAAAAATAAATTGTCAGCATTTATAAAGAAAACAAAACCTGATAAAAACCATGTTACAGGAAAATGCCATAACATTCCGGTTGTATATGGCAAGGACCAGGGACCTGATCTTTCCTTTGTGGCGAAAAATTCTGGTCTTACTGAGCAAGAGGTAATAAAACTCCATACTTCTGTTGATTACAGGGTTTATATGATTGGATTTTTACCCGGATTTTGTTATCTTGGCGGCTTGGACGAACGTCTGGAGACAAGGAGGCTTGAGACTCCGCGTTTATTGATCCCGGCTGGTTCTGTTGGAATCGCCGGGAAGCAGACTGGTATATATCCCGTTGAAAGTCCGGGCGGTTGGAGGATTATTGGTAAAACTAACTTTAGACTGTATCAACCTGATGGGAACCCTGTTTTTCCGGTTAAACCCGGAGATAGCATAAGATTTCAGGCGGTGCTTGATGTATAAGGAAATTTTCAAAATCACGGAACCCGGAGTTTACTCTTCTGTACAGGATGAAGGAAGAAGAGGTTTCAGAAAATATGGTATGCCTGTTTCAGGTGCAATGGACCCGTATGCTTTTTCTGTAGTAAACAATATACTCGGCAATGAGCCCGGTTTACCGTCGATTGAAATAACAGGCAGCTGTTTTTCTGGGATATTTTTGATGGATTGCTGCTTTACTTTATGTGGTGCGGACCCCCGGGCTGAAATAGATGGTAAACCAATCTTGATGAACAGCATTGTATATGTTGAAAAGGGGAGCAAAATCAAGTTCAATGAAATGAAATCAGGAATGAGAACTTATCTCGGTGCCACCGGAGGATTCAGAAGAAAGGAGTTCCTGGGCAGTATGTCCATGGGCCGGGGCGAAAGGCTTTTTTCTGGAGATATTCTGAGTTCTACCGGAATAATCCGTGAAGGCAACAAGGTGGAGTTTGATTTTTCTTACATCAGGCAGGATGGAAAATATACAATAAGGGTAAGAAAAGGTCCCGATTCAGATTTGTTCAGCAGGAATATTTTAAAGAATTTCCGCAAGATTGAATTTGTAGTATCCAAATTTATGGACAGGATGGGGTTAAGGCTTGAACCAAATGAAAATATCTCAGGTGGTCCGGATGGAATAGTTACAAAACCGGTTTTCCCCGGATGCATACAGCTGACCAAGGCAGGGATTCCTATAATAATAATGAATGATGGCCAGACAACCGGAGGATATCCGGTAATAGCTGTGGTTGAAAAATCTGACTTAAGAATAATCGGTCAGCTTAAACCGGGCGATTCCCTTGTATTCAGAAGTGTCTGATGCCTGTTATCTGATATAATAAAGGATATGAAAGGCGGAGTTGTGATGGAAGAAAAATTACTTGTAACAATTGAAAAAAGTGTAGAACTTTTTCTGTATGAAGGAATTCTGAAACAGAATGAAATCCCGTATTTGGTAAAACAAAGAAATATTAGCAGCTATATGAAAATTATCCTGGGAACGGCTGCCCACTCGGTTCCGGCCGAGATTTATGTTGGGGTAGTGGATTATGAACGCGCATTAGAATTGACAGAGGTATTGAGGAACGAGGAAAATCAGGCACCGGACAACAAGGATAATCCCACTTATAAAAAAAGAAATATCTTTGCATGGGCAATTGTGTCTATGTTTATATTGATGATAATTATTGCACTGGTTACAGGTGCATTCAAGGGATAGGAGGCTTAAATGATTGACTGGAAACAAGTGGAGAAAAAAATAGAAAGCTTTGCATGGGCAGATGAACTCTATAAAAGGATGAAAACTGATGCTAATGAATTTATTGAAGGCTACCATGATGATGCAAACCGAACAGCTGGCTGGGGACATAATTATCATTGTGACAAATGCGCCGGTAGACTGGCATTTGACATCAATTCACCCCATGAGCATAAATGTACCGTATGCGGGGAAATAAATACCGGTTCCAAAAAGGACAATGCGTGGACTGCATCTTACAGGGGGCGGGCATTTGGAACCATATATAATGCAGGGATACTTTATAAACTTGAAGGTGATGTAAAGTATCCGGATTTTGTAAGAAAAGCATTGGATTTCTTTTCAGAAAATTATGATTCATTTACTGCAGAATCACCGGCCAAGAGATTTGAAGGAAAATTAACAGGAATAAATCTCTCGGATGCAGTGAACATCATACATTGTTTGTTAGGCATGGATATGATGAGGGAATGCTTCTCGGATGAAGAATTAGATAATTGGCACGATAAGTTATTTATTCCTCAGGCAGAAATGTATGACCAGTTTTCAAATAAAATATATAACATTCCTGCCTGGATGAAAGCGGCGGAAGGAATGATCGGTTTGTTTTTCAATGACAGAAAAATAATAAACAATGCCGTATATTCACGATTCGGGCTTCTTGACCAGATGAGGAGGGGAGTTACAAAAGACGGAATGTGGTTTGAGTACTCTCCCCATTATCATTATTATTGTGCTCATCCAATAACATATTTCATGTATATGGCCAAGGCATGTAATCTGGATATTCCTGAAACAGAGGAACTTTTCAAATACCTTGAGAGTCTTTACATGTATCCAGTTAAAAACATGTTTTCAAATGGATTTCTTCCGAATCCCAGTGACGGATGGCCTGAAATTCACATAAATAAGTACAAAGGCCAGATAGAATATGCCGCCTTTATTCTGGATAATGATTATCTTAAACAGGTTCTTGGAACCTTCTATGGGGAGGATGAAAAGTCTGTTCCCGAAAGACTGCTTTTCAATCCGGGGTATCCGGACAAAGGCTTGCCGGTGTTCGGTTCACAGAACAATGAGGACAGCTTCAATGCCATTTTGAAAAACGATGCAGCTGAAGTATTCTTAAAGACAGGGATGAAAACCATATGTCATGCCCATCCCGATGTCATGACAATAGAGATGGCATTTTATGGCGACCTGGTTTCATGTGACCTCGGAAGCAATGGCTACAGCACAAAAATATTTCAGGAATGGCAGCATAAAACCATATCACATAATACGGTTATTCTTGATAAGATGGATCAAAAATATGAACCCGTCGGTGAGGGGATATGGCCGGAGGGAATTATTGAATACTTTGATGAAAACAGAGTACGGGCAAAAAGTAAAAATGTGTATGAGTGCTGCGATTATACCAGGGATATCCGGATAGAAAAGAATCAGGTATATGATGAATTTCTTGTAAAGGGAGTTGAAGAGTACAACATGGAATGGCTTTTCTATTGTAAGGGAAAAATCAATTGCAATTATAAAACGGAAACTGTTGAGAGTCTTGGAGACAGTGAAGGATATCAGCATCTTTTTGATATAAGAAAATTCAGCGGTGATGACGATTGGAAAATAGAGTTTGAAATGATGGACAAAACAATCAGCCTGGATTTCAAGGGGGAGAAGGGAACCGATGTATTTCTGGTAAACAGCTATACAACGGACTTCAACTCAACCAGGCCGGGGGTCATTGTAAGACGAAAGGGTTCAAAAACCATATATAAAGCAAAATACACCTGTAATTTGAAAGGATAAACCGTATATGAAGGGCAATTGGATTTGGATTGAAGGCGGCAGTAAGAGTGAAAACAAAGTGGCATGTTTCAGGAAAGAGTTCACTGCGAAATCATGTGATGACACCATTGTAAGAATAAGTGCTGATACAAGATATGTTCTGTATATAAACGGAAAAGAGATAGGTCGGGGACCAATCAGGTCAACCATTGAACGCTGGTATTATGATGTATACGACATAAGTGCCGACATTGCGTTGGGTAGGAATCTGTTAGCTGTCCGTGTATGGGACTATGGATGGTCTACTTATCAGACAATTGCAAATAAAGGCGGGCTAGCATTTGAAGTGGTAAAAGCCGGTGAATTGATTGCAAGATCCGATTCATCAGTTTTAGGCACCTTTGACTGCGGATGGATTTCAAAGACTGTAAAGAGAAATGTAAATCTTGGCTTCATGGAGCATTATAATGCAAGTGAATTTTCATTTGATTGGATGTATGAAGGGTTTGATGACAAGGAATGGAAACCGGCGGTCCGCATCGTGGACAACTGGGGACAGCTAACTGAAAGACCCGTAAAATATTTGGACAGAAAAACAGTGCAGGCTGAGAATATTGTTTCCATGATGGAGACAAACCGGGTGGGCAGAGTCATTTCAATCAATGCCAGGGAAGCATTGTTCCCGGGAAGAAAAGATGCAAATGCAACAATTATGACTGCATATATAGGAGCCAGCATTGTTGCCGAAGAAGATTGCAGCGGGACTCTTGAATTTCCAAACAATAAATGGAACGGTATGCACGGGGACTTTAAAATAAATGGAAAGCTATATAAAATAGGCAAAGGTGACAGAAAGAGAGAAGTTGCCCTTAAAAAGGGGAGACAGCTATTCCTGATGGAACTATCTGCCAAGTTTGATGACCTGTATGTACATATTGAATATGATTTTGACTGTAATGTAGAATTCAAGGAGTTCTTTACGGTTGGACCTGTTCACTTCATTCCCAATGAAACAGATGGTTTCATGGAGATCTACGGAGGTCTTCTGGATTATGACGGTTCATCAAGCGCTACTGATACGGATAAGGAAATTTTCAGCTGTACAGATGTCAGTGAATTGAAAAACTTTGGGTTTCCACTGAATTATATTGATGAAGGGTATGTGTTCCATGATGAATACATTTACTCTCTGTCAAGGAACATGAAGAAAGTCAAAGGCATACCTGTTATGTCACATCACAATAATCTGCTTAATGGAAACAACCTCACTACTGTTATAGAAGCTCCCCGAATTGGAATGGATTCGTCCATTATACTTGATTTCAACAATATGTTTGTTGGAAGCATCGGGTTCACTTTGAAAGCTCCTGAGGGACAGGTGATGGATATATACTGTTTTGAGAATATGTTTGAAGGTGATATTGATTATACCTTCGGGTTGAACAATGGAATCAGATATATATGCAAGGAAGGATGGCAGAATTATACAAGTCTTACAAGAATGGGCCTAAGGTTCATGATGCTGACTTTCCGGGAACAGAAAGAAAAGGTTGAAATCAGGAATGCATGGGTCAATCAGGCGAGTTATCCTGTGTCCCTGAATGGTAATTTCAGATGCAATGACTGGAAATTGAATAAAATTTTTGAAATATCCAGGCGAACAAATCTAATGTGTTCCGAAGATACCTTTGCTGACAGTCCTACATATGAGCAGGCATTCTGGAGCGGAGATGCACAGGTGAGTGCTGCAGTCAGTGCATTTTATTTCGGAGAATATGATTTGCTCCGGCACTGCATCATGCAGGTTCCGCTTGGCAGAAAATACACTGAGCTGCTTCCTGCCCTGATGCCGACAGACTGGGAAACCGCCATACCTATATGGACAATGAACTGGATGGTTTCCATCGAGCAATACATCTTTTATACCGGAGATGAAAGTGTTTATGAGGATCTGTATGAAGAGGTTAAAACCACCCTCGAATATTACAGTAATTTCATTTCAGATAAAGGTGCATTTGATATAAAGGCATGGAATATGCTGGATTGGGCACCAATGGACATCGGTAACAGCGGAGTTGTCACTGCGCAACAGGGTTTGCTGGCCCATTGTTATGAGGTCGGTGCAGATATGGCTGCTAAATCAGGCAGTCATCAGGATGAGATGAATTTCAGGCAAAAAGCTGCACTGCTATTGGAATATCTTGAAAATAATTTATGGTTGGAAGACAAGCAGGCATATGCAGACGGATGGACAGAAGAAAACGGATTTTCAAAAACACTCAGCATGCAGACGCATGTCATGCTGGAGCTTTATGGTCTAATAAGAAACAATGAGCGAAGGGAAGTTATTCTTAATAAATTGCTGAACGGGGCAGAGGGGTGGCTTGAGCCCGGATCACCTTTCATGCTGTTTTATCTATTTGAAATATTAGGCAGAAATGGTTTTTACAACAGGATTCTGGATGAAATCAGGGATAGATGGGGCATGATGCTGAGGTACGATTCCTCGACTTGCTGGGAAGTTTTCCCCGGTTTTTATGAAAATTCCAGAACAAGGAGTTACTGCCATTCATGGTCATCGGCCCCTGGTTATGTTTTTATCAAGTATATTCTAGGATTGACACCTTCTGAACAGGGTTTCTCCAAAATGGTTATGTCAGTTCCGGAAACAAACCTTGAGTGGTGTGAAGGCAGCATACCGACTCCGTTTGGAAAGATTTATGTTTACTGGAGCAAGGTCGGGGAGCATAAAAAGTTCAGGGCTGTATTGCCGGAGGGTATTGAAATATCAGATCAGACTGACGGCACCTGGGAAATAACCTTGGAGAGATTTTGATATGAAGGAAAAATTAACCAGGGAATTTGGTATCAGGGTCAGACATTGTGATATAAGAGGCAGGCTTGCCCTGCATGAACTTTTTAAATTCATGCAGGAATGTGCTGTGGAACATGCGCGGGAACTCGGTGTGGGAATGGAACATATAGCTGTTACAAACAAGACTTTTGTTCTTTCCAGGGTTGTAATAAATATTTTCAATATGCCGTCCCTGGATGATGATATTCAAATATCTACATATCCGGCCGGTATTGAAAAACTTTTCTTTGTGAGGGACTATGAAATATTCTGCAAAGGCTGTCTGGTTGCTTCAGCAAGAACTCTTTGGGTGGTAATAGACATTGACAGTCGAAGACCTGACAGAAACCTTGCAAAGAGTGTGGACTTTTCATTCAATACAAATGAATCCCTGGGCCTTATGAACCCTGTAAAGCCCGGATTGCCTGATAACGGGGAATTGGTTATGGATACTCTTGTCAGATATACGGATTTGGATATTCTGGGGCATGTAAACAACTCTTCATATATTAGATGGTCATCGGATTGTCTGGGAGAAAAATTCTATAGCTCCCATGAAAATTATTCTATAACGGTAAATTTTTCGTCTGAAATGAAAGACGGGGAGAAACTCATGGTTTATAGCGAAGGTAATCTTCTAATGGGTAAAAGCGGTGATGGCAGGGAAACCTTCAGGGCTAAGGTTGAAGTTTATTAATTACTCTAATATAAATGTTCCAAGGGTTTCCATTGTGCGTTCATATGAGAGGCGGGCTTGTTCATCGGCAAAGTCATTTTCATGTAAACGTGATTCGGGATCAAGTACAGGGATAATTTCATAATGAAGTCCGGATTCATCCTCATATTTGTAAGGCCAGGTTGGAATATGCTCTACTCCCGATAAGGTGAATATACCATCAGTATCAATTTCGAATTCAAGATTGACCATGACACCGTCTTCTGTATAGAGTGCATTGTCGCGGCGGTCAGTTCTTATAAAATTCGATATGAAATTTCCCATGGAATATATTACATATCTGGGTTTTCCATTGATAACCATGGTTTCAGCCGGCCTGACCACATGGGGATGCGTCCCAAGTATTACATCAGCCCCGGCTTCAAATAAAACCTTTGCATAGGCAGTCTGCCATTCCTCGGTATTTCTTGTGTATTCATTTCCCCAGTGAAGATATACTATTACCAGATTGGAGTGAACTTTTGCATTTTCAATGTCATTGATTATTTTTTCTCGGTCCATTACATTTATCATAAACTTTTCTTCTGCACTGAGAAGGGGGTCATTTCCGTTCAGGTGTTGTGTATAGGCCAGTATGCTGATTTCATATCCTTTAAAATCATATGTCAGATAATTGTTTCCGGGTTCACTGTAAGAACCGGTGTGGAGAATTTCCCTTTTGTCAATTTCTTCAAGTGTAGCAATTACACCGTCTTTCCCACGGTCGAGGGAATGGTTGTTGGCTGTAACCAAGGCACAAAAACCGGCACTGTCCAGTGCATCCAGAATGGAAGCTGGTGTGTTGAACAGAGGATAACTCGTATATCTGCTTTCAGGTCCGGCAGTAACGGTTTCAAGATTTACAATTGAGAAATCAGCTGCATTGATGATGGAACTTACATATTTATAATTTTCGGAAAAATCATAGTTCCCGGTGGCGGGATCAAAGGCGGCCTTTAGATTATCGCCATGAGCCATGATGTCTCCGGCCGCCAGGAGAGTGAATGTTGTTGGATGCGAATCCGGTTCAGGTGTCGGGGGAACCGGAGTGGGCGTTGTTGTCACGACCGGCAGAGGAGTTTTTGTGGGATCTGATTTTGGTGAAGTTGTGGGAATGGGAGATTCGGGAAGGTCAAGTTGTTGCAGCCACGATGAACAGGAGGTTAAAAACATCAGGATTATTAATAAAAAAACAATAAAATTTGTATAATTTTTTCTCATTGTTGAATTATAGCATAAAAATAAATGGAATAAAATGTCATTAAAACCAATAAAATGGCATAGAATTAAGAAAATTAAGCAAATAATCAATAAAATTAATAAAAATTAATAAAAAAATTAAAATAATTAATAAAAAATGTTGACATGCTAAATTTTTAAGATTATAATGTTGATATATTAAAGGAGGAACCATAGATGGCTAAATATAAAGCTCCGGGTAAATGCCCAGTATGTAACGGAGAATTTGCAATAACAAAACTA
>CAYYXJ010000059.1:0-14930 GCA_964475455.1 uncultured Clostridiaceae bacterium | reverse complement strand
AACAGTCCAGCGAGGTCTGCCCAATGTAGTAAATATTCTGCTCATCCAATTGGTAGTCATTAGACCGGTCATTCCAAAAATCATGATCCAAAGATAAATTGCAGACAACTCAATGACCTTTGGATCATCTGTGAAAATTGACGCAACAGGTTTTGCAGAAAAAAGTGAAACTAAAAACATGAAAATTCCGTATATCACTGCGAATTTTACAATCAATCTCCTTGTTTCAAATACACGCTCATAATTACCCGCACCCCAGTTCTGGCCGACAAGGGGAACAAGTGCCAGGCCAATGCCATATGGAATCATAGTTACAAAACTTTCAGTTCGGGTTCCGACAGCTATTGCAGCAACTGCTTCTGTACCACCTGCAGAAGATACAAGATTGGTTAATACGCTTCTCAATAACTGTGGCATCAGCATTACCGTTGTACTTGGAATACCAATTTGCAGGATTCCTTTCCAAGAATCAAACATTTCACGAATGCTGTTATATTTAAAAGATATAAGCTTGTGATGGAAGTGAGCAAATGACAGGGTTGCAATCATTCCAAGGAACCGGGCTATCATTGTAGCCAGTGCAGCACCGCGAATGCCCATTTCGGGGAAAATCCAATATCCATGTATCAAAAGCGGGTCAAGAATTATGTTGAATACTGCACATATAAGCATTACGATGAATGGCCTGAGCATATCCCCGCTGGCTCTCATACATGAATCTGTTATGGGAGGCATTACAAAAACAAATACGAAACTATACCAGATAGTCATATATTGTTTTACCAGAGGAAGGACATCAGGATCAGCTCCGAGCAATGAAAACACCTGATCCATGGTAAAAAGGCCTATGATACTTACAAGAACAACAAAAATAAGTGAAAGTAAGATGCCGTCAGTTGCGATTCTCTCCATTTTGTGGTGGTCACCGGCCCCTTTAGCCCTTGAAAGCAGTGAGGCTGCTCCCATGCTTATACCCGTTGAAACTGCTCCGACAATGAGAACTATCGGAAAAGTGAAACCCATTGCTGCCAGGGCATTTGTTCCAAGCTGTGAAACAAAATAGGTGTCAGTCAGATTGAATATAACAAATGAAAACATTCCGCCTATGGATGGTAGCGCAAGCCTGAATAAATGTTTGGATATGCTGCCTGTAAGTAAATCCTGTTGTTTCATAAAAGTCCCTCAAAGTTAATTCCAGAAAAGTTTAGCACAATAAAAAATTTAGTACAAATCAAATTAGTTTTAGAGCTTCCGGTAAAGCAGCATTTTATATACAAAATAAAGCCTGGTTGTTACAATATATTTATATAGTTATTAAAAGGACTTTATAAAATTATAATGAAGAGTGTGAATTTGTGAAAATCAAGAATCTGAAGACCAATCATATTGTTAATCCTCTTGGATTTGACACAGATAAAATATCATTATCTTATGTAGCATATGATACTACCGGTAAATTCCAGGAAGAAGCAAGAATCCTGGTGGCTGTGGACATGGATTTCAATCAAATTGTATACGACAGTGGAAAGAGAAATGATATCAATAACATAGCTCATTTTCCTGAAATAGAGTTACAACCATGTACAAGATATTATTGGAGGGTTGAAACATGGGCTGATAACGGCGATCATGCAATAAGTGACTGCGCTTGGTTTGAAACAGGAAAACTGTCTGAAAAATGGAATGCACTTTGGATAACATCCGATATTGCAGATAACCCGCCTCCCGTAATGTATAAGACAATTGAATTGAACAAGCCGGTAAAAAAAGCCCGGGCTTATATATGTGGCCTGGGGCTTTATGAGTTATACATCAATGAAAATAAAATCGGTGATGAGTTTCTTACACCAAACTGCAATGAATATGAAAAGTGGATTCAATATCAAACATACGATGTAACAGAGCAACTTACAACAAATGCAAACAAAATTGAAGTAATCCTGGGTGACGGATGGTATAACGGAAGAATTGGTTTTCAAAAAAGAGCAACGACAGGGGAAAGATCCAAATATGCATTATTGATGGAAATACATGTTGAATATAATGATGGATTAAAAGAGATTTTCATTACAGATACAACGTGGCAGTCAGGAGCCGGTCCAATTGTCAGCAGCAGTATTTATGATGGCGAAGTATATGATGCGACCATTGATACAGTGAAACGATATCCCGTATCATTGCTGGAATTTGGTTTTGACAGATTAACAGAAAGATTCAGCCTTCCGGTAAGGATCAAAGAGAAAATACAACCCATTGAAATTATTTATACCGACAAGGGAGAGACTGTCCTTGACTTTGGACAGAATATGACCGGTTGGGTCAGATTTAAAAGTCGTGCATCAAAGGGAAACAGGGTGTTCCTTCAATTTGGCGAAGTAATGCAAAACGGAAATTTTTACAGGGAAAATCTTCGTACTGCCAAGGCCGAATATACATATATTTCAGATGGTGTTAAAAGGATGGTAAGACCGTACTTTACATTTTATGGGTTCAGATATGTAAAGGTGCAAGGCTGGGAAGGTGAAATTACCAAAGATGATTTTACTGCACTTGTGCTTTATTCAGATATGCAGCAAACAGGTTGGATCAAGACAGGCAATGATTTGGTAAACCGATTGTTTTTGAATGCACTGTGGGGACAGAAAGGAAATTTTCTGGATGTTCCGACAGATTGCCCTCAGCGTGATGAACGTGTAGGCTGGACAGGGGATGCACAGATATTTTCCGGGACAGCATGTTATAACATGGATACCTATGCTTTTTTCAGGAAATACATGCATGATTTTGCAATCAACCAAAAAATGAACGGTGGAATGGCACCAAAGGTTGTTCCTGCCTTTGGATTCAGCGGATGTTCGGCTGCCTGGGGGGATGCGGCAACCATAATACCCTGGAATGTCTATCTCCACAGTGGTGATAAAACAATTCTTGAAGAACAATTTGAGAGTATGAGGTCATGGGTTGACTATATCAAAGCACAGGACAGCAATCGTTTATGGGCTTCAGGCTTTCATTATGGGGACTGGCTGGCACTTGATGGTCCATATAAGGTTAGGTGTATAGGTCGAACGGATGTATTTTTCATTGCTTCTGCCTTTTATTACTACTCAAGCATGATTGTATCAAAAGCAGCCGGGGTCCTTGGGTTAGATAAAATAGCCAAGGAGTATAAATCCCTGTCAGAAGAAATAAAAAAAGCAATACAAAACGAATATTTTACATCAACTGGCAGATTGGCAATAGATACACAAACCGCTCATGTCTTAGCCCTATTTATGGGACTGACTCCGGATGGACACAAAACAAGGATTGCAAATGACCTGAAAACTTTGATTACTGTTAACAACAATCACCTTGATACGGGTTTTGTAGGAACACCATATATATGCAGGGTTCTGTCAAATGAAGTAGATAATGAACTTGCATATACCTTGTTGTTGCATGAAGATTATCCAAGCTGGCTATATTCTGTAAAAATGGGGGCAACTACAATTTGGGAAAGATGGAATTCCATTTTGCCGGATGGGAATATCAGTGATACTGGTATGAATTCTCTTAATCACTATGCTTATGGTTCAATCGTTGAATGGATGTATAGGGATGTTGCTGGAATTAATCCAACTGAGAGCCATCCGGGGTTCAATGAAATATATTTTGAACCAAAACCTGACATGCGTTTAAAGTATGCGAAAGCATGCCTTGATTCTCCAAAAGGGGAGATCATCAGTTCCTGGGAAATAAAGGATTCAAGTAGTGTGGAATACAAAATAAAAGTACCCTTTGATTCAAAGGCTGTTTTAGTTTTATCCAATGCAAACATTAAAGACATTTCAATCAATGGAAGCAAATTGACAGATACTCCGTTTCAATTTGAGGAGAAAAATAAAAAGGTGTTTGTTGAATTACAAAGTGGATTATATATTGTAGAAACCAGTACGAGGTGTTGTTATGAGGAAATGGTGGCAAAGTAAACCCGTTTATCAAATCTATCCCAGAAGTTTCATGGATTCCAACAATGATGGTATAGGAGACATTCCCGGAATTATTTCACGATTGAATTATCTAAAGGAGCTGGGTATAGGAATCATATGGCTGAGCCCGGTATACAAATCGCCCAATGAAGACAACGGTTATGATATAAGTGATTATAAGGATATAAATCCGGAATACGGTACCCTGGATGATATGGATTCCCTGATAAAAGAAGCATCCGCACGCGGAATAAAAATCATAATGGATCTGGTAATCAATCATACTTCATCAGAGCATGAGTGGTTTGTGAAAAGCAGGGACCAGAATAGTCCATACAGAGATTATTATTTCTGGAGACCTGGAAAGGGCAGCAAACCTCCGAATAACTGGACCAGCTTTTTTGCAGAGGATGCGTGGGAATTTGATGAAAAAAGCGGGGAATATTATCTTCATCTGTTTGCCAAGGGTCAGCCCGACCTTAACTATCATAATCCTGCTGTTCTCAATGAAATAAAGGACATAATGCGTTTCTGGCTTCAAAAAGGCATAGCTGGATTCAGATGTGATGTTATAAATATAATATGGAAATCATCCCTTGAGGATGGCAAAAAAAGAATTGCATTGACAGGAATGGAACATTATTTGTCCAGGGAAGGTAACCACAGGATACTTAAACAACTCAGAAAAGAAGTGCTGTCGGAATTTGATTGTTTTACAGTAGGAGAAACTGTTTTTGTAACAATAGATTCAGCTTCAGACCTTTGTGGGGAAGAGCGGCAGGAACTTGATATGATTTTCTCTTTTGAGCATATGGAAACAGATCAATGGTTTGTAAAATGGTTTCCCAGAAAATTCAGTTCAAAAAGATTTTTTAAAACTCTGGCGAAGTGGCAGAAAGCCATTGATTGGAATGCGAATTATTTTGAGAACCATGATCAGCCAAGAAGCGTTTCGCGTTTCGGTGATGACGTCCGATTCCATGATAAATCATCAATGGCGCTTGCAACACTGCTGCTGACATTGCGCGGAACTCCGTTTATTTATCAGGGACAGGAGATTGGTATGACAAATTATCCGTTTGCAGGCCTTGATGAAATACAGGACATAGAATCCCATAATATTATCAGACTGGCTAAAAAACTTCATATACCGGGGTGGTACAGGGAAAAAATGCTTATGAGGGGGTGCCGTGACCATGCCAGGACTCCCATGCAGTGGAGTGATGTTGAAGGTGCGGGTTTTACCAAAGGGAAGGCATGGCTTGCTGTAAATGAAAACCACAGGAATATAAATGTCAATGCACAATTGGCCGACAGTGATTCCGTTCTTGGTTATTATAAAAAACTTATAAAGCTCAGAGAAGATTCATCTGCATTGGTCGAGGGGAAATTTACTGTCATTGATATTCAGGGGAGTGTATTTATTTACAGCAGGGAATATAATAATGAAAAAATAATGATAGCAGTTAATCTTTCCAAAAAATTCCATACTGTGGAATTGAATGGTCAGGTTTTATTGTCAAATTACGGACAAAGGGATTTCATGGGAACCCTCAGACCTTATGAAGCAGTATTATTGATGTAAAAAATCAATGGTTTTGATATAATCAAACAAGGGAAATTTATTGGGGGCGCATATGAATAGCAAAAGAAATTTATACACTTTTGGTCTGGGAACCATTGGAAGGGATATGCTTTATTCACTTATAAGCATGTACCTTATTTATTATCTTTCTGATATCGTAAATCTATCAGATTCAGTTCTTTGGTGGATTACTGCAATAATAATGGGTGCAAGGATCTTTGATGCACTGAATGATCCCATAATGGGAGTTATTGTTGATAACACAAGGTCCAGATTCGGTAAGTTCAAACCATGGATAACAATCGGTGCTTTTGCTTCCGGGTTATTTACAATTCTTTTGTTTACCGACTTTAAATTAAGTGGCACCGCATATATTCTTATATTCGCATTTCTGTATGTTATGTGGGGAATCAGCTTTACTGCCAACGATATTTCATACTGGTCAATGCTGCCTTCACTGTCCACTGACCAAAAGGAACGGGAAAAAATAGGAGCATTTGCCAGAATATGTGCAAATATCGGATTGTTCATAGTCGTAGCAGGTATAGTACCATTGACTACAGCCATAGGCGAAGCTACGGGAAGCATGAAGTCCGCATACTTCATATTTACAATTATAGTTGTTGCCATCATGTGGATTGGACAAAGCATAACGGTCTTTGGAGTCAAGGAGAAGAATTTGTTCAAAGTTCAGGAAAAAACCACCTTGAAAGGTATGGTCAGGGCAATATTCAAGAATGACCAGCTTCTTTACACAGCAATAGCAATGGCTTTGTTTATGATAGGTTATGTTACAACAACGGGGTTCGGATTGTATTACTTCAAATATGCATTTGGAGATGAAGGAATGTATTCAATCTTTGCTGTTATTCTGGGTGTTGCCCAGATAACAGCACTTGCAGTCTTTCCTCTGTTCAGTAAAAGATTCAACCGGAAGAAACTGTATACAGGAGCAACTATATTTGTGTTTGCAGGCTACGGAGTCTTTTTCTTCTCACCAATGAATATGATATTCATTGGTCTTGCCGGTTTATTGCTTTTCCTTGGACAGGCTTTCATACAGCTTCTCATGCTTATGTTTCTTGCTGATACTGTTGAGTATGGACAATGGAAACTTGGAAGGCGAAATGAAAGTGTCACATTTGCATTGCAGCCTTTCATCAACAAAATGGGTGGAGCTGTAGCAAGCGGAATTGTAGGTGCCACAGTTATATTATCAGGAATCAATGAAGCAGAAACTGCATCTGATGTAACAGCAGGAGGACTTCTAACTCTAAAGATGGCAATGTTCATACTACCGCTTATTTTCATTTTGGCCGGGTATATAATTTACAGGGCAAAATATAAAATTGACCGGAAGATGTTTGAACAGATTCTGGTTGACCTTGAGGAACGGGGAGATATTAAGGTTGATGGAGAGTAAAACTGATACAAAAAAACATGATGTTGTTATTGTGGGCGGTGGTATAGCCGGGCTTACTGCGGCAGCGTTTCTATGTAAATGGGGGAAAAGTGTTTTATTATGTGAAAAGGATGAAGTTGTCGGCGGTCTGATCGGAACCTTTGATTACAATGGATTCAAGTTTGATGCCGGTATAAGGGCAACTGAGAACTCAGGAATTTTATTTCCGATGCTAAGGCAACTTGGTATTGATATTGAATTCCTGGATAATCCGGTTTCCATAGGCATTGAAAATCATATAATGCACGTTGAACCTGAATCAGGCCTGGAAGATTATCAGACTATGCTTGAAACAAAATTTCCTGAAAATAAAAAAGATATAGCTGTAATAATGGATGAAATCAAGCTGATAATGGATTACATGGATATTCTTTACGGAATAGACAATCCTGTTTTTCTGGATTTCAAGGCTGACAGGGAATATCTGTTAAAAGAAGTAGTTCCATGGGTTTTCCGGTATATGTCAAAGGTTGGAAAAATAAAAAGGTTTGCCCCGCCTGTTGATGAATTCCTTGATGGAATAACTGACAACAGGGAATTGATTGATATAATTGCACAGCATTTTTTCACCAAGACACCGGCTTCTTTTGCATTGAGTTATTTCAGCCTGTACATGGACTATAAATATCCCAGGGGAGGAACGGGGACAATAATTAAAAGACTTGAAGACTTTATTCTCAGCAACGGCGCAGAAATAAAAACAAGCACTGAAATTTTAAAAATAAACTACAAGGATGGAATTACAACAGATTCAAAGGGAGTGGAATATAAGTTTTCACAACTGATATGGTCTGCTGACAATAAAGCGCTCTACAATGCAATTGAGTTGAATAATCTGAACAATGAAAAAGAAAAACAGGCAATTATTAAATGGAAGGAATATCTGGCTGATAAAAAAGGGGGAGACTCTGTTTTAACACTTTATCTTACGGTGGATAAAGCGCCTGAAAATTTCAATGGCATAAGCGGGGCTCACTTTTTCTATACGCCATGTAAAGAAGGACTTGGAAAGCTGGAACCAATCACTGATTTCAATGATAAAGAAAAAATCACTAAGTGGTTGGAAGAATTTTTCAGGCTCAATACTTATGAAATATCAATACCTGTCCTAAGGGATTCCGAAATGGCTCCTCCGGGAAAAACGGGACTTATTATAAGCGTTCTCATGGACTATTCATTGATAAAGAAAATGAATGATTCAGGTTGGTATGAAGAGTTCAAGGAAATATGTGAGAAAAATATAATAAGAAACCTGGAAAGCTCCATTTATGAGAAACTTGGGCAACATATAACCGGAAGCTTTATATCGTCACCTCTGACACTTGAGAGATTAAAGGGTAATTCTGATGGAGCAATTACAGGATGGGCATTTACAAACAATGATATGCCGGCTGTAAGCAAAATGATTTCAATATCAAAATCAGTTAAAACACCATTGAAAAACATACATCAGGCAGGACAGTGGACATATAGTCCTGCGGGAATGCCAATTTCTATACTGACTGGGAAAATGGCCGCAGACCAGGTTAGAAAGAAGCTTTAAATTGGTTTTTCCAAACCTGTAAGTTGAAAACTTAAATCCCAGATTTCCCGTGATTTTTTTTCATTGAAAACATGGGGTGCCGGCTTTTCCTCAATTGTCAGATTAAAATATCTGCCGCTGATACCATTGATATCCGGTGAAGATGCAAGATAATATACAGACTCTCCTGAAACTTCAGGGTCCTTAAGAAAATGCCAGACAACCAGCCTGAGCCATGTACGATAGATAACTCCGTTATTGCTTCCAATAGCGGTCCTGACTCCTCCCGGATGCATTGCGTTTATTGTTACATTTGAATCTTCAAGTAATTCCGCCAGTTTAATTACGGTCATAATCTGAGCAGTTTTTGATGCCCCATATCCGCGAAGTCCAATATAAGGTCTCTTTTTCCAATCAAGATCTTTTAAATTGAGTCCTCCGAACCTATGCCCCTCGGAATTAACCTGGATAATCCTGCCGTTTTCACTTTCTTTTATAAGAGGCAGAAGAAGATATGTAAACAGGAATGAGGCCAGATGGTTCACACAGAAAACCAGTTCAAAACCCTCCTTGGTAGTTTTTCTTGTAGTTGAATGTAATCCTGCACTATTTACAAGCACATCGATGACTTTGTATTTTTCAAGAATTTGACCTGCAGCCTTTCGAACACTTTCCAGATTGCTGAAATCACAAATAAATATGTCAACGGAAACATTATAATTCTCGGAAAATGTTTTCTTAATACTCTCTGCTTTTTGCGGGTTTCTTGCGACAAGTATAAGCTCGGCACCTCCTTGTGCAAACTTTTTGAGAGATTCAAATCCTACACCTGACGTTCCCCCCGAAACCACACAAACCTTACCATTCATATTTTCAGAACTCTTTTTTTGCTCTGATTTCCTGTTTCGAAGAAATGCAAATTCATTTTTAAATGTATATTTTTTCACTGTATCAACCAAATTTCTTTCCCATGAATTTTCTATAAGATTTTTTGAACCAGGGGATTCCATTGAAAATATCTCCCCATAGATCATAATAATCCCGTTGCAGTGCAATCCTGCCCTCATCATTGAGAACCAGTTTTGTGCTCCCGAATATAGGTGTACTTGGATACTTCTTGAACATCATTGTCATTTTCCAGTCCATCAGTATAATGTTTTCTTCCTTCACAATGGATTCAATATCCATCTTCAGCTCCTTGCATCTGTTGGTAAGTCTGTTGCAAAGCGCTTTGAATTCATCAATTCCCTCAATTCTTTGTATGGAGTCTTGAAAAACAATATTATCACTGTAATATTGGAAAATATGGGACCAGTCAGGTTTTCCGTCGGTATTGTAGGTCTTAGACCACAGATAAAGTATATTTTCCTTTGTCAGTTCCAGCCTTTCAGCATTATTGGGATCAGACATTGGCACCTCCGAATTTTCTTTCATAAAGCTTAATCAGCCTTGGTCTGTTATATCTTTGGGCAAGTATACAGGGTAAATTGAGTACCAGAGCATATATAAGCATAACTATTATAACAAAAGGAGGGGACCAGAGTCCAAAAATCCAGAAAGGAACAATTTGAATCCAATGTGATGCTTCTGCGCGGCAGGTTTCCTTGATGAAGGCTTCAAGATATTCCTTTTCAGTATTGTAAAGCTCCCCTTTTGGGAATCCTGTATTAAATAATTTTGCACCGTCGGGAAGAAGTCTTTTCCATTTGTGAATCTTGAAAAATTTTCTGTAAAATTTACCACTTTCTTCGAATTTCCAACCTCCGAACCAGAAGGAATCCGTGTTAAATATTTTGTCAGGCACATAATTGCTGAGTGCGGACACTGTCACCTGGAAAAGAGGCCAAACAAGAACATATGAAAGTATCATCAACCAGTCAGGCGGATATAAAATTCTCATTTTTACTGCATCCTCCTTCCTTTCCATGTTGTATTTTTAAAAATTTTGGTGGAGAGCATGGAGTATATGAATATCAGGTGAAATCCAAGGAGCGGAACAGGATATAACAATGAGGTTGAAAATGGAAATGCACCTAGTTTTTTACCGGAACGATACAGGGAAATTACAATAAGAAAATAAATAACAGTGAGTATTATTGCCGGGTATATCCATCCTCTTGAAAAGGCTATTGAAATTTCCACGGGGAGTACGGTAATCCCGGTAATCCAGAGAATTGAAAGAATTAGCATTGTTCTGCTGGTAATTCCTGCACCGGTGGAAAAATTCTTTGTCCATCCTTCCAACAGCTGCCCGAATCCTTCTGAATACATCCGGAATGAAAAAAGTTTTCCACCCAGGAATAGCTTCGTTGAAATCCCATGGGTTTCATAGAATTTACCAAGACAATAATCCTCGACACATCTGTCACGTACAGGTTCATAACCATTATATTCCTCAAATATTGTTTTTGGTATCATGACCACCGGACCGAACAAACCATCTGTTGAAATATTGAACGGAAAAAGAATTTTTGTTGACGCGGTGGAAATCATATTGAAGAACAATGAAAACCTTTCATAATACCGTTTCATAGTATGATAGGGTTGAATGGAAACCGGAGCCTGATTGACACTTTCGTTCATTATGGCAGAAACAGCATTGCTGTGAAGCCGAACATCTGCATCAATGAACAAAAAATAATCGCCCTCGGCGGCTTCGGCTCCTTTTTGACAGGCCCAGGTTTTACCTCTCCATCCGGAAGGAAGCTCGGTAATATTCAAATATTTTGCCGGACTGTTTTTTATTATGTTTGCAGTATTATCTGAGGAATCATCATCAACACATATAACTTCCATGTTTTCATAAGTTTGCTTTGACAAATCATCCAAAATCAGCGGTAGATTGTGTTCTTCATTTCTTGCAGGTATTATCACAGAAACCATCCCTTTGGATTTGCCTGCTCCTTTTACAGAAGATATTTCAGGAAACCTGTAAAAAATTAAAAAACTCAATATCAGGGATATCGTAATTATTATGTAATTGAATATATGCAATTAACCACTCCCCACCCGGTTTTTTAATATAATATTACCATATGTCCGGGGAAAATAATAAGAAGGAAAAATATGAACCTGCAAATCCGGAATTTGCAGGTTCTATAAGGGGAATTATTTTTATTAATTAGATTCTGTCAAGCTTTCTTTGGAAAGCCTCCAAATGGTTTTTCGATGCATCCCTGAGGGATATAAATGCTTCTCTAATGTCATCAGGCAATTCCATTTCAAGGAACTGATCGTACATTGCAATGTTATTTATTTCTGCAAGTACACCGGTTTCAAGGGCTTCTGTTATACTTGTTGCCGGAAGCAGATGATCCGCTGATGTGTCTTCGGGAACTTCAAAGCCGTATGCTTCAAACAATGGGATTAAAAGGGCAATGTGTGTTTCCTCTGCTTTTATAATATTGGTGAATGGTGAACCTGCGTCGAGTTCTTCTATCAGGTATTCATATTCAGCCCTGGCAACATATTCATCCTGTATTGCATATACCAGCATTTGCTCTATACCTGCATTATCATCGTCGAAAGCTCCTGCTGATCCAAAACCCGTGGTGCTTATCTGAGCCATTTCAACAGTAGGTGCAATAGATGTT
Source organism: uncultured Clostridiaceae bacterium (assembly GCA_964475455.1). GTDB lineage: Bacteria > Bacillota > Clostridia > DUPQ01 > DUPQ01 > JAFGQE01. The sequence continues at coordinate 2,797 of CAYYXJ010000059.1, read as the reverse complement.
TGCCCTGGTGAAGCAGCGGGCAAAGTTTCTGAAACTTCCGTCGTCTGGCATGAAGCCAGAAGTCCTATTGTTAGTATTATTGTAAAAAGTATAAATAATTTGTTTTTCATTTTTCTGTCATCCTTTCGTTATATTGATATGCTACCCAACGAATATGTCAGAAATGTGTCAAATATGAAGTGACTTATAAAAATATCATCCACTCGCATAATTACATCGAAAATGCATATATCAAAATAAGTGATTATTCAGATTCGGGAGAATAGTGAATTTCAAAGGAGTCAATTCCAACGCCACTGAGTTTAATTTTAGCTGTAACATTGGTCCCGGGGGGAGCAAGATTTATTCTCTTGAAATGACCTGTTCCTTTATATGAGAAAACAGAGTCTTGAATATGATTGCCTTCCGAGGTGATGATTTCAAGTGTAACCAAAGTATCATAGGGGAGAATTTCACCTGACTCATTTCTTATCTCAAATCCAATATAGGCATAATATGGCAACCAGTTGTCCCCGTGGTTTAGTTTTACTCTGAAAGGAGGGTTGATGGTAACTGTAAAATGAGCAGGGCTATCATTGATGCTAACCGGCACCGGAATTACATTGTTTGACAAGGATTTTTTATTGTCAAAAATCAATTCCATTTTTATTTCAATGTCATTATCGGGAATGCCTTCGGTTTCACAGCCGAAGAAATTGAATGAATCTGTAAATTCATTTGTCACTTTCCATCCGGACTGAGGTTTGATAAATATATATTTACTTTTGACGTCGTACACCCAACCCATTGAAATACCGGATATCAGTTTTTCAAATGAATCTGTCATAATGACTCTTTTACCGTATAGCTGAACCTCATCCGGTGAAACTTGAGAATATATTTTGATGATATATTTCTTTTTATCGGGCATTCCCCTGTAATTGCCAATGGTTTTGCTGATATGGAATTTAATTTTATTATCTGAATGGTTACATTTAACAGATGTTCTTGCAAAACTTCCGTTTTCGTAATCATAAGAGATTCCGTCATCCTCATATATGGATATTTTTGAATTTTTATAAGGGAAGAACTCTAATATCAGGAGGTCATTTTTATATTCTGATAAGGAATTTACTGCCGGACATCTGGGGATTATAGAACCTGCCCTGACATAGAGGGCTCCGCCTGTATGAACAGGCCAGTCAGCATGGAAATATCCTCCTTTGCTTATTTGTTTTTCACCTGTCCAATAATCAATCCATTCTCCTTCTGGAAGATATATACTGCAATTTCTCTCAGCGATGGCACAAACCAAGAAACTGTCACCAAGCATAAATTGATCATCTATTTTACATGCTGTTTGATCGTTTTGAAATTCCAGGATCATCGGTCTCAGCATAGGTAGGCCTGTTTCATGGGATTGTCTGAAGGAATTGTATAAATAAGGGAATAAACTTGAGCGAAGCCTAGAATAGAATTTGACCATACTCTTTATATGATCAGATAAAAACCAGGGTTCCAGATAATAGGCCCAGCTGTCCATGAATGCAAACGGCATTAAAAATCCAAAGTGAATCCCATCCGGAATTTCACTCCTCATGTCCTGGGTAACCATTGAATGTCCGGAAAGACTTGCATTTACTGCTCCATTTCCAAGCTTGAAATCGCCCGCCCAGACCACGGGGAATCTTTGGGATGAAAATGAAGATGCATAAGAATGGAAAATTATCATGGTTCTTTTACCTGTCAAACGACGGATTTCATTGAAAATTGTTTCAGAATAAAGAGAATTCGCCAAATTGATTGTTTCCATGTTTTCAATGTTTTCTTGAATTTCAGGATCAGTTACCATTTCTTCGGAGGTAATGCACCTTGGGTACGGATCATCCTGTTTAAAAAAATCCACACCTATTGATATGCTGGTATCAATACGCTGTGAAAACCAGTTCTTTCTTTTTTGCGGGTCAATGAATCCATGTGCCGGTGCATCCCCTGAATCCCATAGTTCAAAAGCATATCCGAGCTTGTGAAGCTCCTCAAGCATGTTTTTTGGTTCAGGGTATAGGGCCTTGCTCCACTCCCACTTCATTTTGTAATAATGTTCTTCCCAACCCGGTTCAACACCAATCATATCACAGGGAATTTCCTCCTGCCTGAATCTTCGTGCTATTTCAAGAAGACCTTCCTGACTCTCAAAGAGTCTGGCAGCATAGCAAAGACCAAATGACCATTTTGGAATCATTACAGGGCGACCGGTCATGGATGTATAGGATGATATTATTCTTTTAAAAGAAGGACCGAATATAATATACAGGTCCAAAGATCCGTCGGCCATTGAAATGCAGTAGTTCTGATTATCAGTGAAGTCAAAGGTGTGGTCAAATGTATTGGCAGAAAAAATTCCATATCCGCTTGAACTCAAAAAAAATGGAACAGTTGCTTCATCCCATCTGTAACTTTTTTTAAACTCAAGAATTTTTCTGTTTGCATTAAATGTCTTCCTTTGGAAACCAAAACCGTGGAAGCTTTCTTCTGTGCGCTTTTTAACCTTGACAGATACTTTAGAATCTATGCATATATCCAGAAGCTTGATATTTTTATTGCTAAAAACCGAAATACACCCGTTAACACCATTTATTTCAGCAAAATACTCCCCGGAATCAAGCTCACCCGGATTTGATGATTTAACAAAACCATATTTATAAAGAAGGGAATTATCATCAGTAAAGACTCTGAAAATGTTTTCATCAGTGAAACCGGCGTGAATATTTATTTCGTCTGGGTTGTTCATGTAATCTTTACCCCCGAGATCCTGTTT
>CAYYXJ010000058.1:0-15652 GCA_964475455.1 uncultured Clostridiaceae bacterium | reverse complement strand
AATATCCGGTTAATCATCCTAGCCGGATATTTTATTTCAATTTTATTATCGGTCTTCCACTCTAAATACCTAATATCACTGTAATACAAAACTATTCCGCTCAGTGTAATACCATTCTCACGAAGTTCTCTTGATGCAATTAGTTGGATTAAACTTTTAAGTATTATTAGAACATATACACACTCAGCCGTTATCAATGTTACACCGTCGATTGGCTCATAATATGGACTTGCACTGAATTCTTTTATTTTGCTCAGTGTAAGGAGCATTAAAAATGCGATTGAACCTATACAGAATATAACGGTCAAGACTGATGGGATAGTTCTTGGCTTTACTTTTAATAAAACCTTACCTAAGCTTTTTCTGTTAACAAGGTATTCTGTTATAGAATATATAAGTGCCAAATTGCAGAGAATCAGTATTATCAACCATATTATCATACTCACTTCACCTCTCCTGTAAATCTATTCTGGTTTCTTTTTCAAATAGACTGTCGGACATTTCTGCAATTTTACTGCCGTTTTCATATGCCATCTTCAGAAAATCCCTTTCATTGAAACTAGAGTAGTGAGCGGGTAAACTATGAGCTTCAATCATTATATCTCCTGAGTATTTTGCATATTTCAGCATGTTCGTTACTTCACTCCAGTCTATCGTTCCTTCAAAAGGCATTAAGTGTTGATCCCCCGAACCATCATTATCATGCATATGTGTAGTTACTATTTTTTCCGGATACTTCTCAAAAACACTGGTCATTGCATAACAATTTGCATGACCACTGTCATAACATAGTTTAAGTCTGTCTGAGTTAATATCTTCAAAAAGATGTTCAAGGTAGTTGGTTTCTCTTACATTTTCATAAGCCAGGTCCACATTATATTTCTCAGCATGCTCAAGAAGTCTTTTAATATTATCAACTCCGGTTTGACTATATGGTGGAGGGTTATGACCGTATGTAACATGCATAACCAGTTTCTTTACTTCATATTCGTAACAAGCTTCAATGCATTTTTTATAATTATCTAAGGCTATTTTTGAATCATAGTTGTCAGTCCATAATTCATTTGAACCAATCCAAGGTGCATGGAAACTATCAATAACAAGTCCTGCTTCTTTCGCTTCGCGTGCTAATTGCTCCTTGGGACCATTGTCATTTTTAAAATCATCACTCCATAAAATGATTACAGATTCAAATCCATACTCCTTTATCAATTCATACTTATATTTTGGTTCCATAACATAACCGAAAAATGATGCAATACCAACTCTCATACTTACCTCACCTATTATGCTGCTTTACCTAAATTTGCTAAATGCTACCACAACCTAGTCTAATTTTTTTAACACTAATTCTGTTCTATCTCCTATTACGGAAATTTTATACTCATTTACATGAAAAACGCATTCAAGTTTTCCTAGCTTTTCAATTTGATTTGGTTTACTTTTGAAACCTTTCCACCCCGCCTCTTCAGGTTCAATCCCCAGAAAATCTTCAATAAGTAATGGTATCGGAGCGCTGGCCCAAGGATGGCATAAGCTTGTATTCCACTTGTATTCTTTATCCCAAACTTCAAAGCATGTGGTTGCGCCTTGCTTCAGCATTGTTCCCCATGAAAATCTGTCGTCTGAAGTTATCAGGTCAAAGGCAAGGTCATGACGATTATTCTTGCACAGTGCCTTAAGAAGGAAATACGAAATATATACTCCGCAGTTCAGCTTCTTTTCCTCAATCATCTTTATGATTTCAGGGATGCTTTCTTCGGGAGCAACACCAAAGTACAACGGCAGAATATTCGAATGGAGGGCTGTATGTTTGCTTTCTTTAGTATCTGTGAACAATTTTTGATTAACGTCATAAAAAGCATCAATATATGCATCAACTGTTCTTTTGGTATCATATTTTCTTTCCATTCCAAGAACATCATAAATTTCATCCATCGACTTAAGACCACATATATAGAATATATTTGCAATGTTATGAGTTCCTCTTGTCTTACCTATTTCAAGGCTGTAATCGTACCCATCTGAAAAGTCATATGGATTTCTGGGCCAATCCACCAAATGAAGTTCAGTTGTAATATCATATAGTAAGCCTTCCCTGTCGTACTGTTTATAATAATCCATCATGGTTTCACAGTGAGGTAACATTTCCTTTAAAAAATCTTTATCTCCACTGTGCTTGTAGTAAAACAAAAGATTCAGTGGAAACTGAAATGAATAATCCACCAAACTGTTTATATAGTGATTAAGCGTAGTGGTTTGAATTGCCTTGGTATAGTAAGTTGATTCTCCGAATCCCACCAATGCTCTTTTCATAATTGCCAGATCTCCGGTGAGATAGAAATGGCTTTGACCTGTTATTGTCATATCTCCAAGGTATAGTCCCTTTTCCCTGGTCGGACAATCAAGGCTGCCCTCCTGGGTTCCTGTCCTGACTCCATTTTTGCAAATGTTCCATATTCCGTTGTATCTTTCATTTTCCGATAAAAACCCGGTGCTTTCATAATCGAAAGGATAATTTCTTGCAGCAATATGAACATTTCTTGTAGCTACTCCGTCCGGAACCCTAAGTTCAATATATCTAAATGCCATATAATCAAAATAGTCAGGTGCTTCCCACCCGTCACCCGATAGAATGAAGGTCTGACGATAATAACAATTGCATCTCATATCAAACCTTGCGTGTCCTTTTTCATCCAATTCCTCAGCGCAAAGAACCTCAATGACATCCCCCTCACTACCCGTTGCTTCGAACATTACATTTCCTGTGTATTCACAGCCAAGATCATAGAGAACTGACCCATCATCCATAACCTTTGATTCAATGGGATCTACTTTATAGAACTGTAATCTTTTTGAAACCTGCTTTCTGAAAGTGTGGTCATTGTTTTCCTTAATAGCTGAATTTTCCCAAGCTGAATCATCAAAGTCATTTGTATGCCATTCATATTCCCAGATTCTTGCATCAAAGTGTTCAATATATTGTGTGCGATAGGCAAATATTTCGCCCCTTCCATAAGCCTCTGTCATCTTGCATTTAGTGTTTTCGTCAGTAAATATAACTATTTCATCTTCAATTAATACTTCGGCTATAAAACCCGTTCTGAAATCTCCTCCGGGAGAAACTCGGTTTAATTCACCCTGATAATAGAGATGAGAGCCAATAACATTATCACCAGACACAAGATATTCAGTTATATCAATTTCAAGATAGCCAAATGCAAAGTGGTATGATGCAGCAGGACCCATGTCTATAAATTTACCATTTATATAAATTCTGGCTATATCGTCGGCTGCATATCTAAGTACAGCTTTACCACTTTCATAATCGAATTTCATTCTGAAGAGAGTATGCCTGTTTCTGAGTTCATCCGGATGCTCCGGATTCTCCTGATTGAGATTCCCCTTTTTTCTTATATCAAGGGGCACTTTATCCCTGAACATGCTGTGAACAACCCATTTAGCTTTTGAAAATCCCATAACACACCTCCATACCAAATGATAATACCAAACCTGAGCTATTTATTCATCCATTTCGAGTAAACACCTCAGAGGTATTTACTCGAAATGGTGTTTTGTTGTTTTTATGCTATACTCGATTTATGGAGTTATGGAGTGGTTTTAAAAGAGAAATTGATGAAGAAACAGGGCGGATACTTGTTCGGATAACCGATGGTAATGCCCACTTCTATCCAATGTACTATTTTATACCTTCAATAACCAACGATGAAAGATATATTGTATATCATCAAACAGATGATAAAGAAGTTCAAATATATTCTACTGAACTTTCCACGGGTAAAGTAACCAGATTAACAAATGCAACATATCCCGATACCCAGTGGAAGCCCTGGTGTTCAAAAACACCTCCCGGTGTCCTTGACCATAGAAGTGTGCTTAATCCGGTAACAAATGAAGTTCTTTACTTTGACGGCAATACTCTCATGAAAACTCCCGTTGATGAAAATTCATCGGAGGTAATTTTTACTATACCCGATGACCGGATAAATATAAGTCAAAACTGTATAACACCTGATGGTAAATGGTTTGCATACGTGCATCATGACAGACAATCCTATGAGGAAATCACCAAAAGCCGGGATTGGAATATTTATTATCCCGCCAGAGCAAAATCATATGAAACCATAGCCGAGGCATATAATCTGGAAACAGGTGAAACCCATGAAATACTAAGAATAAACAGCCCAATCCACCATATATTTGCCCATGGCAATGAACATTTTGTCATAAACCATCCTGTTAATGAAAGCGGTATGATATATGCCCCTCTAAAAGGCGGATGGTATGTAAACTTGAGAACCAAGGACAAAATCGGCCGGATGCCCTGCCATTGCCATTCAACGGCAAGGGGTGTAACCTACGAAGCTTACCAGGGACATAAAAATGTAGTTGCAGGAATATTGAATCCAACAACTTATGAAAGAGTTGAATTTGAACTACCCGGAAATTTTGGTTATATCCATACCGGACACGATCCTGAAGGCAGACTTTTCTTCTACGAAAATATGGTTTACAACGAAACCGAAACGCTTTTACACAATATGCATTTCCTTAAAACAATTAAAAATGGCGATACAGAATACCAGCTTCTGTTAGGTCACAGAAAATCATATATAGAAAAAGCACAGAAAGCCCATTTTCACCCAAGACTAACTCCGGACAGAAATTATATTATTTTCACGGGAGGTTGTGACGAAACCGAAACCAATCATATATATATGCTGGATGTCCAAGACATCGATGAAACCAAGGGACTTGAAGTACCCTGGGAATAAATTAGTTTATTTTAAATATTTAATCGTAGTATTCTCTGCATAACTTCTCAGCTGCAAATTCCAGCAATTCCGGATTTTCCTGACTTAAATATTTAAGCACTGTAAATTTTGAAGACATCGTGTGTCCATGCAGAATACTTCTCTTTAGCAAATCTCGGTCTATTCCCGCTTCCAGAGGTGACGTTTTACATCCGGCTGTCTTTAGAATACCTGAAATTTCATCAGGGTCAATTTCCAACGTTTCAACCGGAAGTTTATCTCTGACAATATTGAATAACTTACATATTATAACCGTGCCTATTCCAACTGAGTTTCCATGAAGTTCATGTTCTATGCCTCTTTTTATGCAATCAACATCCCAGTAATGAACAATATGATGCTCCGCACCTGATGCAGGTCGTGTATTTCCATATAAACCCATAGCCATGCCGGCAAGAATGAGTGCTTCCATAACACTAATAACAGCTTCTTCATTTCTGTTTTTAAGACCTTGTGCATTAGCAACACATTTATCAACTGCTTTTTCAACAAGATCTACTATCTCAGGACAATAATGTTCTTTCAGCAAATCCCTGCCGAACTTCCACTCTCTTATTGCATTATATTTTCCGATAACATCACCAAACCCGGCTGTGAGCATATCGAATGGAGCGTTTTTAAGTATGTCAGGTTGTCCAAAAATGCCAATCGGACATTGCCCTGGGATACTTTCCTTTATATTATTCAAAACAAGTGATGAAGTAACGGAAGCATAACCATCCATTGAAGGTGCGGTTCCAAAAACAATGTATTGTTTACCTGCCCGATGGCTTACAATGCGGGTAATATCGTTTACAACCCCCGAACCGACAGCAACATAAAGGTCTGCATTTCCACTTATTCGGGCAAAGACTTCACCAACATGTGCATCATTTGGTGCCACATTCAGCCCATTTCTGCCTTTTATGATATGTATCTCTGTATTAATCTCTGACTTGTTAAGCATTTCTTCAAAACTTCTTCCCGCAATATCCCATGTGTTTTCATCACAAATAAGCGTTACACTTTTTGGACTCTTTGAAACAATATACTGAACTGCACTTTTCATTGAATTTTCGGAAAGATCTATTATGTCAATATCTGCTCGATGAGTTTTACCGCAACTACATATATAATCCCTGTTTATTAATTCACTTATCTTCAAATCACCAAGCATCTCTCTTCTCCTTACTATACTTAATAACCATTATACACAAAAAAACGAACATCCCTGGGATAACGTGTCAGATTTGACACGTTATCCCAGGGATGTTCGTTTTTGAGGGATGTTCGTTTTGGATGCTAAAAAAAAGCCCTGCCGAGGCAGGGCGATTCAAAGGTTTTGTTTAAGTTATGTCCATGGCTTCTAGAAGTCGGTAAATCATTGCAGCCGCCTGGGATCTGGTAGCATATCCATTTGGAGAAAAACTGGTTGCTGTCATCCCATTTATAATTTCAAGCACATAAGCAGCTTTTATATAATTGCGGCTCATAATATCAATGGTAGCAATATCCAGGAATGAATCAGTGGATTCATCAGCTATATCATATACATTTCCACCGGCATAGCTTAGATACGCTTTCACAACAACAGCGGCCATGTCTTTTCTTTTCATTGCTTTGTCAGCATTGAAGTATGTTCCTTCAATTATTCCTTTATCTTCAGCTGCACTTACATACTTGTAGTACCATGAATTCATATCTACATCAGCATAACCGCTTAGCCCATCGCTGGAATTGATTTTAAGGGCTTCGCAAACCATCTTTACAAACTGAGCATTGGTTACAAGTCCTTCAGGATTAAATGTTCCATCACCCATTCCGTTTATTATTTCGAGGGTTGTGAGTGGATAAATATATTTAGCCCCCCAATAGCTTTCATTGATGTCAGAGAATTCCATTCCCTCAAGGACAAATTGATAAGTACCGACCTGGGAAGCTTCACACTCCATCATTCCGTTCTGTGCCATGGCCGGCAATGTATTCTGACCACTTTCATAATAATAATGAATTACTTTTACACTATCATAGGAATACAGATTGCTGGGTTCCGGCCGCGATAAACTGAACCAGTTCATATTTGTATCAACAAAAATTCCTTTTGCGGGAGTAAAGTATTTTACAGAAAGATCTGTAATTTCACTTTCGTCTTCCATCAGCAGGAACATATCTCTGTCAGCGTTGACTCCAAATACAAAGGCTTCCGCAGGGATAGATACAGTACAGTCTTCAAAAATAATATCAAGCCCTGAACTTGCGTCTGCAAGCATCTCCATTGCATCAAATTCCACTATCAAATAAAATCTTTCAAGATTCCTGTTGGAAAAATCAATGGTCTTTTTATTGCTTGCCAGATACTTTCCAACTATCTCTTCATTTATGTTTATATCAAAGCCATTGTATCTTTCAAAAATTGCTGCGTCTGTAACGGTGTCCAGTTCTGTATCACTTCTAACATTGCTTCTTGTTATCACCAAAGGAAGTTTGTATGTTATTGCCAGACCATCCCATGTAACATAAAGATCATAAGTTCCGGATGTGAGCGGAATGTCACTTCTTACCATGATTTCATTTGCACTGACTGAAGTTAATTCTTCAAAATCAACATATCGCCCCTTACCTCTTGCTATTACAGATATATCTTCCAAATTATCAGGAAACTCGAGATTAAGGGTTTTAATGGAAAAAGCAAGTTCTTCTGCACGTGAAATTGGTGTTGGCTCAAGATAAATTTCATTATCTGATATATAGAGTGTCTTTCTGTAGTAACTGTTTTGATATATGAATCTGACTTCTATCTGGGATTTGCCTGCATAATCTTCAGTTTCCGGGAAAACCCTGAATACTCTGTCTATGATTTTTGTGCTGTCAACTTCTTCCCCGTCAAACTCAAATGTACCTTCTATCCCTTCCGGTGGATCATAAAATTTTACCGTTATTCCGTGATCATTTAATTCGTCTGATGTTATTGGGTTCATATCAAAGTCAAAATGTCCCTGCCTTACTTCAATGCAGTTTGGGAAAAACATGTATTTGGGTGCACCGGTATCATATACCATGCTGACTGCCAGACTGTAATTTCTAGCCTCTGCGCCAAACATTTTCAATGAGAATTCAATTGTATTATCGTCTATGACTTCAACATCATATATATATTCCAATGTTGAATAGACTATATCAATGGACACTCCGGTTTTTGTGAATTCTGCATTTTCAAATTCAACCCTTACCCTCTGACCATCTCCATATTCCAAGCTGTCAATCTGGGGAGCATCAACGGATATAATGGCTGCTTGTGCATCTGCGCTTACTGTCGGGACCATTGCAAATACCAGTGCCATCGTCAACAATATGCCAACAAATTTCTTCATGATAATTCCACCCTTTCGGCTTTGTGATTTAATTTTACCACCAATTTACAATATTTTCTATCTAGTTGAAGGAAGGTATCCTGAACTATTCTAAAAATGACTTTAGCCTGTCTGTTATCATCGACAGAACAACCTGATTATATCCACCTTCAGGAATTATGACATCCGCATATTTCCTGCTGTGTTCAACAAACTGTTCGTGCATTGGCTTTACTGTGCCAATATACTGGTCAAGTACAGAATCAAGACTTCTTCCTCTTTCATGGACATCCCTTTTTATCCTCCGGGCCAACCTTATGTCAGAATCAGTGTCAACATACACCTTGATGTCCATAATATTCCGAAGTTCAGGATTTTCGAAAAGCAGAACTCCCTCAACAATAATTACCTGCGCCGGCTTTACTGTGATTGTTTCCTCTAATCTTGTATGAGTTACAAAAGAGTAGACTGGCCTTTCAATGTTTTTATTGTTTTTTAAGCTTTTTATATGCTCTATCAAAAGTTCTGTTTCAAGGGAATCGGGATGATCATAATTCAACTTGCATCGTTCTTCATAAGGCATGTGTTCGTTTTTTAAATAATAGAAATCATGACACAACAGCACAGCATTTTCACCCAGTGCTTTCTTTATTCCCTTTGCAAGTGTTGTTTTTCCTGATCCGGTACCCCCGGCAATCCCCAGTACAATCCTCTTCTCCATGTGCATATTCTACCATATAGAATTGATTAGGTTACAATAAATTAACATGTAGTGCCCTTTACATACAAAATTCGTTAATTTATGATACATGTATAGGAATGAGGTATTTATAATGTCATATAAGATAGCAGCAGCCATTGATATCGGCAGTAGTGCCGTTCGAATGGAAATTACAGAAAAAAACAAAGCAGGAATCAAGCAGCTCGAATTTCTGCAGTCACCCCTGTATCTCGGACATGATACCTTTACGGAAAAAAGAATCTCATTTACCAAAATTGATAAACTGTGCGAAATTCTGAATTCATATAAACAAACAGCCGGTCAATATGGTATTGAAACAATAAAAGCAGTTGCCACTACAGCTTTCAGAGAAGCTGAAAACATTGAATATATACTGGACCTTATCAAACTAAGAACCGGCATTATTGTCAGGGTTTTGGATGACCCGGAAGAAAAGACAATCATATACAGGGAAATTCTGCGACGCGAAGAGTATATTGAAAAGGATGCAGTAATATCATATGTAGGGACAGGCAGCCTGGGGATAGCTGTTCTTGAAGATGGCCTTATAAAATTCACCCAAAACATCAGGATTGGCTCACTTAAACTCAGTGAAATCCTTGAACCAGTGGAAGGCTATACCAAAAAATTTCATATGATCATTGAACAATACATCAGCACTTATATTGATGTTTTGAAAAACCTGATAGAAATCCCCGAAAAAACTGAGTTTATTGCCTCAGGAAAAGAAATTGATTTAATTGCCGGCCTGATGAAGTTGGACATTACCGATAACTTCTTTAGAATTTCCAAGGAAGACTATCTTTCATTTTACGATTCAATTAAAAATCTTACACCCAACCAAATAAGCGACACCCACGGCCTATCGATGGACCGGGCAGAAATACTCCTTCCGTCAGCGGCAGTTTTCAAAATATTAATGGATTTTTCAAAGGCTGAAACTCTTACCGGGTGTAATATAAATATGTGCAGCGCCCTCGTTTATGAAGATTTATACCCCAACAAATTTGACAAGGTAAATGCGAGGTTTGACAAGAGTATCCTGAATGCAGCAACATTTACAGCAACCCGCTTCAGTTATGATAAAAAACATATTGAGGCAGTACTTGAATACTCCACTGGTATCTTTGATGCCATAAAGGAAGTCCATGGCCTTGATACAAGAGGCAGACTCATGCTTCAGGCTGCATGTATTCTCCATGACTGTGGGAAATTCATAAATTTGAAAGAGCATTACAACCATTCATATGACCTTATTAAAAAGCTGGATCTTCCGGGGTTCAACACACGGGAACGTCTTATCATTGCAAATGTCGCAAAATATCACAGTGAAATGATTCCTTTGATGGAACATCCGAACATTGCCGAATTGAGTCCCGATGAGCGTGTATTGGTCGGAAAGCTTTCTGCTATAATCAGGCTTGGTGATGCCATGGATAAAAGCCATTTACAGAAATTAAAGAATGTGTCCATTGAATTCACTGATAATACCCTTTTAATTACTGTATCGGTTTCAAGGGAAGCCATACTTGAGAGCTGGGCCTTTGAACAAAAGGCGGTCTTCTTTACAGATGTATTTGGCATTCAGTCCAAGCTGCGTGTTGAAAGGAAAATTTGATGAAACTTACAAAACCCTCATATTTTACCAACCGCGAGCTCAGTTGGCTGGAATTTAATTCCCGGGTACTTGAAGAAGCCATGGATGTAACTGTGCCGACCTTGGAAAGACTCAGTTTCATTTCAATTGTTTCTTCTAACCTTGATGAATTCTTCATGGTCAGAATTGCCGGGCTGAAGGAGCAGGTATTGGCGGGTTACAATACGCCCGATGCAGCAGGATTAACCCCCTCACGCCAGCTCAGCCTGGTCTCTGAGAAAATACATGAAATGGTTTCCACCCAATACAAGTGTTATGCGGATATTCTGAGCCAGCTTGAAGACAGTGGTATAAAAATAATTGAATACTCCGATCTTACAGAATCACAGGAAACTTATGTTGAGGATTATTTTGACGATATCATCATGCCGGTTCTTACTCCGATGGCAATTGATGCCGGACGGCCATTTCCGTTTATCTCAAACAAGTCCGTTAATATAGCTTTTCTTATTGAAAAGGATGGTATTAAGAATTATGCAATAGTAAGGATTCCCAGTGTCATTCCCAGGATAATACAGATTCCGGACGGACTGACCGGTGAAACTTACCTGTTCATAGAATCATTGATCATTGAAAGAGCCCACGAGCTCTTTAAAGGCTATAATATTCTCGGCACAACATGTTTCAGACTTACAAGAGATGCAGACCTTTCCATTGAAGAAGATGATGTATCCGACCTGTTGTCTGAAATCGAACAACAGGTTAAGCAAAGGCAGTGGGGCTTGCCTGTAAGACTTGAACTATCAAGGAAATCCAGCAGGGAAATCAGAACCTTCATTAAAAACGTATTAAACATTTCTGATGATGAAACCTATTATCTGGATGGTCCCATGGACCTTTCGGCACTTATGTCTTTCTCTAACCGAATCAATGAACATGAAGCTTTGAAATATCCAAGTCAGCCGCCTTTGGGCAATCCAGGATTGGAATTAGGAAGTATTTTTGATGCTGTTTCAAAGAAGGACTTTATGGTGCATCTCCCATATCAATCCTTTGATTGTGTTCAAAATTTTCTCAACGAGGCTGCAGATGATCCGGATGTTCTTGCAATCAAACAGGTTCTTTACAGGGTAAGCGGTAATTCACCTATTGTGGAAACACTTATCAGGGCTGCAAACAATGGTAAGCAGGTTACGGTTCTTGTAGAGCTCAAGGCCAGGTTTGATGAAGAAAACAACATCACATGGGCAAGAAAGCTTGAGCATTCAGGTTGTCATGTTGTTTATGGGATTGTAGGACTTAAGGTTCATTCAAAAGTTCTTTTGATAATCCGCAGAGAGCCCGATGGAATAAGAAGATATGTACATATGGCTACGGGAAATTATAACGATAAAACCGCCCGCATATATACAGATATCGGTTTTTTCACCAGTCGTGAAAGCATTGCTGCTGATGCTTCTTCACTTTTCAATCATCTTACGGGATATGCATTGCTGCCGGAAATGAAAAAACTGGCTGTATCACCTGATGGCATCAGGGCATTTCTCTGCAAGGCAATTGACAACGAAATTAGGAATGCAGGAGAAGGATTACCTGCCGGAATCACTATAAAGGTAAACAGCCTGTCTGATACTGATATTATCAAAAAGTTTTATGAAGCTTCTGCTGCAGGTGTTGAAATAAAACTGATTGTTCGTGGAATCTGCTGCCTGCGTCCGGGAATCAAAAAAATCAGCATGAACATAAAGGTAAAGAGCATAGTCGGCAGATATCTTGAACACAGCAGGATATTCTGTTTTGAAAACAATGGAAATCCTTCATTATATTTAGGCAGCTCTGATATGATGAGCCGAAATCTTGACAGAAGAATAGAAATCCTTTTCCCTGTTGAAGATCCCGAATTAAAACAGAGATTGACAGATATCCTTAAAATTCAATGGAATGAAACCGATAAAAGCAGGTGGCTTAAATCAGACGGTCGATACACCAAAACCGAAAAATCAAAAAAGGAAGCTCAGGTACTGCTATATGAGTTTACCAGGAATTTAATAAAATCTTTTAATTAAAATAAAAATACTCAAGTTTTAAAAGGCATTTTTCAATTGCAGCCCTTGCTTTTTTTGTGTCATAAGAATCTTTCTCAAACCATAAATTTTTAATATTCAGCCTTCGTTCCTTCTTGTTTTTGATTACTTCAATCCTGCCTATAAACTTTTTACCATACAGCACAGGCAAAACATAGTACCCATATACTCTTTTAGCTTCGGGTGTGTATATTTCCCATTTGTAATCAAACCCGAAAATTTCTTTAATCAACCTTCTATCCCATAACATATTGTCAAGGGGGGCAAGAAACTCAATTCTTTCGGACTTTCCCGGATTTTCCATGACTTCATCAAATAGATTCTTATATCCTGTCCAAAAATATAAGGGATATGAAACTTCGTTTACCAATGTTTCTATGATGAGTCCCTCATCCCTAAGCCTTCCAATTGCCTTGTTTCTATTCAATGTTTTCATTCCCGGTATACCCAGTAAAGCATCTCCTGAACGATTCCACAAAAGTCCCACTGACTTGATTCTTCTTAAGACATGCCACATTAACATATCATCAGGATTTACATTAGGATTAGCAGCAATCAGTATTTCATTACTTAAATGTCTTTCAGGGACATCATAGTATTTTCTTGTATTTTTTCTTTCATAAATTATTAGTTTTCCCCTGTAATAAAGTGTATCCAAAACAACCCGTGCCATGCTGGCCGGTGCCCAGAACCAGTCAACCTTATTCCACATTTTTATGTCAGATGAGCTGACAGGACCATTTTCCCTTATGTATTCAAGGACCCCGGCTGACAGATTATCTATTTCTTCCTTATGCGGCCCACTTTCCATGAAGTGCTTCCTGAAATAATCCAGGTACTGCCAGTCTTCAACAGGTGCTATTGACATGTTTTTATCAAAGATATCAATAAGCCGCCTATCTTCATACAGTAATTCATGCAACGCTTTTCTACTGAAACCTTTTACACGTGATAAATAAACCAATTCATAGCTTTTTCCACAAATGTCAATTGGATCATATTGAACACAGCCTGCATTTTTTGTGAATTTCCAAATTCCTTCTTTACCTGAATAAGAATGATCCCCATACAATCCCTGAACTTTCAACATGAATACAGATGCCTGTTCTTTGTTTATTTTAGTATGGTTACTCATAAACTGGTCTTTCCTTAAAATATTCATCAATGATTATTTTATCAGGAGGATGCAAAGGCATGGGTAAATTATCCATGTCAAAAAAGCCTGTCAAACTGCTTTCAACACCGTCCGGGACATCAGTTCCGCTATATTCACTTGTTTCGAATATGCAAACCGCATTATAAACTTCATCTCCATTTGGATAAACATAATGCATCCTTTGACCTGAATAAACTTTGAACAATTTAAGCTTTGATACTAATAGCCCTGTTTCTTCCCTTGCCTCCCTTGCAGCTGTTTCTTCAAAGGTCTCTCCCAATTCCATGCTGCCGCCCGGGATACCCCATTTATTGTTGTCCGTCCTTTTTATAAGCAATATTCTATCTTTTTCATCAATTATCAAAACGCCTGAACCTACAAGGAACATTGGTTTGCTGCCAATCATTTTTCTCATATAAGTAACATAGTTATCCATAGAACTCACCGGAAGCTTTTCTCAATTCTTCCAAAACTACCCTGCCCTCCTCAGCGGAAGGAGTATCTATACCAAAAATCACATTTCTTTTTTTCGGCCATCTGCCGCTGCGAATTTCCTTCATTGTCCTGCTGTTGATGTTAGTCCAACAAAAAACCGGAACATTCTCAGGAGCAAGTGTACATATATCTTCGAGGGAATGCAGTGAATCATCATAATCAAAGCCTGTAACAGATGGTATATTTATAAAGCTTTTTATAACCTCTGGATATGTGCCGCAGTAGTGAATTCTTCCATTTCCTATGGACTCCAGAAAGCGAATATCCCTTTCAAGAATAAAATCACTGTACATGGCAGGGCTTATAAGATGAACTGTACAATTACTTATTCTACCGGCACCTTCCCACAAACATCCCCAATCAAAGAACCAACCATCCCTGTTGGTTGTAAGAGAGGACAGGTCCTTTACAAGGTCAATTAAATAGTCTGTAATAAAGTCAAGTAAAATCCCCAGTTCCTTTGGATTATCATAAAAATCAAAAATAATGTCATTGCCTCTTATCAAATGGGCATTGTTGAAAGGTCCTTGAATATCAGGAAGCTGCAGTTCAACTCCTTCAGGCAGATTTTCCATGTAAAACTCTGAAAAATCCCTTAATTTCCCAAGCCATCCTGCATTTGCAGATGGTTTTTTCAATGAATGGACCATTTCAATGTTTGAGAGAACATGATTCTTCGCACAAGGAAGATTATTGGGTGGAATGAACATATCACAACCGAATGCTGCTGCAACCTGGGCTGTACCAAAACTGACCCGGGTTGAAGGAACGCGGTCATCACCAATATCCGAATGTGCCTTTATAACCCTGAGATCATCCTCAAGCATTATTGCAGGACTTGCAAGTTTTTCTTCCCAGACATGCTGCTCTACCGGGGTACTGATTATAAACATTGGCTTTGCTTTTTCAGGTTCAAGCCGCATTTGCCTGTATCGTTTATATATGTTCTGAAAGCGTTCCAAATCTTGGTCTGAAAATGAGGTTATTGATGAATAGTCCATATTTTTACTCCTTCTTTCAAATTATATATCTTTTTTCAGGCAAAAACATTTTAATTCACTTATCGTTACTTTTATTACAGTTTTGTAACAAATGATTTTATTTTTTTTTATTTATCACATTAGTAGTATTATTAGGAGGATTAAACTTATTAACAGGGGGAAAAGAATGAAAACAAGAAAACTCTTGGCAATTATCTTAGCCGTAGCAATTCTTGCATCATTTATTTCTGTTCCCGTTTTTGCCGAAGGTGAAGGCGCAATTTGCGAAGACCTCGGCATTCTCGCAGGAACAGGTGATGGTGTTACGGAAGATTACCTTGCCTCAACAGCAACAAGGGCTCAGGCAGCCTTGGTACATCTGAGATTATTCGGCCTTGAAGCTGATGCTCTTGCATTCGAAGGAACAGAAACTT
>CAYYXJ010000057.1:14449-15763 GCA_964475455.1 uncultured Clostridiaceae bacterium | reverse complement strand
TGCCATGTTATTTCTCCTCTCGAATAATTCTTATGATAAATATTTACCCTGATAATTACATATCACACATTAATATTCATAACTTTAATAATTTGTTGATTTTGAATGGGTATAATATATATGAGGATGATATGAAATCAGGAAAGAAAAAATTTTTTATTTATATAGTCGTAATTACAGCAGTATTAACAATCAGCTTTTTAGCGATTGTATTTCAACCATGGATTGTAATAAAAATATCTGGAACCGGCAATATTTTGTCAGCAGGTGCTGCGCATTCTGTTTTTATCATGGAAAATGGAAGTGTGAGGGTGATTGGTGATGAAAATTTCCCGCAGGAGGGAGTAGATCAATGGTATGACATTATTCAGGTTTCAGCCGGGTCCGCACACACTGTCGGTTTGACGAGAAATGGCAGAGTAGTTGCCACCGGAGATAATTTGTACGGCCAATGTGACGTTGATGAATGGCGGAATATAGTTTCAGTTGCCGCCGGTTCATACTTCACCATAGGATTGAAAAAAGACGGTACCGTAGTTGCAACAGGAGATAATTATTATAATCAACTTAATGTAGATAACTGGGATGATATAAAATATATTGCCGCAGGAACCATAAATGCTGCAGGGGTTTCCAAGGATGGAAGAGTTTTTGTAAGCGGAGATAATTCCCGTAACCAATTTAATGCAGAAGAATTCAAAGACATTACAGTTGTTGCTGTTGGAGCCAATCATATCCTGGGACTAAGAAAGGATGGAACAGTTGTTGCAACAGGGGACAACTCATATGGTCAACTGGATACCGGTGATTGGTCCGATATCGTCTATATAACTGCCGGTGTCGGTCAGTCCCTTGGGTTGAAAAATGATGGAACTGTTATTTCTGCAGGTGATAATTACAATGGACAGATTGATGTAATGGGATGGGAAAATATGATTTCAGTTTCAGCCGGTTGCGGTTATACCCTGGGGATTCAGTCTGATGGAACAGCTCTTATAGCCGGTACTGCACAAGGTTTTAGCAATACAATCGAATCAATAAGAACCATAAGACCAAACTGACAAAATTCATAATTATGGTATATTTACTGTATGCACAGTACTTTTGATATACTGTATTCAGTACCAAATAACTCAGCGGAGAATAATATGGATAAAAAAATGCAGGAAATCATTGACAGTTTGACCCTGGAAGAAAAAGCCGGTCTTTGTTCTGGTCAGGACTTCTGGCATTTGAAAAGTGTAAAAAGACTGGGTCTCCCCGAGATAATGATAACTGACGGACCACATGTACTTAGAAAACAGGATGTAAATT
>CAYYXJ010000057.1:8182-14439 GCA_964475455.1 uncultured Clostridiaceae bacterium | reverse complement strand
TTACCCGATAATGCCTTGTTTTCCATTATAATCCCTATCTTGTCACTTGAAGTCCATTATAGTCTATTTTAGTTCTGTGTCAAGTGGTAAAAAATTTAATCATCGTTCGGTGCACATATTTTCTGCCGGGACGGAGAAAACAGGATGGAAATTCTGACCATGTAGGACTTCAAAACAGTGTTCCGGCAACTTGTTTTCCAACCGCATCTGCTACTGCAAGTTCGTGGGATACATCACTTATGAATGAAATGGGAAAAGCACTTGCAGAAGAATGCATCCAGGAAGAAGTATCTGTAATTCTAGGGCCTGGCGCAAACATAAAAAGATCTCCTCTTTGCGGAAGAAATTTTGAATATATATCTGAAGACCCTTTTCACACGGGTTCTATGGCCGCAGCACTCATTAATGGAATACAATCAATGGGTGTAGGTACATCTTTAAAACACTATGCAATGAACAATCAGGAAACAAGAAGAATGACCATCGATGCTGTTGTGGATGAAAGAGCACAGCGCGAGATTTATCTTGCAGGATTTGAAAAAGCAGTCAGGGAATCACAGCCATGGACTGTTATGTGCGCATATAATAAAGTTAACAATACATATTTAAGTGATAATAGGAGATTGCTTACAGATATTCTAAAAGAGGAGTGGGGACATACAGGACTTGTTGTAACTGACTGGGGAGCTTGCAATGACCGGGTAGAAGGAATAAAAGCCGGCCTCGAGCTGGAGATGCCAACGAGTTTCGGTAAAAATGATAAAAGAATTATAAAGGCAGTTAAAGAAGGCGTACTATCTGAAGAAAATTTAAATAAAGCTGTAAAAAGAATAATTGAACTTATACTAAAGAGTGAAAAAAATCTAAATCCGGGTTACAAATACAGCATTTCAGAGCATCATAATATGGCTCGAAAAATTGCAGGTCAGTCAATGGTGTTGCTTAAGAATGATGGAATTCTTCCCCTTTCAAAATCAGATAAAGTAGCAATAATCGGAGAATTTGCCGTTAAACCCAGATATCAGGGAGCAGGTTCTTCCCTTATAAACCCCACAATGCTTGATACAGTTTGTGGAGTGATGGATGAAAAGAATATTCAATACATATATTCAAGGGGTTATGACATAAAGTCTGATAAACCTGATTGGGAATTGATTGAAGCGGCAAAAACTATTGCAGCAAAAACCGATAAGGTCGTAATACTGGCGGGTCTTACAGAGAGCTATGAATCAGAGGGATTTGACAGAACGCACATGAAAATGCCGGAATCCCACAATGAGCTTGTACAGGAGATAATTGGGGTCAATCCAAATGTAGTTGTTGTACTTATGAATGGAGCTCCTGTTGAGATGCCATGGATTGATGGAGCCAAGGGTATCTTGGAGGCATATCTTGGTGGTCAGGCCGGAAGTGGAGCTATAGTTGATATTTTATATGGTGAAGTCAATCCATCGGGTAAACTTGCGGAAACATTTCCCGCTAAACTTGAGGATAATCCAGCATTCAGATATTTCCCCGGATCCAGGAGAACAGTAGAATACAGGGAGAGTATATATATAGGATACCGGTATTATGAAAAAGCAGGAAAAGATGTACTTTTCCCATTTGGGTTTGGTCTGAGCTATACTGATTTTGAGTATTCCGATATTAAGATAACTTCCATTGACAGCTATAATTTTAAAGTTACTGTAAAAATTACAAACACTGGTAAAAGAGCAGGGGCTGAAATAGTGCAGCTGTATGTTAAACATCCGGAGTCGCATATTTTTAAAGCTGAAAAAGAACTCAAGGGGTTTGGCAAAATCTATCTTGAACCCGGAGCAACGGATTTGGTTACAATATACCTGGATGAGAGATCTTTTGCATTTTATAATACCGATATTAATAGATGGCACGTTGAAAAAGGTATTTACGAAATACTTATTGGTGCATCAAGCCGGGATATTCGTATTTCTCAAAGCATATCACTTGAAGCCAATAACAAAACTATGGTTCCGGATTACAGAAAAAAGGCTCCGGAATATTATAATTTAAAAGATGATGTGTTTGATATAAGTGAAGAGCAATTCAAGGCTGTTCTTGGAAGAGAGTTACCTGAAAGAGAATTTACAGCAGGAAATAAGTTTACCGAAAACTCAATGTTGGAAGAAACTTCTTCAAAGTGGATCGGCAGAACAATGATAAAAGTGATAAACCGTCAGGTAAGTAAAATGATAGGGGAGTCAGACGGAGCGGATGTGGACTTGGCTAAAAGAATGATGGAAGCTGTTGTAAAGGAGATGCCCATACGCGCCATCGGAATGATGGGTGGAGACAGGCTTCCATATTATTTTACAGAGGCTTATGTAGAAATGCTTAATGGAAACATTGTCAAAGGAATAGTTTTCTTATTAAAACACAGATAGCAGTCTTCGATATATGATTCGTTCTTGTAGTGTATAATTAAAGACAATATGGAAAAGCGGGGTACTGTCATGAACATAATAGAAATAAATAATCTGACCAAATTCTACGGAAAAAACAAAGGCATAGAAGATGTTTCTCTATCGGTTAAGGAAGGCGAGATTTTCGGTTTCATTGGTCCTAACGGGGCAGGTAAGTCCACAACGATACGTTTACTCCTTTCCCTGATATATCCTACCTCAGGAAGTGCAGCCATATTTGGAAAGGACTGTATTAAATTCGGACATGAAATCAGAAACAATATAGGTTATCTGCCCTCAGAAGTATTCTACTATGACAAAATGAAAGTAAAGGATCTTCTGAATTATTCAGCGAGTTTCTTCAAAGGTGACCATAAAAAAAGAATGGGTGAACTGGCTGAAATCATGGAGCTTGACCTGAATCGTAGAATAGATGAACTATCATATGGCAACAAAAAGAAAGTTGGAATTGTACAAGGTCTTTTACATCAGCCTAAATTGATAATGCTTGATGAACCTACCAGTGGTCTTGATCCTCTAATGCAGAATAAATTTTTCAATCTTATCCTGGAGGAAAATAAAAAAGGTGCCACTGTATTCTTTTCATCACATATCCTTGCAGAGGTTCAAAAACTATGCAACAGGGTGGCAATTATCAGGGATGGTCAGATTGTTAAAATTGAAGATATAACAACACTAAGGAAAGATACATATAAAAAAGTTTATGTAAGAACAGATAAAAGTGCGGGTAATCCTTCAAAATATCCGGGCGTAAGTAATGTAGAAGTTATAGATGGAGAAATAAGGTTTCTTTATAAAGGGGATATTAATGAACTGCTGACACTAGTAATGAAAAATAGTGTCCTGGATTTGAATATCGTTGAGCCAGACCTTGAAGAAATCTTCATGCACTACTATCAATAGGAGATAAGAATGAATATTTACAAACGGGAAGTAAAATTAAAAATGATCTCCGCAGCCATATGGTCTCTTTCTGTAATGGGCATAATGATTTTATTCATGTCTGTATTTTCAGCCTTCGCAGGATCAGCTGACATGATTGACATGATAATGGAAAATTATCCAAAGGAACTTCTGCAGGCATTCGGTATGTCAGGAGTCGACCTTGGAAGTGTAGCAGGATATTTTACAATGTGCATGTTGTTTGTGCAGTTAGCCCTTGCGGTACAGGCATCAATATATGGTTTGTCGATTTTGTCTGAGGAAGAAAGGGATATGACTGCGGATTTTCTTCTTACAAGACCTGTAACCCGAACCCAGGTATATTTATCAAAGACACTCTCCGCATTGAGCGCATTGGTGGTAACATGGGCAATTACGTGGGGAAGCACATTCCTCAGTATCGAAATTTTCCGGGCAGGAAAAGAATATGATACTGTTATGATGATAAAGATGATGGCAGTAATTATACTATTCCAGCTGTTCTTCTTTTCGGTCGGTATGTTAATCTCGGTCGTTTTAAAGAAAATCAGAAGTGTCCTTCCCTATGCAATGGGTTTGGCATTCGGGATGTATATGATAAGTTCAATCGGAAGTATAATTGGCCAAGAAACACTTGGCTATGTAACACCATTTAAATATTTTGAACCCAATTACCTAATAATAAACGGGGAATATGATACATCGATGGTAATAATATGTTGCTCAGTGATTGTAGTATCGATGGTTTCAAGCTTTATCATGTATAAAAAAAGAAACATACACTCAGCCAGTTAGGAGGCGGATATGAACATAGTTTTTAGAGAGCTCCGGGCGGGTCTGAAATCAATATTGACATGGTGCAGTATATTTGCAGTTCTGGTAATTGTTTACATGACTGAATTTTCTGCTTATGCCAATAACGAGGATATGCTTGCAATCCTAGACGGGATGCCTGAACAGCTTTTGGATGCATTTAAGATGAATTCATTTAACCTTACAACTCTGACAGGTTTTTACGGAATACTGTTTACATATTTTGCTTTAATGCTAAGTATACAGGCAATCCTAAAGGGGAATTCAATTATTTCAAAGGAAGAAAGGGATAAGACCGTTGAATTCGCTTTGGTAATGCCGGTAAAAAGAAGTAAAATCATTACTGCCAAAATCACTGCGGCGGTAATCAATTGTATAGTTATTCTTGGATTTTTATATGCACTTATAATTGTCACAGCGCAAAAGTATCTTCCTGAAGAAGGATTTTTGGAGTTTGTTTGGTTGCTGATATTAAGCACGTTTATCATGCAAATGATATTTTTATCAATTGGAATAATGCTAGGCTGCGCAACAAAAAATTACAAGAGAAGCGGATACATAGGACTGGCATTGATAATAGGAACCTATCTGATGTCCATTGTCTCGGATCTTAGTGATACATTTGAGTTTTTTAAGTACCTGACCCCATTTAAATATTTTGATACACTGTTGATTAAAAATAGTATGGAACTCGACTGGATGTACGTGGCAATCTCTGCAGGTGTAATTATTGTAAGCCTATTTATAGGATATATTTCATATGGGAAAAGAGATTTATATATATAAACAAAAGCGGCGGACTCAATAAGTAGAATTGAAGGAGAAATCATGCTGAAAATCAACGAAATACTCGTGGAATACAGACATAATCCAATCGGGCTTGACCTGGAGAAACCACGGTTTTCCTGGAAACTGACATCAGATGAAAACGGAACTCAACAAAATGCATATTCATTGAAAGTATTGAGTGATGATTACATAAGCTGGGACAGTGGAATAGTTCATTCAGGACAATCCGTACATATTGAGTACAAGGGAGAACCCCTGCAACCGGAAACAAATTATAAGGTAATGCTTGTTTGTTATGACAATCATGACAACACGGCATCGGGGAAAACATATTTTGAAACCGGTATCATGGGAAATTTCAATGCCGGATGGATAACACACGACCAACCGGATGAAGAAACTGCGTGTCCTGTATTTGCAAGGAAGTTTGAAACAAGGGATGAGATTGAAAAAGCCAGGATATATATGACAGCTCTTGGCATATATGATATTGAACTCAACGGTAAACGCATTTCTGACACATACTTTAACCCTGGTTGGACAAGCTATAATAAAAGACTCCAGTATCAGACCTATGATATAACTGAAAATCTCAAAAAATCAAATGAAATAGCAGTAACCATTGCAAATGGTTGGTACAAAGGAAATATTGCGTTCCAGGGCAATAAAAATATTTACGGGGATAGAGCTGCTCTATTAATGGAGATACATATTGATTATTCTGACGGAACAAAAGAAGTCATTTGCTCAGATGAAAGTTTTACATGCACTACCGGACCTGTAAGATACAGTGAAATTTACCATGGAGAAACACAGGATAGAAATATTTTTATAGCAGATGAATATAAGGCTGTAAATTATGATTATCCAAAGAATATGATTATCTCACAGGAGAGCCAACAGGTTAGAATCATTGAAAGACTTCAGGCTGTATCATTAATTAAAACACCTAAAGAAGAAAATGTAATTGACTTCGGACAAAATCTGACAGGATTCATTGAGTTTGACTGTTCTTTACCCAAGGGAACGGAAGTTGTTATTAAACATGCTGAAGTTCTTGATAAAGAGGGCAATTTTTACACTGATAATCTAAGGGCGGCAAAGAATACGGACCGGTTTATTTGCAATGGAAAGAGAGAAACGCTAAGACCAAGGTTCACTTTCCATGGATTCAGATATATTAGTATTGAAGGTATTGATGAAATAGATATAAGTGACTTCAGGGCATGTGTGCTACATACGGATATGATTCAATCCGGTCACTTTGAGTGCTCTGATAAGTTAATTAAC
>CAYYXJ010000057.1:0-8171 GCA_964475455.1 uncultured Clostridiaceae bacterium | reverse complement strand
GTCAACGGGGGAATTTCCTTGATGTCCCAACAGATTGTCCTCAAAGGGATGAAAGACTTGGCTGGACAGGAGATGCACAGGTCTTCTGTGGAACTGCAGCCTTTAACTTCAACACGGCTCTGTTCTTTAATAAATGGTTGAAAGACCTGGCTGCAGACCAGGGTAGAAATGGTGCAGTACCTAATGTTGTTCCTGATGTTTTGACTAAAGATAACATTCTGCCCGCCAATTCTGCTGCTTGGGGAGATGCCTCTACAATTATCCCATGGGAAATGTTCAAGAGATACGGAGATAAAAGATTCCTTGAAAATCAATATGAGAGTATGAAAGGGTGGGTTGAATACATAGCCAGGGAAACCGGTAATTCATATCTATGGACTACAGATAAACACTTCGGGGACTGGCTTTCCCTTGATATGGAACAATACTATACATACAGGAAGTTTTCCACCAACAGTGCAACGGGATCAACAAACAGAAATTATATAGCCACCGCTTTTTTTGCCCGGTCCACAGAGATATTGTATAAGACAGCAGAAACCCTTGATTATAAAAATGATGCGGTTAAATACCAAAAGCTATATGAGAAAATTGTTGATGCATTCAGGAATGAATATATAACACCTAATGGAAGACTGGTATGTGAAACGCAAACAGGTTTACTGCTTGCCTTGAAATTTAATCTTACAGAGGAAAGATACCGTCAAAAGCTTGTGGATTTACTTGTTGAAAACATAAGAATGCATAACAACCAAATGGTAACGGGTTTTGTTGGAGCATCACTTCTGTGCCCTGTCCTTACAGAAAACCAAAATCATGAGCTCGCAGGAAAACTGCTTTTACAAAAAGAATATCCTTCATGGCTTTATCCTGTCACAAAGGGAGCGACTACAATATGGGAAAGATGGAATGGAATCAAACCTGACGGCAGCTTTGAAGATCCTGCAATGAATTCATTCAATCATTATGCCTATGGCGCAATAGGTGACTGGATGTATAAAAACATCCTCGGGATAACAGCACTGGAACCGGGATACAGTGAAATAAAGATTGAGCCAAAACCTATAGAAGGCATTGAATCAGCAAAAGGATTCTTTGATTCGGTTTATGGACTTATTGATATTTCATGGGAAATAAAAGAAGAAAAGTTTGTTCTGGATGTAGAAATACCGGTTAATTGCAGCAGCAGGATAATAATACCGGGCAAGAACAGGGAAATATCAGTTGGTTCGGGGAAATATCATTTTGAAGAAAAGTATGTAGGAACAACAGCATGAGATTAATGGAAGTAAAGACAAGAAGGCAAATGAAGGATTTTGTGCAACTTCCCTCAGACCTTCATTCGCAGAGCCCATATTATGTGCCGCCGATGTGGATGGATGAAAGAACTGCATATTATGGGAAAAAGAATCCGATATTAAGTAACTCTGATTTTATACTTTTTATATTATACAACGATGATGGAAAACCTATCGGCAGGACCATTGCTTACATAGATTTTAATCATAATAAATTCTATAATACAAAAACCGGTTTTTTCGGAGCATTTGAATGTATCAATGACGACAATGCTGCCAGTGTACTGATTGGAGCAACTGAAAAATGGGTTCTGGAAAAAGGGATGGAATCCATAAGAGGTCCCATACATCCGGTTGCAGAGAACTGGGGATTTGTCTATGAAGGGTATAACAGTACTCCTATGTATATGTCTCCCTGGAACCCTTCGTATTATCATCAATTCTTTACCGGATATGAAAAGGCAAAGGATTTGCTTGTTTATGAAGCCGATATGAGAACCGGATACAAGCTGCCGGAAAGGTATAATCTATTCTTTGAGCGTTTTAAAAAAAGATATCCGGAAGTAAGATTCAGACGGCTTGACATGAAAAATATCAAGGATGATGCAAAGAAGATACTGGATATTACAAACACTGCACTTTTGGACAACTGGGGCTATGTCCCACTTGAACTTCCTGTTATGGAAGATATGCTTAAAAAACTAAAACTAATAGTAGACCCTGATGCTGTATGGATACTTGAGACAGATGAAAGGGCCATAGGCTACTGTCTGGGGTTTCCCGATATAAATATTATATTCAAGAGAACAAATGGAAGACTGTTTCCCACCGGATGGTTTCATCTGTTGTTTGGAGCTAAAAAACTCAAAGAGTATCGCTTGTTTGGATTGGCAGTTCATCCGGATTGGCAAGGCAGGGGATTGGATGCGATAATGTACATCAATCTTTATAACCATTTGGTAAGTAAAAATATCATGATGGAAGCCAATTATATACTGGAAGATAATCTAAGGATAAAAAATGCTTTGATTAAACTTGGCATGAATCATACCAAGACATACAAGATTTACGAAAAAAACCTTAATTCGGGCAACTATATAACCGGCTAGTCATCACCATGAACCCTTTGTTCATGAAGTCTCTTCGAAATGCTATGCTTGACTGCAAGAATTATCAGGTATACCAAAGTGCTGAAGATAATAATACATGCACCTGAAGGTATATTCAGATAGTATGAAAGTACAAGTCCTATAATTGAAAAGGCTGCACTTAGTATTGCTGAAAGAATTATTACCCTGTTTATGGATTTACAGAACAATTTAGCTATAGAAACCGGAATTGTCATCAATGCAATGGTAAGTATTATTCCGACTACTTTTATAAGTACTATTATTCCTATTGGAATCATTATATAGACTATCCATTCCAGGAGGGTGGTGTTTATGCCGCGTGCCCTTGCGTACTCCTCATCAAAAAGATAGATGATCAAATGATTGTAAAGCATAAGAAAGGTTGCGACTATAACAACTGTAAAAATTGCCATAAATACAAGGGAATTGTCGGAAACTGATAAAATGTCCCCGAACAGGTAGCTGGTCATGTCCGGCATGTATCCGGGGGCCAGTGCTATGAAAAGTATTCCGAGGGCCATACCGAATGACCAAAGAATACCGGTCATTGTATCAGCTTTCATTTTAGTGTTTTTAGAAAGCCTGGAAATCAAGATGGATGAACCAACGGCGAAGAATAAACCACCCCATATAGGTTCAAATCCTGCAAGGTATCCAAATCCTATTCCACCAAAGGAGGCATGGGCGATTCCACCGGACATACTTATAAGCTTTTTTTCTATTGCAATTGTACCAATTATTCCGGTGACTATGCTCGCCAGTACTGCTGCCATGAGTGCGTTTTGCATGAATGAATAGTTTAAGATTGCATGGATCATATTATAATTCCTCCCCCGAGCTTTGTTTTCACTTCTGCAGGTGAATCAAACATACGTGCATCAGACATTATGTATAAAACCTTGTCTGAAATATCCAGGACTTCATTCATGTGATGGCTTGCTATAAGAATTGTTTTATCTTTTTTCAATTCAACCAGTATTTTATATAAATCCCTTGCTGCCGATACATCAAGGCTGCTGTCAGGCTCATCCAAAACAATTATATCTGCATCAGAGGCCAGTACCCTGGCTATGACTGCTCTTTTCAGTTCACCGCCTGAAAGCTGGTTTATTCCCCGGTTTTCATAACCATGCAAACCGACCCGTTTTATTGAGATGATTGCCTTTTCACGATGTTCATCTTTATACTTACAGAAGGGTTTTATCTTTTGACACAATGTTCAGGAAAGAACCATATCCATTACCGTTATTGGGAATGAAAGATCAAAATCAGAAAACTGTGATACATATCCGACATTATAGTTCTTTTTTATTTTTATTTCGCCCTTATCAGTCTTCAGTAAGCCTGAAAGCAATTTTAAAACAGTGCTTTTACCACCTCCGTTCGGACCGATGACAGCAATGATGGAATTTTCCGGAATTGAGAAACTGATGTTTCTTATAGCGCACACTTCATCATAACAAAATCGAACATTGTTAAACCCGATTACCTGGTCAGTCATTAATTTCCCTGCCTTTCAAGAATACTTACGAAATCATTCAAAGCACCAATGTAATCCTTTGAAAGCGGAGAGGCTTTTTCAACGCGACCGTTAATTTCAGCTGCAACTGTTTTGGCTTGGTTGTCATCAAATTCATCCTGATAAAACACTACTTTAATATTTTCTTCCATCGCATGTTCTATGACTTCCTGTATTTCAGCCGCCGTAGCCTGCTTGCCGGCAACTTCCAGTGAAATCATTTCAAGGCCGTAGTCATCTGCAAAATAAGTATAAGAACCATGATAAATCATAAAAGCTTTATTATTTAAGGTTTGGACAGTTTCCTTTATTTGTAAATCGAGGGCTTCCAACTGTGAAATGTAATCCGAGGCATTCTGCTTGTAACTATCACTGTTTTCTTTATCTATAAGTGAAAGCTCTCTTTCAATTATTCTGACCATTTCAATTGAACGCCTTGGAGAAAGCCAAAGATGGGGGTCAATTGCCGATTCTTCATCATGCTCATCCCCCTCCTCATCATGAGAATGTCCGTAAACTTCAATCAGCGGATAAATTTGGCTGACTTCATTTCTAAGATTAATAATTTTTAGGTCTTTATTGAAATCGAGTGCCTTGGGAAGAATATTGGCTTCTTCTGCAGGCATCTGCAGTGTGAAATACAATTGTGCCTCTGACAACTGTTGCATTTCCATTGCCGTAGGCTGATAATTTGCAGGACTGTTTCCCGCAGGTATCAATACAACTACATCAAAATTGTCCCCGGCAATCTTTTCAACAAATCCGGACAGAGGCGGTATACCAACTGCAATGGTTGTTTTTACTTCTGCGTCATCAACTGAGCAGCCGGTTACTGTAATCAATGTCATGATTATCAATGATATAAAGGCTTTTTTCATCTCTCTCCTTAATGCAAATCAGTTGCAATAAAAATTTATCACTTAAAGGATACCCTGTCAATGAATGTTTAATCGGCTTTCTTGTTGCATTCTTCACAGATTCCATATATTTCAATATTATGACTAGTTTCAATGAAGTTATTATCTCTAAGATGTTTATCCCAGAATTTCTCGACACATGGAAAATTTATTATTCTTCCGCAGGATGTACAGATCATGTGATGGTGCGGAGATGTATCACATATCTTATACTTGGCAACTCCGTGAGGATTTAGGGAATATTCTATTACGCCGGCATCATGGAAAGACTGCAAAATTCTATATACAGTTGCCGAGTCCATTCTGCCCTTTCCCATCAAGTCGATTATCTGGGTTGCAGACAGCATATATTCAGTGTTTTTCAAAAGCACATCCAGAATGATTTTCTTACGGGATGTAACCCGTTGTCCTTTTTCATGCAATTTTATATACAAGGATTCCTTCTTACTGATTGAATGATTCATTTCCCCTGATATCTCCTTTGTTATACAGGTAAGACCTTGGTTATTTACCTTGGCTTTGATATCATTATACACCAGCTGGAAAAACCTGTATTTCTGAACTGTTAAAAGTAGGATTTTAATGATACTATTTTGTTGCGTATATTTTATTCAACAATGTATTTCTCAAAACAAGGGGTAATATGGATTATAAAATATTTATAGACTTCATTTACAATGTATCACTGATACTCGGGGCAAGTGTTATATATATGCTTATTCCCAAAAAGCATTTCGAACCCGGTGGTATTGAAAGATATATTTACGGAGTTATAGTTTCCATAATCGGAATTATTATAATGTCAAATCCATATGTAGTCAGTCCCGGTATTCAGTTTGATGCAAGATCCCTGATAGTAGCATGTTCTGCAATGTTCCTTGGAATCATTCCTGCAACGATTGTTACCATTACAGCATCCGCATACAGATTGATAATAGGCGGGGATGGTGCAATAGTGGGGGTAATGGTCATTCTTTCATCTGCGATATTGGGTTCTCTTTGGAGGATTTTGTTTTTTAAAAAGCTGATTGTTGACAGAAGAAAACGATTTCTTAATCTTTATCTAACAGGACTTGTAGTACATATTGCTTATCTTGCCTGTTTGGTAGCATTGCCAAACGGTATGTTTATGAATGTTTTCACCGAAGTGCATATTACACTTCTGGCGGTATATCCCATTGGATTGCTGATTCTGGGATTAGTTTTATTTTCTCAGTATGACAAATTTGAATCATTGAAAGAATTGAAGGAAACAAGGGATACTTTATATACATATATTGAAGAAGCGCCATATGGAATATTCATTGCAAATAATGAAGGTCGTTATATTGATGCAAATAAGAAAGCGTTGGAGATGTCAGGTTATACAAGGAAAGAGCTTTGCAATTTAACTACAATGGATTTGAATGCCGATAACAGTACCTATGAGCAAAAAAACAGTTTTCTTACAGTAAAGAAAGAGGGTTTTGTTAATATTGATATAAATTGTATTACCAAGGATAAAGGAATTCGCACCTGGAATGTAAATGCAGTCAGGCTGGACGCTGATAAAGTTGTTGGTTTTGTAAAGGATGTAACCGATGAATACAGATTACGGGAAGAAAAAGCAAAAATCGAGATTAGGCTGAGAAATCAACAGAAGCTGGAATCAGTCGGTCTTCTTGCAGGAGGAGTAGCTCATGAAATCAACAACCCCTTGAACGGGGTATTGAACTATGGACAATTGATCCTGGATTCAGAGGAGGCAAGTCAGGAGATTCAGGGATATGCATCCGAAATAATTTACGAATCAAATAGAATAGCCGGAATTGTAAAGAACCTTTTATCATTTTCAAGACAGGGAGAGGCATCATTCAT
Source organism: uncultured Clostridiaceae bacterium (assembly GCA_964475455.1). GTDB lineage: Bacteria > Bacillota > Clostridia > DUPQ01 > DUPQ01 > JAFGQE01. The sequence goes on along the minus strand of CAYYXJ010000057.1, from coordinate 1,450 downwards.
TCCGGCAAAACCATATGATCTGATATCAAATACTGTTACGCTTATTAAAACTATTGTAAAAGGTGATCAGATAAATCTGGAAGTCGAAACCGATTCATGTTCAAGGAAAAACAGTGTGGTTTGCAAGAGTCAGCAGATACAGCAGGTTATTTTGAATTTAATGACCAACGCCAGGGATGCCTTGAATGAAAAGTATGATGGTTACCATGAAGATAAAGTAATGAAAATTTCATGTAAAGCTGAAGAAATAAAAGGTGAGAAAGTCATGGTAATCAGGGTAAGGGACAATGGCAACGGCATAAAAAAAGAAGTGGCTGAAAAAATATTTGATCCATTTTTTACTACCAAGGGCAGGAATGTCGGAACCGGGCTGGGCCTTGCGATAAGTTACGGAATAATAAAAGACCATGGAGGCGAAATAGGATTTACTACAAAAGTTGGAGAGTTTACAGAGTTCTTTATCATGATTCCAATAGCACATGATTGATTTCAAAGTAAGGAAATGATTTTGCTGAACCCTTTTTCATAATCACAAGAAGAGTCTTCAATCAATAGTTTTGAAATATCCAGTTCCATGAAAAGTCTGTTTTCAATGGTTTTTCTAACCTTGAAAAATTCTATCATGCACTCTATTCCTGTATTTTTACTGTTGCTTCCAAAGGGTGTGTTTTCTATATATTGGCTGATACTGTCAATCCAGTCAGGAAAGCCGGTTTTTCTGCTTTTCCGTTTGGCAGCTGTATCAAGTATTGTCTTTCTTATATCACTTTGATCTAAATATATAAGCAAGGGATTAAGGTCTTTTACGGTTAAATAAAGTGACTTAATGTAATTATATATCATGTCATAATCATGTTCATGGAACAAAATAATCTCATTGATGTGGTTCTGCATGAAAACGGATTCAAAGATTATGACTGTTTCCTCAGAAGAATGCTCAGTTGCAAAGTTTTCCCATCTGCAGACATTGATTTGTAAAAAGTCCGTGATTGAATACCGCCCGTTGAAAATTTCCTTTTGTTCAAGATAATCCCAAAGGGGTTTGTGTTTGCCTATTATATTTAGTTCTGTATACGGAACGATTATCATCCCTGCTTCCCTGAAAGAATATTCCTGAATTTTTTTGCTGTATTCCGGATAATCAGAAAGCAACCCTATATATTCATCTTCGTCAAGAACTGCACACCAGGCAAGATCAACAGGATTTCTCTTGCCTTCAATGTAACATTCTACGGGTTGCCGGTATTGCTTATAGTGTTTTGCAAGCCTCAATGCATAGGTTGTTTTACCTGAACCCGGTATTCCTTCGATTAAGATAAGCCTGCTCATATAGCCTCCTTGAACTAATTACTATTATTTCATACCTGTGGTTGATTTCAAGGTTGACTTGTAAAAAATTTTTGTTAAAAGTAAACTAAATATCAGAGATATTTTATCAAAGGTGCAGAAA
>CAYYXJ010000056.1:6103-16200 GCA_964475455.1 uncultured Clostridiaceae bacterium | reverse complement strand
CTGGTCCCCATTATTACACCTTCAAGAGGAGTAAATCCCATGCTCGTGTCCATGCTGATTCCATTTTCCACCTTGGTGATACTTGATCCATTGCCCATATGTGCGGTAATACAGTTAATTTCATTGTGCTTCATTCCAAGAATTGCAGCCGCTCTCCTTGAAACATACAGATGGCTTGTTCCGTGGAATCCATAACGTCTTACCATATAATCTGTAAACCATGATTCCGGAAGGGCATATTTATATGCATATTCAGGTATGGTTGCATGGAAAGCAGTGTCAAATACAGCAACATTGGGAACCCCGGGAAGCAATTTCTCAGCAACCAATATGCCTTTGATGTTCTGCGGATTGTGAAGCGGGGCTATCGGTGAAAGTCTTTTGATTTCTGCAATAACTTCATCAGTAAGCAATACGCTTGTGTTGTAGCTTGCACCACCGTGAACTACCCGGTGTCCAATAGCAATTATTGTTTCCTTGGGAACATTTTGCTTTTCAAAGATCGCGAACATTTCCACTAATGCATCCTCATGGTCAGGAAGTTCAATTGAATACTTGGTTTTTTCACCATGTATTTCAAATTTCATTGTGCTTCTTTCACGGTTTCCAATTTCCTCGGCTATTCCGCCTATGATTGGTTCAACGGTGTTATCTACCTTGACTTCAAATAAATTGAACTTGAGTGATGAACTTCCGCAGTTGAGTGATAAAATGGTTTTTTTCATGCTTTTCTCCTCTTAATATGTTTACCGCCATGGGCGGTCATTCAAATCTAACTTCTTTTCCTGTAGCAGCACTTTCGTAAATTGCATCGAGTATCTTCATTAGTTCAACACCGTCTTCAACTGTACTGATACATTCCTCATTTCCGGTTACACACGCAATGAAATGTTTGATCTCACGGCCGAACATTTCCTCGAATTCATTGCTTTCCTTAGTAAAAACCGGAGTCATATCCGTATTATAGCCGTCTTCTGTTCCGGCTATCCTTATCTCCGGGATAACTTCCGCCCCGGCTTTATCACCGAAAATTTCACAGTATAATCTTTCATTTGCAGTATGGAGAGTAAAACTAACTTCAACGGACAATGCATTTCCGTTCTTGAATTTTATCAAGGCAGATGCAAAATCCTCTACATCACATATGCTTCCCGCATCAGCGGCCCTGTATCTTTTAAGCATTTTCACATCGCTCCGGGGGCCTAATTTTTCAAAGGTTACCCCATATACTCCGGCAGTTTCTGGTTTTCCCATTAGATATCTGCATAAATCAATCATATGGACACCCAGGTCAATAAGTGGGCCTCCTCCTGATTTGCTTTTATCCGCAAACCATCCTGAAGGATTTCCGCTGCGACGTATGCATCCTGTTTTTGCGTAATATATATCCCCAAGTTTGCCCGAATCAATGAAATCCTTTATAATTTCCGTTCCCTGTGCAAATCTTCTGACAAATCCAACCATCAGCAGTCTTCCGGTTTTCCTGGCAGTTTTCAACATTTCAGCTGCCTCATTTGCATTCATGGCAAGAGGTTTTTCACAAAGAACGTCAGCACCTGATTCAAGTGCATCCATTGTTATTTCTGCATGGCTGTTATTCCAGGTGCAGACACTTACAGCATCAGGTTTAATTTTTTCAAGCATTTCCTTATGATTGTCGAATGCCTCGGGTATATTATGAGTTTTGCAGAATTTCTCAACTCTTTCAAAATTGATGTCACAAGCTGCAACTACTTCTGTATTTTCAAGTTTTTGATATGATTTTAGATGGTATAAACTAATATTCCCTGTACCGATGATAGCTACCTTGATTTTTTTCATAAAAACCCCCGCTTACAAACAAGTTTCCCGGATATTATATCATTTTTCACAATGAATGTAATTGAGGATTTCAGTAAAGTCTACAATCTTCACACCCAGTCTGGATGCATCAGCAGCCAAAGCTGTTGCACTGGCCAGGATCCCTGCCTGAATCTGGTTAGGAAATTTTCCCCTTCCAAAGCATTCCCTGAAATATTCACACAATCCCCTGTCACCACCACCATGGTCTCCCATTGTGTCATCCGGTTCAAACACCTTCCCCGGTTGATTTTTTAATTCAAGAATCACTTCCTGATTTTCAAAGCTTGCCTCAATCGAACCCTTTTCACCATGAACCTTAATTGTTCTGTTGCCTTTTGACGAATGCATAGAAAGTGTAAATACAGCTGTTATTCCATTTTCAAACACTATGTTCACAACTTGATGATCAACAATGTCAGATTCTATATTAAACGGACAAATCGAAGTATCTGCTGATGAAAACATGTACTCATTCCCATCAACATATATACAGCCATTGTACTCAGGACAATCTTCACCACAGCGCTTTATACCCCTTTTTTGTTCAAAAACCATATTTGATCCAAAAGAAGAAATTCTTTTCGGCAGGGAACTTGCAATTATATTGATTATATCCATATCATGACAGCACTTTGTATTCAAAAGTCCTCCGCTCAATCTACTGTCGCGATGCCATCTTCTGAAGAATTTGGCTGCATGTATTTCACCTAGAGTTTCGGCAGCTTCAATTGATACTATTGAACCCAATATATTATCTGCAAGCAGTTCAATTATTTTATTGTACATGAAAGTGTATCTAAGTCCGAATCCAAGTACAATCCCGTATTTATAATCCCAGGCTGTTTTTTCCAGGGCTGACAAGGAGTCAAGATTAACTTCTACAGGTTTTTCCAGAAGTATCGGTACTTTGCATGTTACAGCCCATTCCATGACTTCCAGGTGGGTATGGTCAGGTGTTGCAATGATTATTACATCATAATCAACAGCATCCTTGTAATCATTGAGCGGGACAGCTGATGTCAGGTTATATTCCTTGATGAGCATTGGAGGTTTTAAGGCATCTGTATCGCACACATATACTATTTCATCCCTGAAGTATTGTGCATAAGCAGTAGCTCTGTTGCCGCTTCCGATAAGTAAAACTTTCATGATTCCCGCCTGATTCCGTTTATTAATTCCACAAGCGCATCAACACACTCTGAAATATTGCCGTTGTTTGTAATAGTGTAATCCATTGTCTTCCTGTAAATCCCATATCTTTCCAAATATAATTTTTCCAGCATTCCCGGTTTATTTTTTACCATCGGCCTGTTTGAATCATCAATTGAGGATCTTATGCCTTCAAGTGACCTGTCAATGAAAATAACTTTTCCTTTTTTTACAAGTTCCCTGTTGTACAACTTACCAAGAATCCCTCCACCGGTGGATATCAGGGTTTCGTTCAGTTCCAGTGCAGCTTCGAATTCCCTGCTCTCATATTCCCTGAATTTTTCTTCACCGTAATTTATAAAAATATCTGAAATATTTCCATATTTACTTTCTATACAGGAATCAATGTCTATAAATTTTAGCCCTGTTTTCTCGGCTGCGGTCTTTCCTACGGTCGTTTTACCAGAACCCGACATACCTATAAGAATGAATTTATTCATGGTTTCTCTCCAACAATCTGTATATTTCAATGATAATATCCCTGGGGAATACAGCATTCCTCCATATTTCCTGTGCTTTTACAGCCTGGGCAACCAACATCATAAGCCCATTTGCTGTCCGGAGCCCCAGTTGACCTGCTTTTTTCAACAAAACTGTTTCAGAGGGATTATATATCAGATCAATTGCAACACGGAATTTTTTTATTTCATTTTCATCCACAGCACAGTCATCAATTTCCGGGAACATACCTTTGGGAGTTGTATTTACAAGCCCGTATCCATTTGTAATTTCATCGTAAGATATATATCTCCCGCCTCTTTTTGTACGGCTCACAATACAGATATCAGCCGCCCCCATATCCTCCAGAACTGCTATTACACTTTTACTGGACCCGCCTGAACCAAGAACTGTCCAGTTTTTACCCCTGACATCAATGTTTTCAATTTCCAATGTAGTTTTAAAACCAAAATAATCAGTGTTGAACGCCTTTATAACATTGCCTTTATTAAGAATTGTGTTTGCTGCACCTATCCGCACGGCTTCATCTGATATTATATGAGCCATTGACATGATATCCACTTTATACGGAATGGTTACATTAAGACCCTGATAACCCTTATCAAATAAAAGTTTTGTTCTAAAATTCAGCTCAGATGGATCAGGTATTTCTATCAGGTCGTATGATCCTACAAAACCCATAAGCCTGTGAAAATGCTCATGTATTATACTTGAATAGCTGTGACCCAGTTTCCCACCGATCAAACCCAGTTTCATAAACACCTCACATGACCCTGTATGATCCAAGAATCCTGAAATAACCGCAGGATTCACGGGCCTTCTCAATGGCTTTCTTAATGTTTTCATCGTTGGCATTACCATTGAAATCAAGATAGAAAAAATATTCGAAGCTTCTCCTTGGATTGGGTCTGGATTCTATTCTTGTTATATTGATACGGTTTTCATAAAATGGTTCCAGCATTTTATATAAAGCCCCCGGAGTGTGGTTGGAAGTAAACAAAATACTGGTTTTATCAGCCTGCGGTTCCGGTTGAGGATCTGCACTAATAACAATGAATCTCGTCTTGTTCCTTGTATTATCCTGTATATTTTCCCTTATTATATCCAGGTCATATAATTCAGCACATCTCTTGGATGCAATTGCACCATTTTCGCTTTTACTCCATTTTGCTATATCCCTTGCTGCAAAAGCAGTATTTTGATATGAACACTCTGTCAACCAGCTGTTCTCTGCAAAGAAACCTGAACACTGCCCCAGTGCCTGGGGATGTGAGTATACATACTTGATATCCCTCAGCATACTTCCTTTTTTCCCAAGAAGACAATGCTCTATCCTTAATTCAGTTTCAGCTTTGATGAACAGGTCATAATCACGCATCATGTCGGTTACGGCGTTCACTCCTCCGGTGGATGAATTCTCATAAGGCACAACCCCGGCTGCCAATTCCCCGTTGGATATTGCTTCAAATAAATCCGAAAGCTTGTCATATGCTCTTGCTTTGGTCTTTTCGCCGAAAATCCATCTGAAAGCCTGCTCAGTATATGACCCCTCAGCACCTTGATAACCAGCTTGCCCGCCATTTTCCAGTTTAAGATGTTTAACCTTTTGCCTGCCCTTGATAAGGTCTTTTTGAAATTTCTTGGAAACCTCCATCATATCCCTTGTGAACTCAACTGCATATGTGTCAAGGCTATGGTCATCGATAGATTCTATTACATTATTTATAACAGCTTGTTCCCTGTCAGGATTATAAACGGCCTTGCCTGATTCACCTTTAAGCAATCCGATTTCCCTGACCAGACTCATTCTTTTTTCAAACAGCTTTGCCAGCTCAGCATCGATGCTGTTGATTGAATTTCTTTTATCATCCAGCTTATCCATCTAACCCTCCAGTAAACAATCCATCAAGACCAATGCCGTACAAGCTTCAATTACAGGTACCGCCCTGATTCCGATACAAGGATCATGCCTTCCCTTAATAACCAGTTCAGTATTCACTTTATTAATCAAATCAACACTTCTTTGATTCCTGGATATAGAAGATGTGGGTTTCATACAAACATTGAAAACAACGGGCATGCCATTTGAGATGCCTCCGAGTATACCCCCCATGTCATTCTTGTATGTCTTTACAACTCCGTCCTCAAAATAGAATTCATCATTGGAACTGCTGCCTTTCATTGCGGCAAGGTCAAATCCCCTGCCGAACTCTATTCCCTTGACACCCGGTACCCCAAAACAAATTCCGGCCAACCTGCTTTCAATGGAATTGAATCCGGGTTCACCCTTGCCTGCATCTAGCCCATACACAACAGTCTCAATTTCACTGCCCAGTGAGTCCAGGTTCATCCTGGCATTATTCAAGGCTTCCTCTGCTAGATCGGATACCCGCGGGTCAATGAAAGGCAGCCTGTTGCTTCTTATTGCCTCTGACTGCTCCTTGTCATAAGTCATGTCATTGAGTGTCTTATCTTTTATTCCTCCGATTGATTTGAGATGGGACACAATATTTATATCCTGTTCCCTGAGATATGATACTGCAATTGCTCCGGCAAATACCAGAGGGGCTGTTAGTCTGCCGGAAAATGCACCGCCGCCACGTATGTCATTGAATCCATTATACTTTATGAAGGCAGTATAATCAGAATGACCTGGTCTTGGAATATTAGTGAGGTTCCGGTAATCTGATGATTTTGTATCTCCATTCCTTATAATGCAGGTAAGCGGCATCCCTGTTGCAACCCCGTCAAGGGTTCCGCTTATGATTTCAGGAAAATCTCCTTCATTTCGTCTTGTTACATGTCTTCCTGAACCGGGTCTTCTTCGTTCGAGCATATCATGGATAAACTCCATGTCCAGAACCAACCCTGCAGGCAGTCCCTCAATAACCACACCGATTGCTGGTCCGTGTGATTCTCCGAAAATATTTATCCTTAACATTTTACCGAATGAACTCATGAAATTTTACCTCCTGCTTTTTCAAGGTCAGTGAAAAAATCCGGATATGATTTGCCTATACATTCCGCATCTTTTATTATTATATCCTCTAAAGCAACACAACCCAATACTGAAAAAGCCATCGCTATCCTGTGGTCATTGAAAGTGTCAATTTCTCCTCCGGTTATAGCTTGCCCCCCCTTTATCCTCAGTCCTTCATTAAGTTCCGTTGCATCAATACCAAGATTTTGCAATCCCAGGCATACAGAACCAATCCTGTCACTCTCCTTGTATCTAAGTCTTTTACCCCTTATTGTTGTAATGACAGGTAATGTTGCAGCATAAACAGCTATTGTAGGCATAATGTCGGGGAATTCAGAAACATCAATATCATTATCAGTGACCCGTGACAATTTCCCAAGCACTTCGTCAATTGCTTTGTCCGGCTGACAGGAATCAAGGCTTAAACCATTAATAGTTATTTCTCCGCCCATGTGATTCATTGCTGCAAAGTACGATGCATTCGACCAGTCTCCTTCGACAATTGAACCTTTTGCATTCAGTCCCTGCGAGCAATTCATTATATACGGATTTTCGCCTTCTACAATTACTCCGAATTCCTCCAGTACCTTAACTGTCAGCCCCACATATCCCCTGGATTCAAATTTCCCTGTGGCTTTAATTACACAGTCCCTTTTTGCAGCGGCCATTCCCATCATCAGCCCTGAAATAAACTGGCTTGATACGGAAGAATCCAGTTCGTAAGAACTGCCTTCCAGTTTACCCTTCAGAATCATCGGAAGATGTCTTCCGTTTCCGGGAATTGAATATGAAATACCATATTTATCAAAAAAATCCAAGGCATGCTGCATGGGTCTTTCCGGGAGTCTGCCGCTGCCTTTCAAAACAGTTTCGCCGCCCAAAGCTGAAAATATAAGTGCCATGAATCTAAGGGTTGAACCGGACTCATGGCATTCAAGGGTTCTTGCATTGGGGATAGTGCCCTTGACCCCTTCCATGAAAGCTCTTTTCCTGTTGGCATATAAATGACTGTCTTCGAGGATTATGCTGCAACCTGCTTCCCTCAGAGCTCCTATGGTTGCTAGAATATCATCCGAAAGAACCAGATTGTCAATCAGACATCCATTTGTTGAAAATGCTCCGCATATAATTTTTCTATGGCTGTCACTCTTTGACGGTTGGGCCAAAATAGTTCCCGATGGTTTGAAAGGGCTTATCCTGACATTCATTTGCCGCCCCCCATTCCTATGAACTCATCAAGGGTCATTTTCTTAATAATGCCTTTACCGATTTTCTCAAGAAAAATTGCATTTAAAATATCATTATTCATCTTTTTATCCAGTTTCATAGCATTGCCCAGCTCTGACAGTTTAAATTCCATAGATACAGGCATCCCTTGTGACTTCAGCAATTTTATTAACCTTTCAGATGTTCCTTTTGCAGAAATGCCTGCCTTTTCCGACATTTCAACTGATAAAGCCATACCTATGGAAACCGCATCACCATGTGATAATGAACCGAAGCCAACGGTTTTTTCAAGACCATGGGCAATGGTGTGCCCAAAATTCAAAATCATTCTTCTGCCCATGTCAAATTCATCATCCATCACAAATGCAAGTTTTATCTCTATGCATCTCCCAATGGTTTCTTCGTCAATAACCATTGAATCTTCAAAATTACTGAACAAAACTTCATCATAAATGGCTGCTGCCTTTATCATTTCTGCCTTGCCCTGCCGGATTTCTCCAATTCCAAGGGTTTTTAGCATTTCCGGGTCAATATAAACTCCACTGGGTTGTTTAAAACTTCCTGCAAGGTTCTTTCCAGCTTTCAGGTCAACCCCTGTTTTCCCTCCGACCGAACTGTCAACCTGTGAAAGCAGCGTAGTGGGAACCTGATAGAAATCAATTCCCCGCATGAAAATTGCTGCTGAAAAACCAGTAATATCACCGCAAACTCCTCCTCCGAAGGCTACAAGGCAATCTCCCCTGGTAATTCCCGCCAATGCTGCTGCTTCAAGAATATCTGAGACAGTTGTCAGATTTTTACTCTCTTCACCATGCACCATGAAAATGCCTGCAGGCTCAATTCCCAATTCATACAGCAGTCTTTCACCGTGATATTTAAAAGCAAGTTCATCGGCAACAATAAAGAATCTGCTTTTTCGCTTCAATAAATCGCGTCTTAGCAAAACGAGTGATTCTTTGCTGATATTTATGTCATAATTACCATTTTTCAGGTTAACATGGATAATCATTTAAATCCTCCTGCCGATTGCCCCTGATATAATTCTCAGACTGTTCATTAAATCACTGAATTCATCAGGAGTTATAGACTGGTTTCCATCACTCAGGGCATGTTCAGGATCATTATGAACCTCTATCATTATTCCGTCGGTTCCAGCTGCAACAGCAGCCCTTGCCATTGGCATTACCATCCATCCCATACCCGTTGCATGACTCGGATCAACTATAATCGGAAGATGCGAAACCCTCTTTATTGCCGGAACAGCACTGACATCCAAAGTGTTTCTTGTAAATTTCTCAAAAGTTCTTATTCCTCTTTCGCAAAGTATTACCTGCGAGTTACCTTCAGACATTATATACTCAGCAGACATCAGCCATTCTTCAATCGTTGCTGATAAACCGCGTTTAAGAAGAATCGGTTTATTTATTTTCCCCAGTTCCTTCAGGAGCATGAAATTCTGCATATTCCTTGCGCCTACTTGAATAAGGTCAACATCCCGGGCAAACCTGTCAACCATATTTTCAGAAAGTATCTCTGAAACTATGGGAAGTCCCGTTGCATTTTTTGCAAGGACAAGCAATTCTATTCCTTCATAACCAAGCCCCTGGAAACTATATGGTGAAGTACGCGGCTTAAATGCACCGCCTCTTAGAAAATCTGCTCCTGCAGCCTTTACTTTACGGGCTACTTCAACAATCTGATCCTCGGTTTCAACAGAGCATGGACCCGCAATGACAGCAATCTTTCCACCGCCGATTTCTTTGTTCCCCACCTTTACAATGGTACTCTTTGGATGAAACAGCCTGTTTGCCCGTTTATATGGCTCCTGAATCCTCATTGCCTTGTGTACAATTTCATTGATCCTCAGTGAATCAATGTCAATGTTGCTTGTATCACCCACAAGCCCGAGGATTGTAAAATCACTGCCCACGACTTTCTCAACGCTGGGGCCTTTTTTTTCAATCTCATATATTAGTTCTTCAATCCTCTGTGCCGAGGCATGGGGCTTTAAAACTATAACCATACTCTTCCTCCAGTCCGGATAAAATAAAAACAGAGACCCTGTGAGCCTCTGTCATAATCATGTGTACAAAACAGTATCGGGCTCACTTCGTCAAGTCCGTAAAAAAGAATGCATAAAACTGTTTTGTATTTCTTATGTTCATTTTCATACCTTGCCTAGATATTACATCAGCTTTCCGCCTGATGTCAAGTACTGTAGGTCAGTAACCATATTGTCTGAAGTCAGTACCCTCAATGAAGTTTGAAACATCCGAATCCAACCTGAACCCGGTGCTTTCTAAAATAATGAATAAATCGGCAATTAATCTATAATAAGCAGAATCCTTGTATTCACCAAGGAACTTTATATAGCTGTCCT
>CAYYXJ010000056.1:0-6056 GCA_964475455.1 uncultured Clostridiaceae bacterium | reverse complement strand
CATCGGAAAATAGTTCCTGGGTTTCACTGTTATAGAGAGGTGATACTGCAAATAAAGTTTTGCCAATATAAATACCAAGGTACTCTTCAGCTTTCAGCCGTGCTTTAATATTGAAAGGATAGCTGTTGGGGTATGTGTCTGAGAATTTTTTCCAATCATAAACCAGTTGAGCAACTGTATCAATGTCCAAATAAAGATTTTCATCATCAGCAGCGACTGTATTATTGGAATCAAGTATCAATGTCAGTTCCCTGTCCCTTAGAATAAGATACTCATTTAGTACATCTGATAAAAACAGTTCATAATTAGCTCTGAAAAAACTGGGGACAGGTGTAGCCTCTATGACTCCATTGCTTATATCTACATTAATTCCTGCCGTCCGTGCCTTTCTTATGAACTCCTCATTGATATTACCCATACTATAATTGAAAGGTATGCCTGCAATTACTATGTCATAGAACTCTTCTAAAACATTGAACATTCTGTCATTTATATAAAAATCAGAACCGGCCGATTGCCTGAAATAATCAGCTGCAACAATCAGACTATCTATTTTTGACGGATCGAGAGTGCCAAGCATATCGCAGAACCGCTTGTGTTGCTCCCCCTCCTGGGTTTCTATAATATATAAATCCAGCCTTGCCTTCTGCCATTCAACTATTGCCTGAAGTTCCTTTTCATCAGAGGAATCACTTTCCCCGCTTTGAACAAGGGCATTATATCTTTGTTCAAGTTCAAGGAATTTTTCATCACTGATTTCAATCTGCTTTTTCAAATCATCAATGAGGGAACTCGAATCCAATACCGGGATATACGATATTTTATCTTTATCATCAAAATATTCATAAACAGCATCCTGATTTCTGACATCAAAACCCTCGCCATTGAATTGAATCTGAATCCTTTCGTCTGAAATATCTCCCATTACAAGGGATTCTCCTTCAACAGGCATAACAGGGCTCCCCGGAAAAGTCCCGGAATAGATTCTCTCCCCGTTTACCACTACAACAAAAGCCATATATTGGGCTGATTGCAGAAACATGCTGCCTCCCTTGTCATAGCTTCTAAAACCATCCGAATCAATGGTATAGCTGCCGTAATCATCATTTTCAACAGTGGAAAGTTTATCTATGAAAGATCCATTTAATTCCATGACATGGCTGTCCCAGTAATACTTTCTGATATCGTTTCCGGTCAAAACCGGTTCTTCATTGATTGAAAGATTTTCATAATCATAATATCCAAGCTGACGAACACTTTCAGTATCTGCCAGATATATTTCAAATGTTTCAGTATCCGCAATAACTTCCTCGCGTTCACCTTTTATATTGCACCCGGTAATCGAGGCTACCGCTATAATCAAAGCAACCGCCACAAGAATCTTTTTCATAATCCCTCCCAGGAACTGTTTTCTCCATTATACCATTTCACACCTGTATTTCTCCAATTGCCATTCCATGTTCCAGTGACACTTTTACAATCATTGCAGATACTTTTCAACTGGTCGCTTTAAGCATGAAAAGAATGGTGTGGGAATTCCACACCATTCTACCGGATTAATAAAATGTATTTTTACAATCTTTCATCACATTGATGACAGGCTTACTAAATCTTAAACTTTCTTTATTCCAAACACTGCACTTTCACCATTAATATCCCACTCCTTGGTGTAGGTTGCATCTTCCTTGTCATCAAACATTCCATCAGCCAGGATTTCATTGCAAATATTGTCTTTGTTCTTTTTTACAACATCAAGGACAGTTGTGCTGCCATCAGCCATTAGCAATATGTGGTCCTGCACTTCAAAACCTGCCTCTTTTCGCATTGTCTGAATCTTGCTGACCATTTCTCTGACAAAGCCTTCTTCAATAAGTTCATCGGTCATATTGGTATCAAGTACAGCTGTCAGTGAACCTGAAGTTTCAGACATAAATCCACTCTTTTGTATTGTCTCGGAAAGAACATCATCTTTTTCCAGAATCACATCCTGTCCATCTATTTTGAATGTTACGCTATTTCCCTTGTCAAATTCAGCCATTACCCCTGCTCCGTCCGCCTGGGCAAGTTCCTTGTAAATCAGCGGAATCAGTTTTCCGTATTTGGGTCCAAGTGTCTTAAGCTGAGGTTTCAGACTATAATCGATGTATGCAGTCGCATCTTCAATATAACTGACTTTCTTGACATTAAGTTCATCACGTATAAGTTCAAGATAATCAGCCGGAAGTTCAGTTTCACTCTTTAAAAGCAACTCAGCCACAGGCTGTCTGTTCTTAATATTCGCTGTATTCCTCAGACTTCTTCCCAGTACTACCGCAGAGAGTACTTCATCCATGTATTTTTCCAGGTCTTCATCTATTGCTGAAGAATCACATACTGGGAAATCACAAAGATGTATGCTTTCAGGGGCTTTTTCATCAAGTCCGGCAACCAGATTCCTGTAAATTTCTTCTGACATAAATGGAACAAATGGAGCGGATATCTTAGCCAGAGTTACCAATACGGTGTAAAGTGTCATATATGCATTGATTTTATCCTGATTGTTTTCCTTCTGCCAGAAACGTTCCCGGCCACGTCTTACATACCAATTGCTCAATTCATCAACAAATTTCTGCATTGCCCTTGCCGGTTCGGTTATCCTGTAAACAGAAAGGCTTTCGTCAGTATATTTTACCAGTGAATTCAATTTTGAAAGAATCCATCTGTCCATCAGACCCAGCTTTGAAAAATCCAGTTCATATTCCCGTGGATTGAACTTATCAATATCAGCATAAAGAACATAAAATGCATAGGTATTCCAGAAAGTACCCATGAATTTTCTCTGACCCTCACTCACAGCTTCCTCATAGAATTTACTTGGAAGCCATGGAGCGCTTGCAGTATAAAAATACCACCTGACAGCATCAGCACCCTGGTTGTCAAGGACCACATCGGGATCAACATAATCACCTTTGCTTTTACTCATTTTTTGTCCATCCTTGTTTTGAACAAGCCCCAGGACAACACAGTTTTTATATGCTGGTTCATCAAACAAAAGAGTTGAAATAGCAAGAAGGGTGTAAAACCATCCTCTTGTCTGGTCAAGGGCTTCACTGATGAAATCCGCAGGAAAATTCTCTTCAAATAATTCCTTGTTTTCAAATGGATAGTGCCATTGTGCAAATGGCATTGCCCCTGAATCAAACCAACAGTCGATTACTTCACTGACCCTGCTCATTTCTCCTCCGCAATCAGGGCAAACCAAATGTATCTGGTCTATATATGGTTTGTGGAGTTCAATGTCATCTGGAACGTCCTTGCCCCTTTCCTTCAGTTCAGCTATGCTGCCTATTGCGTCCCGGTGGCCGCAGGCACATTCCCAAATCGGCAGTGGAGTTCCCCAGTATCTTTCCCTTGAGATTCCCCAGTCAACGACATTCTTAAGGAAGTTGCCGAATCTGGCTTCTCCTATTGCCGGTGGATACCAGTTTATTTTATCGTTGTTTGCAAGAAGATTATCCTTTAATGCAGTCATCTCAATGAACCATGAATTCCTGGCATAATATATGAGATGAGTATCGCATCTCCAGCAGAATGGGTATGAGTGTTCATATTCATTTATTTTATATAACAAACCCTTTTCAGTAAGATATTCAATTATCACAGGGTCTGCATCCTTGACAAACATCCCGGCAAGGAAGTCTGTTTCCGGTGTCATATGTCCCTGTTCATCAACCAATTGAACAAAAGGCAAACCATATTTTCTTCCAATGACTGCATCATCTTCACCAAATGCAGGCGCTGTATGAACAATTCCTGTACCTTCAGTCAGTGTGACAAAATCTCCGAGGCATACAAAATATGCTTTTTTACCCGGTTTGACAAAATCAAACAGAGGTTCATACTCCATGCCTTCAAGCTGAACCCCCCTGTATGTTTCCAATACCTCATAATCATCTAAAAGCACAGCGGATGCCAGCGCTTTGGCAAGTATAATATTTTCACCCTTATGCAGTACCTTTACATATTCATTGTCAGGCCCAACTGTCAAAGCCAGATTTGAAGGTAGTGTCCAGGGAGTTGTTGTCCATGCCATGAAAAATGTGTTTTCCTCATCCCTGACCTTGAATTTGACATAAACAGATTCTTCGTGAACATCCTTGTAACCCTGTGCAACTTCATGGCTGGAAAGGCTGGTTCCGCATCTGGGGCAATATGGTACAATCTTATGACCTTTGTACAAAAGTCCTTTGTCCCATATTGTCTTCAAAGCCCACCAGACAGATTCAATGTAGTTATTATCATAGGTTATATATGGATTATCCATATCTGCCCAAAAACCTACTTTTTCACTCATTATTTCCCAGTTACCTTTATATTTCCAAACACTTTCCTTGCATTTCTTTATAAATGGCTCTACACCATACTTTTCAATTTCAGGTTTCCCATCAATGCCAAGCATCTTTTCAACTTCCAGTTCCACAGGAAGCCCATGTGTGTCCCATCCGGCTTTTCTGAGGACTTTGTAGCCCTTCATGGTTCTATACCTGGGTATAAGGTCTTTTATTACCCTGGTCAATATGTGCCCGATATGAGGCATTCCGTTGGCTGTCGGAGGACCATCATAAAAAGTAAACACGGGAGCACCTTCCCTGTTTTCAATGCTCTTCTTGAATATATCATTTTCCTTCCAGAACTGTCTGGTCTCTTTTTCCCTCTCGGCAAAATCAAGTTTGGTTGAAACTTTTTTGTACATTTCTTCCTCCATATTTACATAAATAAAGCCCTTTCATCCTCACAGGGACGAAAGAGCATTCTCTCACGCGGTACCACCCGGTTTGCTTTGCAAGCCACTTTTACAGATACATTGAATATCCTGCATTGATAACGGTTGCCGCCGTTTCCCCTTACTGCTTTTCTGGGGAAAAGCTCACGGATGATATTCAAAAAACCATGTGCACAGCCTTACACCTTCCGGCTGTTCTCTTTGCCACAATAGAATCCTTACTTGTTCCGCTCATTGCCTCTGCTTAATTATTGATATTATATCTATGATGAATTTATGTGTCAAGCACACTTCTTTAATCATAGGATGCACTGCTTTCACCGGTAATGGGTATTTTTTCACCAAGAAAAATTGGATCAGGATTTAAAATATGAACATAAATAAAATCCTTCGTCCTTGCAAGCCACTCCCTTATTGTATAACGAGTCATTTCGCTTCCAGGGTATTTCCTGAGATCTGCTTTTATTCCCCATACTTCAATTCCATTTTTTCTACCAATGTAAATGGCTCTGTATAAATGAAATTCCTGCGTGGATACTATTGCTGTCTCAATCATGAATATCCTTGCAGCCCTTACCATACTGTCATATGTTGAGAATCCTGCATGATCCAGAAAAACACTTTCGGAGGTGAATCCCTTGTTAAAGATATAGTTCTTCATTGAATTAACTTCATCATAACCCCTTGTTCCGTGGTCTCCTGACAACAACAAGATATCAGTCAATCCTGAATCTGTAACACTGATTGCAGCATCCAGTCTGTCCTGCAGCATTGCGCATGGGGTTCCGTCAGAATAAACCATTGCACCCAATACAATTGCGGCCTGGGAATCCGATTTCAATTCTAAAGCCAATTCCTCCGGTGAATCAAATATATATTTCCTGGAAAATGAAACTACATGAATATTTACAACTGCCACAAATACTACAGTTGAAATTAAAACAGTCACCGCTATTAAAACTACAATTCTAATAAATCTTATCAAATTTCATCCTATCCTGTAATAATATATACAAAAAAAGGCCATCCGTAAAAGGATGGCCTGGCTGCCGAAGAAGGATTTGAACCCTCACAGACTGATCCAGAGTCAGTTGTGCTACCATTACACAATTCGGCACCGTATTAAAGATATTAACAGAATAGTATTTTACTGTCAAACAAAAAATCCTATTTGTACTAACACGAACCCCGGCATTAAATTTCTAAATCGTTACAAAGAAAATAACCGGTCAGCTATTATGCCGGCCGGTATCAAGATTAAATCAGATCCACGTGATTTTCATCATGTGTTAAG
>CAYYXJ010000055.1:2240-16456 GCA_964475455.1 uncultured Clostridiaceae bacterium | reverse complement strand
CCTTGTGTATGCACAACAGGTTTATGGTTACAGGAATAAAGACAGCCTTCTCATTGGAATATCAACATCGGGAAATGCTGCCAATGTCAATAATGCAGTAAGGGTTGCAAATGCCTTTGGAATGAAAACAATAGGACTTACCGGGAGAAACGGTGGTAAATTATCGAATAGCTGTACAGTGACCATAAAAGCTCCGGCAATGGAAACATACAGGGTCCAGGAATACCATCTTCCGATATATCATGCACTTTGTGCAATGGTTGAAGCAGATAACTTTGAAGTGTAATTGAAAGGAATAATCATGAACAGACAGAAATTGGTTACAAGAATCACAGAAAACGGCCTGGTAGCTGTTGTAAGAGCAGAATCCGCTGAAAAAGCATACAGGATTTTTGATGCATGCATAGAGGGTGGAGTTGCTGCAATCGAAATAACTTTTACAGTACCCGGTGCCCATAAGATCATTGAGGATCTGGCATCAAAATACCAGTCAGGTGAAATAATACTCGGTGCGGGCACAGTGCTCGATCCTGAAACTGCAAGAATTGCCATTCTTTCAGGAGCTCAATATATTGTTAGTCCGAATGTCAACATTGATACCATAAAGCTTTGCAACCGTTATCAAGTCCCTTCAATGCCCGGAGCAATGACCATCAATGAAATAATTCTTGCAATGGAAGCAGGTGCAGATATTATAAAGATATTCCCTGGAAATCTTTTCGGTCCTTCAATTATTAAGTCAGTCAAAGGTCCGCTGCCTCAGGCTCAGATGATGCCGACGGGTGGTGTGGATGTTGACAATGTGGAAGAATGGATCAAGGCAGGCGCAGTTGCAATAGGTGCAGGCAGCAGTCTAACAAAGGGTTCAAAAACCGGGGATTATGCAGCTGTTACAGCAACGGCAAAGGAATTCCTCAGGAAGATCAGGGAAGCGAGGGCAACATTATGAAAAAGGTGATAACCTTCGGAGAAATAATGCTCAGACTGAAAGCGCCTGGCAGGGAAAAATTCTTCCAAAGCGCAGAATTTGAAGCAACTTTCGGTGGAGGAGAAGCGAATGTGGCGGTATCCCTTGCAAATTTCGGTATGGATGCAGCATTTGTGACTGTTCTGCCTGACAATGAAATAGCTGATGAATGTAAGAAGGAATTGAGAAGTTTCGGAGTTGATGTTTCCATGATTAAGACCGGAGAAGGTCGTCTTGGTATATATTATCTTGAGGCCGGTTCAGTTCAAAGACCTTCAAAGGTTATCTATGATCGTTCATATTCCGCAATTTCACTTGCCAAACCGGGCGACATCGACTGGGATGTGGTTTTTGAAGACGCAGACTGGTTCCATATTACAGGAATTACCCCTGCTATAAGTGATTCTGCAAGACTTTTGGCATTCGAATCTGTTAAAGCTGCAGCTGACAGAGGCATCACAATATCATGTGATTTTAATTTCAGGAACAAACTATGGAAATATGGAAAGAAAGCCACAGAGGTTATGCCTGAATTAGTTAAATATGTAAATGTAGGTATAGCAAACGAAGAGGACTGCCAGAAATCCCTTGGAATAAGTGTTAATGCCGATGTAAAAGGCGGGCATCTTGATACATCCAAATACGAGGCGCTATCCAATAAAGTTATGGCTGAATACCCATCATTGAAATACATGGCAATTACCCTCAGGGAAAGCAAGAGTGCGGATCACAATGGATGGAGTGCTTGTCTGAATGATGGTAAAAAATTCTATTTAAGCAAAAAATATGATATGACACATATCATTGACCGTGTAGGCGGAGGTGATTCATTTGCCGGTGGTTTAATATACGGACTTAAAAACTATAATAATCCACAGGACGCCCTTGAGTTTGCAGTTGCAGCAAGTTGTTTGAAACATACAATATCAGGTGATTTCAACAGAGTTACTGTGAAAGATGTATCCGGCCTTATGGGAGGCGACGGTTCCGGAAGAGTTCAAAGATAAAAACCACCCCCGGGAAACCGGGGTTGTTTTTTTCTAATATTTATTCCCGACCTAAATATTTAGGTCGGGAATAAATATTAGGAGGCGGATGATGATTGAATTTGAGAAAACGGCCATAAATATCAGAAAAACCTTGATGCAGGGAGTATGTTATTCGGTGTATAAGGGTGATAACAGGATATATGGAGTGCTTGCAGAGGGCGATTGTGCTACTTTTATTGTTATAAGCCTGGATAAGGGAAAAATAGTTTTTTCCAGTGATGCTCCCGGTGCAACAGGTTCTTGGGGAGTTTGTGAAGCCTGTGACGGAAGGATATATTTAGGGTCATATGTAAACGGTGGTTTGTATAGATTCGATCCTAAAGATGAAAAATTTGAAACCTTGTTCGAAAACATGCCCAACGCAAAATTTATATTCAGCCTGGATGCTGATGAAGAAAATAATATTTATGGTGGGACCTGGCCAAACTGTGCAGTTTTCAAGTACAACGGCAACAAAGAAAAACTTGATTTTTATGATGAAAAAATAGTGCCTTCAGAAGATTATGTGAGAGCGGTTCTCTATAACAGGGAAAGAAAGAGCCTTTATGCCAGTGTTTCAGCTCACAGTCATGTTATTGAATATAAGGAAGGAATCGGAATCATAAAGGATTTACTTCCGGATGAATACAGTAATGAAGCTTTTGTAATAATTTTAGGTTTTCATGATAATGCAATTTATACACATATGACTTTATCGCATGAAATGGTTGCAATAGACCTTGATTCAGGGGAAATATTAAATAAAACATTGTGTCCGGGAGCCGATGAAGAAGTTCTTCCAAAAGATGTAAACATAAGCAGTTTGGTTATAGGTGGCAGAAGCGGCGGCTATACAGTTGATGTTGAAAATAATCGGGTATATCATTTTGTCAGTAAAAACGATGATACAATCATGGGGATGTGGCCTTATTCTGACGGCGAATCAATTTTGGTCAGCAGTTTTGAAGGATATATATTCCTTTACAACACAAGGACTGGTCAGAAAACAGAAATTGATATAGAAATCCCAAGAAAATCAATAGAAATACGTCAACTCCATCTTTTTGAAGACAAGAAGATATTTGCCAGTGGATATCTGCGGGGAGGCATCTGCATTTATGATCCTGAAAATGATATAGGTTTGCAATACGATGGTGTCGGCCAAAGCGAAGGTATAACATCAGGGTGTGGTAAAGTTTATTTCGGTAAATACCCGGGAGCGCAAATTTACGAATTTGATCCTAAAAAACCATGGGATATGCCCCAAAACCCAAGGGAGATTCTGGATTTAAAAAGCACCGCAAACCAAGACAGGCCTTTTGCTGTGAAAGTATTTGATGACACATTATATATTGCAACACTACCCAATTACGGCCCTATTCAAGGAGACCTCACTGTTTCTGATACCACTTCCGGGAAACATACAATCCGTAAGGATTTTTCAGATTCCAGGAGTATCGTTTCACTGGAGTATAGGGACGGAATCCTTTATGGCGGCACTACAGTTTGCGGAGGACTTGGTAGCTATACAAAGCATGAAAACGGTACCGTATTTGCATATGATACAAAAACCGACAAATATCTGTATGAAATTGAACCGGTAAAAGGATGCAGGAATGCCGGTGGTCTTTGCATGACGTCAGAGGGTCAATTGTTTGGTTGTGCCGACAGCACATTCTTTATCATGGACAGTAAAACCGGCAAGGTGAAATATACAAAAAAACTAGCCAAATTCAATCGGGCCAAGGATTACAAGTGGGAGGTGTCATTTATTAAGAAAGGCCCCAGCAAATTGTACTATATAGTAACTGCCAACAAATTGTTCAGTTTGGATCCGGTACAAATGATATTCGAACAGCTTGATGATAAGCTGGTGAATCTTCTTGAATTTGACGAAAGTGGAAGGCTTTACTGCCAGTATGAGGATAATGTAAGGGAAATTATAAGGAGCATCAATCCTGTTTGGTAATTGATTAAGCTATTATTAAGGCACAAATGATAAAATAGTGTAAAGTCAAAAAGGAAGTAGTGAGATAATGGGCAAAATTCTGGTTGTAGATGATGAAAGGGAACTAAGAGAGGTTGTCTCCCTGTATCTTGAAAAGGAAGGGTATAGTGTTCTCCAGGCTGGTGACGGTGTTACAGCGGTCAAGATTTTTCATGATGAAAAACCGGATCTGGTAGTCCTTGACCTTATGCTTCCTGATATTCCCGGGGAAAAAGTTTGCAATGTCATCAGAGAAAACCATGATACCCCCATTATCATGCTGACATCCAAGAGCGGGGAAGATTCAAGGATAAACGGTCTTGAAATGGGAGCAGATGACTATATAACCAAACCTTTCAGCCCCAAGGAACTAGTAGCCCGTGTAAAAGTGATTTTCAGAAGGCTTGGTAAAGCAACACCAAGGGGACCAAGGGAAACAAAAAAACTTGAAATTGATGAAGGCTCATACCTTGTAAAAAAAGAAGGCAGGCAAATTGACCTGACACCGATAGAATTTAAAATTCTTTCTACAATGTATAGAAACCCCGGCAGGACATATACCCGGGAACAGCTTATAACATATGCCCTTGGTTATGAATATGAAGGAATGAGCAGAACCATAGATTCTCACATTAAGAATATAAGACAGAAGATAGAATCCGACCCGTCAAGGCCTGAGTATGTAAGGACAGTATTCGGCATTGGATATAAATTTGTGGAGGAACAATGACAAGTCTTAACAAATTGTTCACAAGATATTTCATAGTGACAGTAACAATAGTACTGTTGCTTACAACCCTTGTGTCAAATTTCGGAGCATCGTTGTTTTTCAGGGGATTCATAAAAGCAAGCAACATTGAAAAAAACGAAAGCATTGTTGATGTGGTTACCGGAATGGTAGCGGACGAAGAAATCTCACTTAGTGCATATCCAATGATTCTCGGCATGCTTTCAAGGCAACAGGGTGTAAATATTATGCTGTCGCAGGACGATGTAGCTATCTATAAATCTACAGCAATAAGAAGAACAACAGGAGATGACATTGAAGATTACCCTGAATATGTAAATCTTGAATACACAATAGGCGATTATACGCTTATTATAGGTCGTGTAAAGGATCCGCTTTATGACCTTGGAAATGCAGAATTTGTAAGAACACTTAATATCATGTATGCCGTTCTGTTTGTAATATCAATGCTAATAGCATCATTTACTGCATTTATACTTTCCAAAAGGTTCAATCGACCGATTGTTCAACTCAAGGAAAATGTTAACAATATTGCCATGAACAGATTTGATAAATTAGTAAAACCGGATTCAAAGGCAAAGGAATTAAATGAATTGTCGGATGACATAGAACAGCTTGCTGAACAAATGGAACATGAAGAGGAAATGCGTAAGAGACTTTCCAATGATATAGTGCATGAGCTTAAAACGCCTATAGCAGTCTTGTCAACAAATATTGAAGCCATTCTGGACGGGATATATAAGGCGGATGAAGAACGGATGTCGGTACTTCTGGACCAGATAAACAGATTGACCAGGCTTGTCAACAATCTGTCTGATTTGACATTGCTTGAATCAGATTACAGCAATATGAAATTTGAGGATATTGACCTTTCGGAGATCGTTGAAAATCTTTATACAGTGTATGCTCCTGTTGCAGATGACAGGCAAATAGAATTCACAAAAAATATATCAGCAGTCAGTCATATCAAAGGAAATAAAGATAGACTTTTGCAGGTCTTTGTCAATGTATTGTCCAATGCCTTCAAATATACTGACGGAGGAGGAACAATAACCATAAGCCTTTATGATGAGCCAAATGAAGTAGTTTGCAATGTCAAGGACACAGGTATGGGAATTGATGAAAAAGATATTCCGTTTATATTCAACAGGTTCTATCGTGGTGATGAATCAAGAAGCCGGCAAACCGGCGGTGCCGGAATAGGATTATCCATTGCAAAGACTGTAATAAGTGCCCATGGCGGAGATATAAAGGTAAATAGTAAAAAGGGCGAAGGTACAGTGATTTCCATAACATTTCCTAAAAAACAGCAGTAATCTACATAAAATCTCCATAAATGAGGTGTATTGTATTCCCATAAGGAGGTCTTTATGAAAAAGAAAGTTATTATTATAATTTCATTGATAGCTGTACTGGCATTGGGAAGCACCATAGCATTTGCTGCAACCGAAGACGGCCAGCTTGTTAATCCATTCAGTAGAATTTTAGGTGAAAAAGTGGAGGATGGAACCATAACTGCGGATGAAGCAAGCGTTTTCAGCAGAGTATGGGATGCTATCAAGGGTGACAGAGAAGATGGTGATTTATGCAGACCGGGAAGAATGGGACCCGGTTCCAGAGGTGAAAGACCCGTGTTTGATGAGGAAGTCATTGCAGAAGCAAGGGCAGTTTCAGAAGAAATTCACACTGCTGTCGAAGTAAAAACAGATGAAGTTCTTGCAAAGTTAATGGACGAAGGTTATATAACACAGGATGCAGTGGATTCGTTCCAGGATAACCCCAAAGAATTGTGGAGGTTGGTTAAAGATGCTGACGAAGAAACACAGGCGGCTTTAAAAGCAGCTATGGTTGAAGTAAAGGATTACTACCAAACACTAATACAAGAAAAGATTGAAAGCGGTGAATTGTCAGAAGAAGCTGCCGGATTTCTTACCGGGGGCAAAGCATCTTTTGAAGGGTGTGACATGAACTCATTCTATGGTGCAAAAGGAAGAACACCAGAATATCAAAAGAAAACAGATGACGACAATTAATATATAGACTCAAACACAAAAAAACGGGCTGGGCCCGTTTTTTTGTTATATTCATTTCTCATTTAAAGAAGTCTATTTTTATTATTTCTTGAATAAATACAAAAGATAAAAACCAAACACACAAAAACAGATAAATTTGACTTATATACAGCCGGTGATACAATTTATTATGCACGGCATATAAAAAAATAAATGGAGGAACCCATGGCTCTGTCCGAAAATGCAGTCAAAGTTTTGGAAAAAAGATATCTAGCGAGAGATGAATCGGGCAATTTAATTGAAGATTCTGAAGAAATGTTCAGACGGGTTGCCCATGCAATAGCTGAAGCAGATTTAAAATATTTTACTGAAGAAGAGGTTTTAAGAACAGAGACCGAATTTTATCAAATGATGGCCAATCTTGAGTTTCTGCCGAATTCACCAACTCTTATTAATGCAGGGAGACCATTGGGACAACTCTCAGCATGTTTCGTACTTCCGATTGATGACTCCATGGAAGCCATATTCGAAGCAATTAAGAATGCAGCCTTGATACATAAAAGCGGTGGCGGAACCGGGTTTAGTTTTTCTAAAATCAGACCGGCGGGCTCTGTGGTAAGGACAACCGGCGGGGTGGCGAGCGGGCCAATAAGTTTCATGAAAGTTTTTAATTCAGCTACTGAAGCGGTTAAGCAAGGGGGCAGCCGCAGAGGTGCAAACATGGGTATTCTCAGGGTCGATCACCCTGACATAAGAGAATTCATAACCTGTAAACAGGACAACAAGGAAATAACCAATTTTAACATCAGTATCGGTGTAACAGAAGATTTCATGGAAGCTGTTGAGAATAATGCAGAGTATGAACTGATACACCCAAAGAGTAAAAGAATCGTAAAAAAGGAAAGTGCCAGGGAAATATTTGATATGATTGTCAACAATGCCTGGAACAATGGTGAACCCGGTATTGTATTCCTGGATAGAATAAACAGAACCAATACTGTTCCTGGTGCCGGCGAAATAGAAAGCACAAACCCATGTGGTGAACAACCATTGCTTCCGTATGAATCATGTAATCTTGGTTCAATAAATCTCATGAAGATGATGAATGAAGATGGGAATTCATTCAATTACGACAAACTAAGGGAGACAATCAGAAAAGCTGTGCATTTTCTGGACAATGTCATTGATGTGAGTGTTTATCCACATCCGATGATAACCGAAAGAACCAGGGCTACAAGAAAAATAGGTCTTGGTGTAATGGGATGGGCAGATTCCCTTTATTCAATGGGAATTGCATATAACTCCATGGAAGCCCTGGAACTTGGCAGGAGTCTAATGAAGTTTTTGGATGGTGAGTCAAAGAAGGCATCCATGAATCTTGCACAAATTAAAGGTGTTTTCCCATATTATGACATGAGTATATTCAAGGACAGGGACATTCTTATAAGGAATGCAACAACTACAACAATTGCACCTACCGGGACATTGAGTATCATTGCAGGCGTATCAAGTGGTGTTGAACCTGTGTTTGGTCTTTCATATATAAGAAATGTCATGGATTCTGAAGAAATGATTGAAGGTAATTCAGTCTTTGAAAATCATCTTAAGGAAATTGCTGTGTATTCGCCTGAACTTATGAAGGAAATTGCCCTCAGGGGAACAATTGCCGACATGGAGGAACTGGATGACAAAACACGAAAAGTTTTTGTAACCGCCCATGATATAAGTCCGGAATGGCATATTAAAATGCAGGCTGTATTCCAGGAGTATACGGATAATGCAGTTTCCAAGACTGTAAATCTGAGAAAAGATGCCACCAGGGAAGTTGTAAGTGAGGTTTTTCTAAAGGCTTATTCCCTTGGGTGCAAAGGGGTAACACTATACAGGGACGGCAGCAGGGATTTTCAGGTTCTTAATATTGGGGGAGTTGACAAAGGCATTGGAATCAAAGAAAAGCTTAAACCTAAGGAAAGACCTGAGGTTACAACCGGATTTACACAGAAAGTAAAAATCGGCTGCGGCAATTTGTACATAACCGTAAATTACGATGAAAGTGGGAAAATCTGTGAAGTTTTCACCAACACAGGAAGGAACGGAGGGTGTCCGTCTCAGTCTGAGGCAACAAGCAGGCTGGTTTCAATTGCTCTTAGGTCAGGTGTTGATACAAAAGCTATAGTTGAGCAATTGAAAGGGATAAGGTGTCCTTCAACAATAAAACAAAAGGATCTAAAGGTGCTTTCGTGTCCGGATGCCATCGGCAGACTTATTGAAAAAGTTGATAAAATGAATCACATCGAAATGCCCGAAGAGGTAATCGAGGACAATACTGAAATTGAAAGCACATTAACCATAAGCGGTGGAGGGGTAGTTTGTCCTGAATGCGGAAATTCGGTTGAACACGAAGGCGGTTGTGTGATTTGCAGGAACTGCGGGTATTCCAAGTGCGGCTGAAAACAGGTACCATGAACCATATATGTATACTTTCCACAAAAAGGTTGTAAAAATTTTAGATAAATAGATATGGAAAGAAACATACAGTATGTTATAATGTTATAGAATAAAACAACTTGATTGGGGGATTTCCAATGGCAAAGAAAAATAATAAATATGTTATAGCAGTAAAAGATTTTGATAAATCAGCCAAGGTTATAACTGAAGGTAAGAAACTGATGCCCAAAGAGGCTTCAGCATACAAGGACATCTTTGGTGGTGTTGTTGCAACGTGTTCTGATCTCAATGGCTTGAAGAAATTCATCAAAAAGACCAAGTTTGCGAAAAAAGACTGTTCACATTACTGGGAAGGTCTTATTACTCTTGATTTCACTCTTATTCTGTTAGCATATGATACAGATGATGAGAACTTTATTGAGAATGCATGTGATAACGAAATCGTCAAGTTCATCTCAAAAATTTCCTAAGAATTGAATAAAGGGAGCTTTCACTTTGGAAGCTCTTTTTTTTTACAAAATTATGAAATATGATGTCAGGGATAAGTTAAGAGAACCGGATTATAGGAATTTACTGAAAGTTCTGTCTGGTTCCATGCCATCAAGACCGACTTTATTCGAGTTTTTTTTGAATGACCCTCTTTACTCATTCCTGCTGAAAAAGGATAGCCTTACATACAGAAATACAAATGAATACTATATGGAAAGAACCCGGGCTTACAAAATTGCCGGTTATGATTATATTACAATTCTTGCCTGTGATATGGTATTCAATCCAAATGACCCCCATAGTATAAAAACAAAATCCCTCAATGATGCAGCGGTTGTTACAGACAGGGCATCATTTAATAAGTTCAAATGGCCCAAAGCCGGTGGTTTCGATTACGAACGGTTGGATTATGTTGGTCAAAGACTTCCAAATGGCATGAAAATAATACCTTACGGCCCCGGTGGAGTATTGGAAAATGTAATCTCCATGATGGGATATGATAATCTCTGTTATTCATTATATGATGATAAAACCCTTGTTTATGATGTTTTTGAGAAGGTTGGCTCTGCATTGGTTGAATATTATAGTATTGTATCACCAAGGGATGATGTGGTTGCAGTAATATCAAATGATGACTGGGGTTTCAATACACAGCCAATGATGTCCCTTGATCATATGAGAGAGTTTGTTATTCCATGGCACAGGGAAATAGTAAATGTTATTCACGGATCAGGAAAACCTGCTATACTGCATTCATGCGGCAACCTTGAACATTTGATGGAAGACATCATTGATGTTGGATATGACGCAAAGCATTCCTATGAAGACAATATAATTGCTGTTGAAGAATTTTATCCAAGATATAAAGACCGTATTTCAATCCTGGGGGGAATAGACCTTGATTTTGTCTGCAGGGCAACACCTGATGAGGTTTATGACAGGAGCAGAAAAATGGTTGAGTCGTCACACGGAGGCTATGCCCTGGGATCAGGAAACAGCATCCCGGAATATGTTCCTTTTGAAAACTATATGGCATTGATAGCAGCAGCCTATTGAATCATATTTTTTGATTCCCTGTAGAATTTATTGAGTTTTTTCAAATTATATATCCACATGAATATTACAAAAGGTACAAATGCCAGAAGCATCGGTATATTTATACTCAATAAAAAATTAAAGGTTCCATGCATTAGAACAGGATAAATCAATGATCTGCTGAAATATTTTCTACACCAAACCGGATCATTGCAATATTTTGAAAGTGAAAGATAATAACCCATTGTTATACCAAACAGCATATGAGCAGGAACGGATAAAACAGCCCTGTAAATTGCGACTGATGGTTGGGTTGGATAGTAACTTATTAGGTAAAGTACATTTTCTATTGCTGCAAAGCCAAGGGCTGCAAATGCACAGTATATTATTCCGTCAAGTTTTTCGTCAAAAGCAGGGTTTCGAAATGCAATTTTCAAAACCACAAGCCTTTTCATATATTCTTCAGTCAGTCCGGCAACTATGAAAGATTGGAATATAATTGCCCAAAGACCTGTTGCTCCGCTGAAGGTATTTAATATTACCTGAATAATAAGAACGGGAATAGATGCAAGAAGACCAAAGAGAAATACTTTAGCAAGTAGTTTGGCAGGTTCTCTATTATGTCTGTCAGCAAAAACAAGCATAACCACTAGGACTGCAACGGGTATTAGAGCCAGGGAAATTATGGTAAGTGTCATGTGCATATTTTCCTTTCTTATAAAGTATACTATAAAATAGGGCATCATCTATTGAAAGACATATATACCGGTGGTAAACTGATTTTATCTAATGGGGAGGAAATGTAATGAAAAAAATCAAGACAGCAATAATCGGCCTGGATACCAGCCATTCAATTCAATTTTCGATGAGGTCGCAGGCACCGGAATGTGAAAACAGTCAGAAGGTAGAAGGCCTTGATATTATTAGTTGCATGCGCTTTGAAACTCCGTTTCAGGACAAGAAGGGTTTGGATGAAAGAACTGAGCAACTTGAAAAATGGGGTGTAAAAGTTTATGAAGATTTCGATAAAACTGTTGAAGGGGCTGAAGCTTTGCTATTGGAAGTCAATGACCCGACACTTCATGTCGAATACTTTGAAAGAGCTGCAAAACTCGGACTGCCTCTGTTTCTTGATAAACCGCTTGCAGATACAATGGTAAACGGGCTTGAAATCAAAAGAATTGCAGAAAAATATAATGTAAGGATGTTCTCTGCTTCATCTTTGAGATTTATACAGAACATGGTGGATACAGTTGAATCAGTAAAAGATATTCAATGTGCCAGTGTATTTGGACCTCTGGGTATTGCTCCTGTTGGTGAGTCAGTAGTCTGGTACGGTGTACATGCATTTGAAATATTACAGAGAATAATGGGTTTGGGATGTGAAGAGATTTCTGTTGTAAATGATGACAAGGGTATTGTTGCTGTTGCGGGATATAAAGATGGACGCCGGGGTGTTGTTGAATTGGCAAAAGGTGCTTTTGTATATGGCGGTTCAGTAAGAAGCAATGATGATAAAGCAGTGTTTATTGCAGATATGACATTTGCTTATAAAGGATTGCTTGATAGGATAGTTGAGTTCTTCAGGGGAGGACCGGCACCCATGGAATTTGAAAACACCCTTGAGATAATGAATATGCTTGATACAACAATTAAGGCAATGAAGTCGGGCAAAACAGAAAAGATGATGAAAATATAAAAAGCCCTGAGGGGCTTTTTTTGTCGGGAGGGAAATATGGATCACAGGATTAATGGGTTTATCATGCCTCATCCACCGATTATTATTCCCGGGATTGGAAGAGGTCAGGAAAAGGCGGCAGAGGCAACAATATCAGGCTGCAAAAAAATTGCAGGAGAAATTCAAAGATTGAAGCCCGAAACTATAGTTGTAATAACTCCGCATGGACCGGTTTTCAGGGATGCAGTATGTCTGCATACAGATAAAATTTTAGCTGGGAGCTTTAAAAAGTTCGGACACTCTGAAATTGAATTTGAATATTCCAATGACACAGAGCTTATGGAAAGTTTTTTAGATAAACTGGATGAAGCTTCAATCCCAATAGTCAGAAACAATCAAAAAACCTCAAGACAATATAATATTGACAAAGATCTGGACCACGGAGCACTGGTTCCACTATATTTTATAAAAGAGAAATACAGTGAATTTAAACTTCTGCATCTTACTTATGGAACAATAGGCTCTGAAAAATTATATAGATGCGGAATTGCCCTCAGGGAAGCAATTGTTGAGACCGGGATAAATGCTGTGGTAATTGCCAGTTCTGATTTGTCGCATAAACTAAAAGATGAAGGACCATATGAATATAACCCTGATGGACAGATATATGATGAAATGGTTGTTAAAACTGTTGGTAATGGCGATTTTGCCGGATTCCTGGGCATTGACAACAAAATAAGAAATAATGCAGGCGAGTGCGGTCACAGGTCAATAACAATTCTACTTGGGTTATTTGAAGACAGAAAGACCAGACAGGTAGTTCACTCCTACGAAGGTCCATTTGGAGTCGGATATATGACTGCATCCATCTATGATGAAGGGCCGGCGTCAAACAGTATAATAGATGAGTATATAGTGAATATGGCTGAGATCAAAAAAGAAGCCGGAAAAAATGAATCTGAATATGTGAAACTCGCCAGAAGGACAATTGAAGAGTACATTAAAAATGGATACATAATCACTCCAAACAAAATAAGTGACATAAAAAAGGGTGTATTTGTTTCAATTAAGAAACATGGAAGTCTTAGGGGATGTATTGGGACTATATCTCCTGCAACATCAAGTGTAGAAAAAGAAATAATAAACAATGCAATAAGTGCTTCAACAAGGGATCCTCGATTCAACCCGATTGAAGAGTGGGAGCTGGGCGACCTTGAAATAAGTGTGGATTTGCTGCATGAACCGGAACCGATTAAATCCATGGATGAATTGAATGTATTGGTTTATGGAGTGATTGTAAGAAGCGGATATAAAAGTGGACTGCTGCTTCCAAACCTTGAAGGAATAGATTCAGTGGAGGAGCAAGTAGCAATAGCCCTCAGAAAAGCAGGTATAGGCAATAACGAAAAATATGAAATGGAGAGGTTCAGAGTAGAGAGATTCAAATGAAAGAAGCATTGTTTTATTCAAAGGCCGGAGGTAAAAAGGTCAGATGCAGTCTGTGTCCCAGCAATTGTCTGCTCAATGATGGTTCGACAGGCCTGTGCAATGCCAGAAAAAACACCGGTGGAATACTCGAAACATTAACCTATGGAAAAGTATCTTCATTGGCACTGGACCCGATTGAAAAAAAGCCACTGAACTATTTCATGCCTGGTTCACATATTCTTTCCGCTGGCACCTTCGGTTGCAATTTCAGATGTTCTTTCTGCCAGAATTACCATATTTCCAGAGAAATGCCTGAACTTAGGGAAATCAGCCCGGGAGAATTATGTGAGGCTGCCGGTAATCTGACCAATAATATAGGTATCGATTTCACATACA
>CAYYXJ010000055.1:0-2230 GCA_964475455.1 uncultured Clostridiaceae bacterium | reverse complement strand
TATGCACCGCCCGGGTTCTGCGGGTCATATACGAAAGTCCGACTGTTTGCTGAGACATGTCCGTCGGGGTAAACGGTACTGCAGACTTCTCCTGTCGGGTCATACTGCATCTGTGTCACAAGCCCGTACTTGCTCATCTGCGTAACCGTTCGTCCTGCAAGTGTGTAGGTATAGCTTTCACATACAATGAACCGGTGATATGGTATGAATTTGTTCTTGAGACATCAGAAATTGCAAAGAAAGTCGGATTGAAGACAGTACTTGTTACCAATGGCTATATAAACCAGGAACCCTTGAATAGGCTGCTGCCTTTTGTAGATGCCATGAATATAGACTTGAAGGCTTTCAATGATAAATTCTACAGGGAAGTGTGCGGGGGACGACTTGAATCAGTCAAGGAAACAATCAAGGCAAGTCATGGGAAGTGCCATGTAGAAATTACAAATCTTTCGATTCCCGGACTCAATGATTCTGCGGAGGAGATGGAAAAGATGAGTTCCTGGCTTGCCTCAGTGGATGAAAATATTCCTTTTCATATAATACCTTTCAGGCCAATGTATAAAATGACCGACAAGCCTGTTCAGAATTTCAGGAAGCTCATAGAGCTCCAGAGGATAGCTAAAAAGCACCTGGGAAAAGTAGACATCTGATAAAATGTATACATTTTTGGAAGGTGGAAAAACTACACGGTAGACCGGATGAACTATTATTTCTATAAAATAAGTCAGGAGGCATATGAAAAAGTTAATAGCTTTTATATTGTTGATTATATTGTTGCTGACCGGTTGCTCGAACGCAGAAAGTCCTGATACATACAAGCAAAGCACATCAGAGGATAAAAAGATAATAATATTCTATCCTAAAAAAGAAAAACGACCTGAAGATTACTATGTCGATGACTGGGAAGAATATATCGATAAAAAATACGGATATGATATCGATTTAGAATATATTTCACTTAAAACAATTGGTAATTTTTGGAGTAAGGGTCAAATAGATATTAAGGATTTTATCAAAAATCATGAAACTGATGGACTTGTATATATAACAAATTATGAAATCCTGAATCAATTGAAAGATGCACATCTTCTTATGCCTGTTGATTCATATATGGATGGATTACGGTGGCTTGGCCATATAAACCCGGGAACATTGAACGCATTTTCAGATTCATCAGGTAACACATGGGCTGTACCGCTTACTGAAAATATACTTTCCGGGTTCCGTATTTTTGACAGGGATATGCTTGATGCAGCGGAAGTTGAAGTACCTCAGACAATCGAAGAGCTGTTTGAGTACGCAAAGGTTGTGGCAAGGGAAGATTTTGATGGAAATGGTTTAGATGATACATATCTGTTTGAATTCATTTTGAATGGGAGATTTCATCTGTTTGAAGGTTCTGAATATGTCATATCGTCCTTTGATGATATTTTTAGAGCATTCGGATGTTATGGTTCGCCTGGGGAACCCATACAGTACAATCCACACAACAATAAATTTGAGAACTTTGTGAACAAGGAAAACTTTGTTGAGGCAATGACATTCATAAAATTACTATTTGATGAAAACCTGATAATTGAGTGGAATCGTGTTGATGAAGATTATAATACTGCATCAATGTATTCCATACAATCGACCGGCACATATAGTAACAATGCATACTCATTTTATCTTTTAGGCCCCAATGAAAAGTATTTGATTCGCGAAAAGTATCAATGTCTGGCAATGGCTGCACTCACTAATACAAGAAATCCGGAAGAAAAGTTTGTTAATTTCCTTGACCTGGCTGTAGGCAATACAGATGGATATGTTGATTTGGTCTATGGTTTTGAAGATAAGTTCTATGAAGACAGGATTACCTATTATTCATTGCTGGGCGATTACATGGATATACTCAACAGAGCCAATATAGGCATATATGTCAGCATCGGCGGAATAAATAAAATAAAGCCTGTGTATCCAGGTGATAACTATACAGTTGCAGATAAACTACAGGCAAGATATGAAGAAGATAATCGAATAAAGGAAGAATTAGCTGCAAATTTCGGAAGTTCCTTGTCATACTATGTCCCATTTGACAGAATCAGGATTGAAGTCGAAGAACTGAATGCAGCTTTGTATGGTGATACCGCGGAGCTCTTCAGAAATATTCTATATAATGATGCAGACATCAGCGCTGCCGTTGATGATTATATTACAACAACGAATTCAAAATATGATTGGATTGATA
>CAYYXJ010000054.1:976-16567 GCA_964475455.1 uncultured Clostridiaceae bacterium | reverse complement strand
AGTTCCTTCTTCATTGCATATACTGTCAGTGCCATGGATGGATTGCAGAATCCACATTGGTCTGCACCTTCCCTGCCGAAAAAGTCTGCAATCTTTGCAGCTTCTTCAGGAATGCCCTCAACAGTAGTTATCTCTTTTCCGTCAGCTTTACATGATAAATAACTGCAAGATGCTACAGGATTACCGTTTATCAGAACCGTACAGACTCCACAGGATGTATTGTCACAGCCTCTTCTGACACTTACATAATTATTTTTTCTGAGTGTATCAAGCAGGTATTCATCGGGTTTTACATCAAATACTTTGTTTTCTCTGTTGACCTTCAATTTAATCTTCATGACATCACCTCCCGCAGACCCCTTTTTACCAGGGCTTCACAAAGCTGTTTCCTGTAATTTGCAGAACCCCTTGAATTGCTTCCGAACTTTATTTCTGTGGAAGCAGTCATGGCTGCTCTTTCGGCACAATCTGCTTCATGCTTTCCACAGGTATCGACATAAGCCATGGCCATTTCGGCAAGTGCTGCTTTATATGGTCTTGAACCTACAGCAATCATTGTTTTACCATCTATACGGGTTACGGCTGCATTCAATATCGGAAAGTCGATTGCTGTAATCTTGATTGTTTCAAACCATCCCCTTCCCTCTTTTATAGGAATCCTGATTTTAAGAAGAATATCCCTGGTCTTTGCTGTTTCATCCATGAATTCAGCCAGACTTACTTTTCCTCTTTTATAGAACTCCAGTTCAGCACCCAGGGCCATAAGTGGAGTAATCAGATCAGAAAACCCATATTTGCCGGAGATTGTTCCGCCTATTGTAGCAATGTTCCTGACTGTTACACCCATTATTTTCTCTGCTGCATCACTTACAATTCCATTGCACAATTTTTTAAGGGTTTCATTGGTTTCAATCTGTCTAAGGGTTGCCATCGAACCGATTTCAACGAATCCATCGGATTCAACAATGGAATCGAGGCCAAGTCCCGAAATATCGACAGCTTCTTCAATCTCCGTTGGCAGGATCTTGAGCCATGCGCCCCCTGCTATGATTGCAGCCTTGCTGCTTTCCTCAAGGATTGAATATGCTTCTTCGACAGAACTAACTTTTACATAGTTATTTATTTTCAAGCCTGTTTCATCTCCCCTCTGCTTTTTTTCTTATTTCAAAAAGATCTTCGGGTGTGTCAACATCCAGAAGAATTCCTTCATCATCAACTTCAATATATTGAACCTTCTGACTGTCCCTGAAAACCTTCAGGTTTGAGTCAATTGGTTCTGAGAGTATGGCTTCGATAAGGTTTTGTCTTATCAATACCGGGTGTCCTTTTCTTCCATTGTATACAGGGACAATCATATCACCTGTCCCATTCATAAGTTTTTGATATGTCTCTTTTTTTATCAGGGGATAATCTCCGGGGACCAAAAAGAAATCACGGTTCATTTCGCCGACTCCACGTTTAACAGAGCTAAACATACCACTGTCATAATCCTTGTTTACAACCATTGTGACATTGGAGTATTTTTTAAGGATCTGAGCTGTTGATTCACGGTGATGACCGGCCACAACCACAATTTTGCCGCAGATTTCCCCAAGAGTTTCCAGGACTCTCTCCAGGATGGTTCTGCTTCCTATGGTCAGCGCCATTTTGTCAGAACCTGCGCGGCTTGAATAACCTGCCGCCAAAACTACGGAATCATACTGCATGAAGCCTCCAAATGGTAAAAAAAACGGCCTTCCCGTCTGCCTGTCCGGCTTTGTCCTTAATGATTTTCATATTGTGTTTTTTAAACCGGTGTGCTTTATATCAAGTATACTGTCTCCGGACTGTTTTTTCAAACATTTATATCATTTGATTTTTATGTTTGTTGTTTGTTCTGATAAAAAATATATACACATACAGCAGCCCTTGAACTGAGTTACCGGAGTTTAATCACACTTAATTATTAATGTTACTTCTTATGAACAGGCCTTTTACGGAGTGTATTGTATATGTTCAAATGGTGCTACTTCACTATTTATACAATTTAACTGAATGTATGGAACATAATCCAGTTCCTGCCTGTATACGAAATCAATCAGTTTCAGCTTTTCCCAATGGATTCAGTGCTTTCCCGATAAATTATTCTGGTTTCAACCTGCAGTTTCCTGTCATTGCCTGAAAGACCATGCTCAAGATATGAAATAAGCATGCTGCATGCTTCATACCCAAGTCTGTCTGCCCTTATATCAACACTGGTCAGATGCGGCAATATAATCTCTGAAACCAGTGTATTGTTGAACCCGGTGATAGGTAAGAAAACACTGTTTTCGTTCATGAATTGCAAAGCTCCGAAGGCAAGAATATCATCCGTCGTAATTACTGCGTCAATGTCCTTATCAATCAGTTTGGCCATTGCATCGTATCCATGCCGGAAATCATCATTGCAGACAACAATAGTTTCGTTGTCAACCCGGATTCCATTTCTTTCCAATGCATTGATATATCCCCTATACCTGTGCATATTATATATAAACCTGGTGTCGCCGCATATCAAGGCCGGTCTTCTCGCGCCTTTGTCAATCAGCATCTGGCATACTTCATCCATTGCCTTCTGGTTGTCATTATCGACACAAATGGCATTTTCCCCTTCACTGGAAGTTCCTATGATTGCATAGGGGACGTTTTTTTTCTCAAGATATCTTACATTCTTGTCATCATCTTCAACAATCGTCAGAATTGCTCCGTCTATCCAGCCGCTTTTTATCATATCCCTTATTGTTGTATGGTTGTTTTCTTTTCCCTGATATGCATTCATGATGTAATAGCCTTTTTCTTGTGCACACAGGGATATCCCGCTGATTGCATCCATGAAAAATTGATTATGGAATACACTGTAGGTATCCCTTGGAAGAACAAGTCCTATTATCTTTGTCCGCATGTTATTTGCAAGACTTTTAGCAATGGCATTGGGATGATAGTTTACCTCCTCCATTGCTTTTCTTACCTTAAGGACAGTTGCTTCACTTATCAGGTTGCTTCCTGAAACAACCCTTGAGACAGTTGAAATTGAAACTTTTGCAACCCTGGCTACATCATTTAATGTTGCCATTCAAACCTCCTGAGCATCCAATCGCTTTACGAAACATTATATCACAAGTTCATTGATTTCAAGTAATTTCACCCGGGAACAGTCAGGATATACAATATCGGCCTCAAAAAGTTCACCGGGATTCCCTATTCCCACAGCTGTCATACCTGCCAGTTTGATGGAAGTTATTCCGGCTATGGAATCTTCTAATCCCACACAGAATTTTGGATCCAAATCAAGTTCATGCGCTGCTTTTAAAAATATATCAGGTGCAGGTTTTCCCCTGGCAATATCCATTGGATTTACCACATAATCAAAATAGTGGGATATAGCGAGTCTTTCCATGAGTAATGGGCCATTCCGTGATGCACTGGCCAAGGCTACCTTAATATTCCTGCAGGCACATTCTTCAAGGAGTTCAGCTGCTCCGGGAAGCAGGTTTTCAGGCGTATAACCGGATATCATTTCAACATATATTGCATTCTTTTTTTCTGCCATCTCTTTTTTTTGCTCGTATGTATATTTATCCTGTATATGCCCATATTTCAGGATGACTTCAAGGGAATCCATACGGGATATGCCTTTTGTCAGAACCTCAAGCTCATCGGACAACTCAAATCCCAGCTCTGATGCCAGAACTCTCCAGGCTGCAAAATGCTCATCAGAACTTGATGTAAGAACTCCATCCATATCAAAAATCATTGCTTTGATCTTCATACTTCATAAAGATGCGTGTAATATTCATCCAGCATCCTCTTCACAGCAAACTTTTCCCTGCAGCTTCTGATACTGTTCTGCATCATTGAAATCCATTTCTCATGATTGTCATAGTATATTGGAATTACACTTCCGGTCAGTACTTCATAAAGTGCTGCAATATCATGTTCATCCAGCTTCTTATCATTATCAAACTCCTTGCCGTCTCCGAACTGCCATCCATTGTTTCCATGGTCGCATGCCTCAGGCCACCATCCATCCAATACAGAAAGATTAAGCACACCGTTCATTGCAGCCTTCATGCCTGAGGTACCGCTGGCTTCCTTGGGTCGTCTT
Organism: uncultured Clostridiaceae bacterium; assembly: GCA_964475455.1. Classification (GTDB taxonomy): domain Bacteria; phylum Bacillota; class Clostridia; order DUPQ01; family DUPQ01; genus JAFGQE01. The sequence goes on along the minus strand of CAYYXJ010000054.1, from coordinate 12,444 downwards.
GGATTGTTGAGCCACACATCACAGCCTTTTGTCAATGCAGCTCCGATTGTCATATCATAGTTTTCCAGGAATACAACATTATTGGGATATTGCTTGCTCATGGCAACCAGATTCTCAACAATTTCCTTGCCATTGTCATCAAGGGGATGTGATCTTCCGGAGAATATTATCTGCAGCTTGTTCTGCCTGAATAATTCTTCCACAATGTTTCTGTCAGTAAATATGAAGTTACTGCGTTTATATGCCACTGCACGGCGGGCAAACCCTATTGTGAGTACATTTTCATCAAGTTTCACACCATTGCGTTCATTTACAAAGTCAATCAAATCCCTTTTGTTTTTCATATGGGCAGACCACAGGGCATCTGCATCCTCAGTATTTTCAAGTACATTACTGTCAACCCATGTCGGTAGATGAATCGCATTTGTTATACCTGTGATACTGCAACGATTGTCAATATGGGCCCACATTTTATTTGCTGTTTCAGCATGAAGCTGTGCAACAGCGTTTGCGGCCTTGGATACCCTGAGAGCTGCAACAGTCATGTTAAAGGGAGCATCACCTATTCTTACCAACTGCTCTATGGTAAGTCCATTGTTTGCTCCCATATACATAAGTCTTTCAATTGTATGTGATTCGTTTCCCTGTATCACTGGAGTATGGGTAGTGAATACAGTTTTTTCCTTGGCGGCTTTCAATGCTTCTTCAAAGTTCAGTCCGGTACCCATATATTCCTTCATGAGCTCAAAGCCTGCAAATACTGCGTGTCCTTCATTGAAGTGATAGATATCTATATCGATTCCAAGCATACGAAGAGCCCTTACACCACCAATGCCAAGTATCATTTCCTGTGCAATTCTTTCTTCCGGGAACCATCCATATAGCTGGCCGGTAATCCAGCGCTCCTTGTTCTTATCGATATCCGTATCCAGCAAGTACAGGTCCGCATTGTCAAAGCAGTCAACTTTCCAGACCTTTGCATATACATCAGCATTACGGATCCTGACACATACCTCCGTACCCGTATCCTTCAGAAACGGGTATTTATAGTTGTGATAGCTGTCATATGCTTTCCCGTCCTCGGTTATCATCTGGTCCGTATAACCCTGTTTCCACATTAAACCTATGCCAACAATGGGAAACCCGTGCTGTTTTGCACCCTTCATATAATCGCCTGCCAATATGCCTAGACCACCGGCATACTGTTTGAAACTGCTTTCCAATCCATATTCCATGCAAAAATATGCAACCCTGGGTTTATCTTTCATAATCAACCTCCTCTAAAATCTCAAATCATTACTTCTATTTCTCTGTCTGTTTCCAGCAGTGTATATTCCTTGTCCCTTATTTTCAGGGATATTCCCTTGCCTTCCATCAATGAAACCCGGACCATGTCATCCATTACATAAATACTTATCCTGCGGCCACGGAAATATATGCAGAACGAATAACTTGTCCATTGCTTTGGCAGCACAGGATTAAGATGAAGCATATTATCCCTGACCCTGAGGCCTCCGAAGCCATGTACAATCGCAAGCCACGAACCCGCAGTGCTTGTTATATGCAGTCCATCCTCGGTGTCGTTGTTGTAATTGTCAATGTCAAGTCTTGATGACCTTAGATACAACTCATATGCCTTGTCATAATAGCCGATATTACTGGCCACAATGGAATAAATACATGATGACAATGATGATTCATGCACAGTCATGGGTTCATAGAAATCAAAGTTCCTCTTCATTACAGCCTTGTCGTATTCGAATGGGAAGAAATAGAACGCCTGAACTACATCTGCCTGCTTTATGAAGCAGGAACGCAGAATCCTGTCCCAGGACCAGTTCTGGTTTATGGGCCGATCAGATGGAAGCAAGTCATCCACCGTAAGAAGCTCCTTGTCCATGAATCCATCCTGCTGGGCAAACACATCAAATTCATCAATATAAGGATAGTACATATTTTCAGCAATATTATAGAACTTATTGATTTCATCGTCCGTAATATTGATTTCGGCGGCTATCTCATCGAACCTCTCAACATTGGTATTCCTTACACCATTGGCTACATCTGCCGCATACCTAAGACAAAAGGCTGCCATTGTATTTGTATACCAGTTATTGTTTACATTATTCTCATACTCATTGGGACCTGTAACTCCCAGAATCATGTATTTCTTACTGCGCGGATTATAGTTCACACGGCTTGCCCAGAATCTCGCAATCTCATAAAGCACATGAAGTCCGTACTCTTGAAGGTAGTTCTCATCGCCTGTGTAATTAACATAATTATATATAGCATGGGAAATTGCACCGTTTCTGTGTATTTCTTCAAATGTTATCTCCCACTCATTATGGCATTCCTCACCGTTCATGGTGACCATTGGATAAAGTGCTCCGTCAAGGCCCAGCTTTGCTGCATTCCTTCGCGCGTTCTCAAGATGGTTGTACCTGTAGATAAGCAATGACCTTGCCACATCTTCCCTGGCTGTTGACAGGAAGAACGGGAAACAGAAAGCTTCCGTATCCCAATAGGTTGAACCTCCGTATTTCTCTCCGGTGAAGCCCTTCGGTCCTATGTTGAGTCTGTTGTCATGGCCTGTATATGTCTGGAACAAATGGAATATATTAAATCGAATACCCTGCTGGGAAAGTGCATCCCCTTTAATTACAACATCAGAATATGACCAGATTGATGCCCAGCTTTTAATGTGCTCATCAAGAAGTTCATCAAATCCTGAAATCCTTGCTTCCCTGGACCTAAATATAGATTTCTCGATTACTGTTTCCGGAGAATGGTCCCTTGAAGTTGTAACAGAAAAATATTTATACATCGTAAGCTTACCCCCTGAAGGAACATCCGCGGAGTATTTATTACCTATGTAAAATTCGTTGTCTGTTACAACCGAACCCTTCAACTCCATTCCGTTCAATACAACCTGTTCACATGCAGAAGATGATACAATGAATCCCGTCTTCTTCGTTGACATGGTTATATTTGATATCCCGTTATTTGATGATGCGGAAATCTTTTTCCAGAACATGTCATCAAAATTGGAATCCTTGTTGCGGACATCACCGTCCAGGTATGACGTAAGTTCAACCTCTGCTGAATCTTCAATTGGTTCAATGGTGTATCTAATGGCTCCGATCTCTTTTTGTTCCATGGATACGAAACGAAGAGAGCAGACCCTCACTTTCTTTCCCAGGGAAGTTATGAGATCAAAGCTTCTTATCAAAATGCCCCGCTTCATATCAAGCTCACGTGAGAATTTTTCAAAACGGCATTTGTTCAGATCTACGGGCTTCCCGTCAATCATCAATCGGATTGAAATAATGTCACAGGCATTAAGGACCTTTGCAAAATATTCGGGATATCCGTTCTTCCACCATCCAACCCTGGTTTTATCCGGATAGTATACACCGGCAATATATGTGCCTTTCAGTGTACTTCCTGAAAATTCCTCCTCAAAATTACCTCGAAAACCCATATGCCCGTTGGCAAGGCTCATTACGCTTTCAGCTATTTCATTTGTTTCATTGTTTAAATTGTTGTCAATCACCTTCCAGGGGTCAACTTCAAATATATTTCTCATTTTTTCTCTCCACAACCTCATGCAAGCGTTTGCATGCACTAATTATAGACAATACCGCCTGTGATGGCAAGAAAATATTTTGACCCACAGCCACCGGCATATATCCTTGACATATTTTTTATCAGTAGGATAATGTGATTGCACAGTGGATTCAATTAACAGCCGGCAGCCTGAATCAAAGAGGTGCTTTCCATGAAGAGATTTTTTGTAATACTTGTTACATTGCTTTTGGTCATCAGCCTGTCGGCAGGCTGCGGCCGGGGAACTGTTGAACCTGAAAGAGTTCCGCTCCCGGCCTCTGCGGTGCTTTCGAATGACATAAATGTGTGCTACAGTCTTTTCCCAATTGCATTTGCCGACAGCAACGGGGACGGCCTTGGCGACATAAACGGAATACGCGAAAACCTGGGTTATCTCAAGGATGAACTGGGGGTTGACTGCATCTGGCTCAATCCCGTACACCCCTCTCCTACTTATCATAAATATGATGTTACCGACTATCTTGCCATAGACCCGGATTTCGGAACCATGGAAGACTATGAGAATCTCCTGGATGAAATGCATGACATGGGCATGTATATGGTCATGGACCTGGTCATAAACCATACTTCCAGCAAACATCCCTGGTTCCAGGCCGCGAAGCAGAAAGATGAGAAATACAGGGACTATTACCGGTGGCTAACAAAAGATGAGTTGAAGGAACACCACATGAAGAGCAATTGGTACATCGGCGGCAGTACATACTATTATGCCGGTTTCTGGAGCGAGATGCCTGAGCTCAACCTCGAAAATGAAGCGGTAAGGGAAGAAATAAAGTCAATAGCAGGGTTCTGGCTTGACAAAGGTGTCGATGGCTTTCGCATAGATGCCGCCAAGCATCTCTTCGACAAGGGAGAATATCCGGAAGGTTACGACACCCTGGGTGCAAATATAGAATTCCTCTGGGAGCTGAATGAGTATATAAAGAGCAGGAATGAAGATGCTTTCATAATATCCGAGGTAATCATGAACTTCAATTCCGCTTCGTCGTACTACGAAAGTTCTGATGCACTATTCAACTTCGATTTCAGCGAGTATATCCTTGAGGCTGCATATGTAGGGGCAACCGATATGGCGGACCGGATGCAATACTACATGGAACAGCCTGAGGGATATGAAGGCAGGGTTATGGGAACACTCCTGTCAAACCATGACCAGAATAGGTCGATCGAGGCTCTTGCAGGAAGTATCTCCCGTGCCAGGGTTGCAGTAAACCTCATGCTTACGCTGCCCGGACTCCCTTTCATATATTACGGTGAAGAAATAGGGATGAAGGGCAGAAAACCGGATGAAAACATCAGGGAACCCTTTGTCTGGGGAAACGGCTCCCCGTATACAGCGGCATGGAATCTTTCAACGCAGAACGTAAATGCTGATACCGTTTCCCTGCAGGACCAGATGAATGACGAATCTTCCCTTTTCAGCACATACAGCACCATGATACGGATACGAAGGGAAAACCCGGTGTTGAAATACGGGGACATTGCACATGTTGATACAGGTGTCAAGGCAATCATAGCCTATAGAAGATTTGACACAGACACAAATCTGCTTGTGGTCCACAATACGCTTAATCAGGAATATTCGCTGAACTTCAGTCCTGCTTCAGATTATGAAGTCATATATTCGCAGGACCCGATGAGTAAAACCGATGCCGGAAAGCTTCTCATCGCAGGAAGAAGCGTGGTAATAATCGACCTTGAAGAAAATGACATAAACACACTTGAATGAACAAAGGTTCGTAACTGCCCGATTTTGTTGACACAACAAAAAATCGGTGGTAATATTTAGTCACAATGCAAACGCTTGCAAAGAAGAGGAGGAATGTATGAAAAAGATATTATGCATAGCTTTGGCACTAGTGCTTGTAATCGGATTGTTTGCCGGTTGCAAGAAGCATGAGGAGGTTACAGTTACCGTACAGGCAGAGACAGGCTGGATGAACTATTACCAGGATGTAAAGGCTGCCGTGGAGGAAGAGTACCCCTACATCACAGTTCAGATTATCGAGATAGGTGCATTTGACCATCTGGACGCACTCGATAATACTTCTGCAACAAACGAAGAAATCGCCGATGTATTCGCAGCTCCGGCTGACAGGCTGTTCGGTCTCAACGACAACGCACAGATAGCCTACATACCCGCTGCAGACATGGCAAAGAAGATAGGTGGCTGGTCTGATTATGAAGCCGGTCTGGGCGGAGCTTTCAAGGACGGAGACAATTATCTGGGAATACCGATGAATATTGAAACCCTGCTGTTCTTCGCCAACAAGGCAAATGCAGCAGACGCAGGAATAGACCTCAGTTCTAAGATTGAGCTCAATGACCTTGCTGACAACGATCTGCTCGTTGCTTACTTCAATGCCTGGTTCGGTGTAGCATTTACAAACGCAGTCGGTTTTGAACTGCTTGGAAAAGATGAGGCCGGAAATCTGTACTCAGACGCAACCAAGGAATGGAATCAGCTGAATGACAACCAGAAGGCTTTGTGGAATCACTTGTTCGATTACTGGAAATATCACCAGACAGCCGGCGAAGGCGGAGTGCCTGACACCGCTTGGGACAACTCAAACATCTGGGCAACCATGGAAACCGAATATGCTTCAACAGGACATAGCTCGCTGCTGCTCGAAGGTCCCTGGAATGCTACCAAATTCAGCGAAATTGCCGGTGACGACTTCGACATGCTTCCCTTGAACCAGGTTACCCTGAACGGACAGGAAGTAGCCCATTGGAAAGGCGGCTGGGCACTGGTAGTCAATGTAAGGAACGAAGGAAACGAAGCAATGATGGATGCTGCTGAAAAAGTCATAGAGGAAATTCTGAATCCCGACAATGCAGTAAGCTTCTATAAGGAAACAGGAAAGATAATGGAAAATGTACCTGCTTCCACGTATCAGTCATCTTCGGAACTTTCCGATGCTGACAAAGCAGTCATTGCAACAGTCATCGAAGGTTACGAAGGAGCTCCCGCAAGGCCGTTGTTCTCAGAATGGGGAAATGTATGGGGCACATGGGAAAGCGCACTTCTTTCATGGTCGACGGCAGGTTCTGAACCCGCTACGGCACAGGAAGCCTATGAAATAGTGAAGGCTGCCTTTGACTCAATGATGGCATCCTTGAATTAAAGGAATTTAACTGGTTGAAAAATGCAGGAGGCTTTGGCCTCTTGCATTTTATTTAAAGGGTCCGGGTATGCTTGAACTTGTAAAACTTAAGAAAAGCACTTTCTATACTTTGGTCATATCCGCCGCTGTCATAATACTGTCTGTTTCGCTTGACACATTGCTGAGGGCAAACAGCGAAGTCCTGTACAACGGCTGGCTGACCGAAAACAGTTATCTAACAGGCAGCGATGAAGAATTGTATAGGGTGTACCTGGGCTCTTTGATGGTTGATTATTTCTTCAGGTTGATTGTTCCGGTGGTATTCGGTCTGCAGACCTATTTTGCATATGTCAGGTCCGGGGTCGGTATTATATTCAAAGCCATATGGGCTGTCGTTCTGGGCGGCATGCTCGTGGTTACCTTACTGAACTTCGACACAGCTTCGCCGGTTTACTATATATCATGCACAGCATATGTTATCATTATTGTGTCACTGTTGAGAATCAGGCATAATTCCCAGAAAACTATCGGAGGCTGATCCATGAATAAGTATTTGTATGATCATCTGGGCAATAAGTATGAACGAAAAAACAAGTATTTGCTCGAACTCGCTGAACTCTGTGAAAAGAAGAGTGAAGGGAAATCCGGGGAAATACAAAGCCGGATCAGGCAGTTGAAAAAGAACAAAGATTCACATCCATATGTCATTTCACTCCGGGAATTCGAAAAAAAGGAAAAGGAGCACCGGAAATCATTCTCGAAGAAACCGAAGGATTATGAAGGTTCTCCTTTTATAAGGAAACTCAGACTCCGCCTTGAGCATGCAGAGCGAAACCTTGAATTCTATGGAAAATATGTGGACCTTTCATATGACGCTCAGCTCAAGTACGATACAGCAAAAGTTGAGACTGCCGAGATACCGGGGATAATCAGGACTGTCGGGGATATAGAAACTGCAGTTGCGAAGACTTTGGAGGGGAAGGGTTCCTGGACAAAGGATGAATTAGACGCCCTGAAGGCTGAATTCCGTCAATACAGGGAAACTCTCAAGATAGAAAAAGCCGGGGACATAAAGAAAGTCAATGCCAAGTACAAGGAAGGTACAATTTCACAGAAAGCGCAGAAAGCCGCAATTGCCGAACTTAACAGGGCTTTCAAGGAAAAACTGGCAATAAGGAAACTGGAGTTTCCTCAGAACAAGTTCAAGGCTACCCTTTCACATGCAAAATTCGATCTGAAGAACGCAAAGAAGAAAACAGTCAATCTGATGTATGACCTCATAGTGGACGAGAAGGCCAAGATACCCGTCGAAACAATGGCAAACACTTCTGCTGTTCCGTTCCTTGCTGCAATCTTCCCGGGTCTGGGGCAGCTGATATACGGTCAGAAGAAAAAAGCTGCGCTCATGACCCTGATAACATTGTTCATTTATGTCATTGCAATCCCCTATGCTTTGGGTTACGGCAATTACCAGGGAAACGGCATCAGAGGGCTGATTACACTCAAGGGGGACCTGAGGTATGTCTCTTCCATGATTTTCCTGATTGAAGGCATACTTGCAATATTCCTTCTGGTAATTGCAATCTTCATGATAATAGTAAACTTCAAGGATTTGAGAAAGATAGAAGCAAGGAAGAAGAAAGGAATCAGACCCAACAACTGGCATGAGACCAAATCGAAGATACTTACAGACGGCTATCCCTATGTTGTTACATTGCCGGCATTCATTACTATTATTTTTATTGTACTGGTTCCAATTGCAACAACAATCCTGCTGTCCTTTACAGACAGGAACGATCTTCCCAACAAGACCCGGTTCATCTGGAACGGTTTCCAGAACTACATGGATTTGTTCGCAGGAAAGGTGGGCACTGCAGCCGGACCATTCTGGAACATATTCGGCTGGACCATAGTATGGACGCTCACGTCAACCACCCTTGCCATTCTGATTGGTTTTGCTCTGGCGCTGCTTTTGAACAATGACCGGATCAAGCTTAAAAAGCTGTTCAGGTCGGTTTATCTGCTTCCCTGGGCAGTTCCGGCATTTGTCTCCATATTGTTCTTCAGGATTATGTTCGGACAGGGAGATGCCGGCGTTCTCAGGGCTTTTCTGGGACTTGAGACGGTAATATACAATGCCAACCTGACAAGACTGATCCTAATTTTGCTTCAGGGATGGCTGGGCAGCGCATATGTGTTCATTTTGTCCACGGGAGTGCTGCAGGCTGTACCGGAAGATCTTTATGAAGCTGCATACATGGACGGAGCAAGCAGCTGGAAGAAGCTGTCAAGGATTACATTGCCCATCGTGTTGTTCCAGACCATGCCTCTGCTAATAGCGCAGTACACTTTCAACTTCAACAACTTCTCAATCATTTACCTGTTCAACGGAGGCGGTCCCAACCTGATTGAGAAATACGGCATTTATGCCGGTTCATCCGATATACTGCTGTCATATATATACAAGCTGACAATGGATAGATATTACTTTGCCATGGGCGCTGCCGTAACACTGGTAATATCCCTCATAGTAATATTCATTACATTCATTGGATTCAGGAATACCAAGGCGTTCAAGGAGGAGAGGTTATGAGGATTGATATATTGAATTCAAGCGCTTTTGCCGCAGGTTCCGGATTTTTGGAAACCAAGCTTCTTCCTTTGCTTCTTACTCTTTTAATGGTTGCAGCTTTTATATTGGTATTTGCATTCATCATTAAAACAATACAAGACAAGAACAAAAAGGATTTGTACTTGTCTGACAAGCAACCGCTTACATACTGGGGCACGGTAGCACTTATAACAACATATGCAATTTTGATTTTCTGGGCTTTCATCGTATTATGGCCTATTTCCCAGATGGTTATCAGTGCATTCAATGGAAATCAAGCTATATATGTGTCCGTAGGTTTCGAAAATTATGAGTTTTCATTCAAACATTTCAAGTTCCTTTTTGAAGAAACTGGATTTGTTCATTGGGTATTCAATACATTGTTCATCAGCATAAGCACCGCCCTGCTTACCGTTGTACTTGTTTCTTTTACCGGCTATGTATATTCAAGGTTCAGGTTCAAAGGAAGAAAAGCAACACTGATGAGTATCATGCTTATCCAGACCATACCAATATTTGCAGGGATTACTGCTTTCTTTACTTTGTATGAGTTAGTGAATGATTTGATTCCTGTTTTCACAAAGCATATGATGCTTATTCTAATCTATTCAGCAGGTGGAATTGCCGGAAACACTTTTATTCTCAAAGGGTATCTGGATTCAATTTCCACAGAACTGGATGATGCCGGCAGAATGGACGGATGCAGTAATATGGAAATTTACAGGCTAATCATTATGCCGATAGCCAAACCCATGCTGGCCATCATCGCCCTTTGGTCCTTCATCGGACCATTCATGGATTTCCTTCTGCCCAGGATACTGTTATCAGATACCAATGCCCTGACACTTGCTTCAGGGTTGTATACACTGGTCGTGGATGACCGTTCGTTCAATCAACCGGCATTTGTTGCAGGTTCTCTGCTGATTGCTGTGCCTATAGTATTTATGTTTATCTATCTTCAGAAATATTTAGTATCTGGTCTTTCAAAAGGATCAGTGAAGGGTTAGGAGGAACACAGTGAAAGTTAAATTCAATAATATCGGTAAGAAATATGAGGGCAGGGAGGAATTTACCCTGAGAAACATCAATCTCGAAATTGGTGACAAGGATTTCTGTGTTATATTGGGGCCATCAGGCTGTGGCAAGACAACCCTGCTTAGAATGATTGCAGGATTGAATTCAATAACCGAAGGCGATTTGATTTTTGGCGATAAAAAAGTGAATGAAGTACCATCAAAGGACAGGGATATTGCAATGGTATTTCAATCCTATGCACTCTATCCTCATATGACTGTATATCAGAATATGGCATTCTCACTCACTATGCGCTCTGTCAGAAAGGACATTATACATGACAGGGTGCTTGATGCAGCAAAACTACTTCAGATAGAAAATTACCTATACTCAAAACCTTCGGATATATCCGGCGGTCAAAGGCAGCGTGTAGCCCTTGGACGGGCAATTGTCCGGAATCCCAAGATATTCCTTATGGATGAGCCTTTGTCAAATCTGGATGCAAAATTAAGGGAACATATGCGCGTGGAACTTGTAAGGCTGCATAAGCAGCTTGACACCACCACCATATATGTAACCCATGACCAGATAGAGGCAATGACCATGGCAACCAAAATCATTCTGCTTAATGAAGGGCAGGTGCAACAGGCAGGAAAACCCGAGGAATTCTATTCCAGGCCGAACAATATTTTTGTTGCACAATTCATTGGCTCACCAACAATCAATATACTTGATGGTAAGATTGAAAAAAACAAATTCCTCTCATCCGATGGTTTGATTACAATGAAAATTCACGAAGATGATATAGAAAGACTGACCGCTTATGATAATAAACCAATTAAATTGGGGATTAGGTCAGAACGCTTTCTGGCAGGTCAGGGACCGGACCTTTTCAAAGGAATGGTTGATGTAATTGAAATGCTTGGGAAAGAAAAGACCCTATATGTAAGAACGGAAACAGGGTTGGACCTTACTTTGACTTTCCCAGGCCATTATAAGTTTGAACAGGGAGAGATGCATGAATTTGGACTTGATCCGACAGCAGTACACTACTTTGATGCAGATACCGGATCAGCCGGAGACATCCTCTACGCATACTGCGGTAA
>CAYYXJ010000054.1:0-966 GCA_964475455.1 uncultured Clostridiaceae bacterium | reverse complement strand
GGAGACAGAATATAAAAAACTAGTTTAAAAAGCTAACAGACAGTAACCACGAGGTATATCAAACCAATGTGATTACTGTTTTTTTTGAACTTGTAACAGGCTTAAATATCATGACTGACTATCATTCAATGTTGCTCAGACTGAGTTTTACATCCGTATTTTCATATTGTATAGGGTATCTGTTTCCATCATTTGTATACCACATGTACATCCTGGGCTTGGGTCCGAGAACAAGGCCTGTATACTTCATCTCCACCTTTATACATTCAAATGTTCCGTATGGTGACCCGATGGTCTCAATTCCCTGGTATGAAACCCTGAACGGTATTATTTCTCCGGCATCTATTATTGCTATATTGATGTTCTTCTCAAATCCCTCTTCCAGAGACAATGCACCTATGGTAAAAAGCAGGCCTTCATTGTCAAGGTAGTATGCCGGAAGCTCCAGTGATTTCGTTTCCCTTTCAGCTGCTGTTCCGGCCACCATTTCAAGGGTGTCTCCATATTCCGCATTTATTTCCCAGTTCCTGTCCGGTTCAAGGTCATATGTATTGCTCTTATATGCGCTGATTGGCAAAAGGGTATCTGCATTGAAGGTTGAGGCTGAAATAAACATCCCCTCCTCAAAATCAATTTCAACCCTTGTTGAAACAAGACCGTTTTCAACTGTGACCTCATATATTACATCATTGACACTTTCATCTTCTGTTCTTTCATATGTGAAGGTATGGCTTTCGCTGAAAATATCCAATGTATCAAAACTGTCTTCACTGAATCCCGGTTTACATCCTGTAAACAGCAGTGCAATAGTTACTGTCAGTATCATATATTTTATATTTTTTTTCATGTCAGACCTCTATCTCAAGTATAAATTTATCAAAATACACTTCTTCGATGAACTGTTCCCTATCAAAGAATGTTTTTCTGTACTGTGCAATTTCCCTTGTATTCTTCTTAAGCCATATC
>CAYYXJ010000053.1:0-16822 GCA_964475455.1 uncultured Clostridiaceae bacterium | reverse complement strand
ACTGTATGGTTTGATATATCTAATATGAAAGAATGGTTTCTGCGTTCCGGTTACATTATACATGCGCCAAAAACCGGGACATCCAGTTTACTGGCTTTTTTATATGGAGTCTTTACAAAAACATTCTTTTCATGATTTGTATCGCAGCCAATGAAGACCTGCTTTTCATCATCATAACCATTAATCACACCCCATTCAGCAAAACTGAATTGGCTCCACATTACTACCGGGCGGTCATTATCAATCTCTTGCTTAATCCTTTTGACCAAATCGTTCCACCGATCTAAATCAACCCCGGACTCATCAAGAAATTCACACTTCTCAACATTGTAACCCAGAATCTGTGGTAGTTCGGTTGTCCACATTGCATAGGTACATGTAGGAGCACAGGGACAGATTCCACCAACTCTAAAAGCTCCACCCGATATACCTTGAATATATGCCGGTGAATATTTCTCTCCTCGGTAAGTCAGTACCACTCTGACCGCTTCAAACAAAGGGTCAGCAAGCTTAAACTTTTCCATATTTTTAAGTAGTTTCATCGTTCCCCTCTCTTTCAATATATAGAATTTATATACACATATACTTATTATATATATGCTGCTGTCTTTTCTCAAAGATTTGCTTTTGTAAAATATGAAGCTACTATTTACTTTGATGATTATTAAGCAAAGATTGCTATCATCTTTTTAATTTAAATCATTGCTGATATACTCTATGTGAAAGAACTACAGGAGATAAAAACAATGAAGAAAAAACTGGTAATATTCTCATTGATAATTGCCCTTCTACTTACAGCGTCATGCAAGACAACAGTCAATGAAAGCAATAATCCATCAGAAACACCAACCGCCTCACCACAGGTCAGTGGTCCTTTGGAAACCCCAAATGCTGTATCAGGCTTCTGGTCTGAGGACGTTGAAGCCAAGGGGGAAGTACAGGCACTTAGATATTGCCTTGAGACACAGTTGTCAGAAATTTCAGGCAAATATGGATTTTCATATTTAAACCTTTCCAAAGGTGAGTACATCGAAATTCGCGGAAGTGAAAAATATGTGGCCGGTCAGGCTGCGGCAATTCCGGTAAATCTATATCTTTATATGATGGCTTCCAGTGGGAATCTGGGGTTGAATGAAACAATTGTACTGACTGATGAAGACCGAAGGGGTACCGACGGAGACATAACGGACAGTACTACCGGGAAACAATTCACCCTGAGTGAACTTTCAAAAGCATCTGTCGAACAGGGAGATATGACCGCTTTGAATATGCTGGTCAGGTATCTTGGCAGACAGGAAACCAATGATTATCTTGAATCCATGAGGGCTTCCAATACTGATGTACCTCTTTATACATCACCCGCGGACATGGCGATTTTTTACAAAGAAATCCATGATAAATCCAAAGAACCGGGCAGCATTTACAATAATTTAAGCAGCATGATGGCTGTTGAAGAAAAAAACCGACTGCTCACAAGGGATTTTGAAGAGTTCATAAGTGAGTATCCACTGGGAATTCAAGGGCGCGAATACGGTATGAATTCACTCAATGAATCCGGAATATTCCATGGAGACGATGACTATATAATCTGCATTTTCACTGAGGGAACGGATATTGAAAGCGGAGCACTGAAAATAGCTGAGGTGGCAAAAACTGTATATGGCTATACAACAATGGATGTTTTACCGGAAATAGAACGCGAAAAACTAATGATGATTCCTGATTATATAGTAGAATCTGCAAGACCTTACAGTAACTTATACTACGAGGAGGTTTTAATAAATAGCAAGCAAATAGTCAACTATTTCGATAAAAGCCTTATAGATTTCATGGATGCCGGGGAATACGCAGGCGAGCTTGGTCTCCTGACTTTCAGGGGCAATAACTATCGAAATGGTGGTTCCTATGGAACTGTTGATATAAAAGAAGAAGAACTGGAGATAATCTGGGAATTCAATATAGGAAGCATTTCAACACAGTCAGGCGGATACTGGCCGGGAGTTGGCTGGACCGGACAACCTGCAATTGTCCATTGGGAGCCTGAAGTCAGGAAGTCAATGAATATAAAAAGCCAATTCAAAGACAAGGACCTGGTTGAAGTCATTTACGCATCACTTGACGGCAACATATATTTCTGTGACCTGGAAACAGGTGAATGGACCAGGGATCCGATACATATAGGTTATCCGACCAAAGGAACGGTATCAATAGACCCGCGCGGATATCCTCTTCTTTATACAGGACAGGGCATAGGCGAGAATGGAACTGATGTACTCATTCCTGCATACAGGATATTCAGCCTTATTGACCAGAGTCTTCTATATGAGATCAAAGGAGATGATGCTGATTCCTTAAGAGAATGGCCTAACTTTGATTCTTCAGGAATACTTGATGCGGCAAATGATACATTTTACGAAGCCGGTGAAAATGGAATAATTTATAAAATGAAGTTGAATACCCAATATACAAAAGGCAGCAGCAGTATTTCCATTGAACCTGAGCTTGTTAAATACAGATATATGAATCCATTCAGCAGCAGAATCGGAATCGAGAGTTCTCCGGTGATTTACAAAAATCTCATGTATTTTACAGATAACGGTGGAATGGTTGCATGCATTGACCTTAATACCATGAGTGCGATGTGGATGGCAGGAACCGGTGAGGATACTGATTCTTCACCTGTACTTGATGTAACTGAATCGGGTGTATTCCTTTATACAGGGAATGAAGTTGACATAAACGGCGAGTCAGACAATGGAGCAAGGGGTGAATATGATTCAACCATATCAAAGTTCAATGCACTTACCGGTGACCTCATCTGGGAAGTGAAATATCCCTGTAAGTATAACTCGGTCATAAACGGTGGAGTACTGGGCACACCTATTGTTGGTAAAAATGACATGAAGGACATTGTTGTATTCGGTCTTGCAAAATGGGGTGGAGAATATAATGGTAAGCTGGTTGCATTGGACAAGAAAACAGGACAGGAAGTTTGGTCAATTGATTCAGAAGCCTACAGCTGGAGTTCGCCGACAGCAATTTATACACCCGGGGGAAAAGGATACATACTTTACTGTAATTTTGCTGGCAATATGTATCTGATAGAAGGTACTACAGGAAGGATTGCTGACACAGTATCCCTGGGGGCAAATGTTGAAGGCTCACCCGGAGTCTACAACGATATGGCGGTCATAGGCTCATATGCCAGGAAAATATTCGGGATCCGAATCAAGTAGACTGGTAATGGATACCATCACTCCAATGGGTTAGTCCCTTTAGGTCACTGTCAATCATCCCAATTGAAACAATATATACTCATTAGGGTGCTTATTATATGGTACTACAGGCAGTATCATTGCCACATGGATAAATTCATTAAAAGTGTTTTAAGTCACCGATTTGCAATTCTTCTTATATGTCTGCTTCTAATGGCATTTGGAATATTTGCTTATATCAATATACCAAAGCAGGAAATGCCTGATATAAAGGCTGTCTATGGTTATCTTCAGATTACCGCTCCGGGTCTCGGAAGCAGTGAAATCGAAGAGAGAATTGCTGTTCCTATAGAAGATATTATTTCAAAATATCCAAGTGTAGATAATTATTCAACTATTTCTGCTGATAATGCGTGTATTATTTTCATAGAAATGAATCTCGATGATACAGATTCTGAAAAAACACTGGGAGAAATCAAAGAGGATGTATACAACGAAGATCTTGATGAGAGTATTACAGAAATAGATTTTATAACAGACCTTGATTCAGCCGAGGTAATTTATGCCATATATGGTGACACTTCAGAAAAAGAACTGGAAATATATGCAAATGATTTAGCTGATATCCTTGGAAGACTTGAAAATATAGCGGACACCAGGATTGATTCATCATATGCAGAGGAATTGGTGGTTAAGGTACAGGTTGATGAAATAAAGGCACTTTCTCTGACACTTTCTGATATTTACGGCATAATTTATGCAAATGGTTTCGAAATTCCCATGGGTACAGCAGAAACTGATATGGTGCAAAAAACCATAACCGTTGATGGTAATTACAGGACTGCAGAGGAAGTCGGGAACTTGATAATCTATGCGGGACCTGATGGTGAGGTTAGAATATCTGACATAGCGAGTATTGAAACAAGGATACCAGCAGGTACAAAGACATTTGTATTTAATGGTGAATCAGCAGCATTTGTTCAGGTTTACTTTGAAGAAAACATAGATTTCACAGTTCTTGGCGATGAGCTGGAGGCAGCAACAAAAGACTTTGAAAAAACTCTACCTTCAGGTATATCCGTTGGTAAGATGACATTTGCACCCGGTTATGTAAAGGACCAGGTTGATCAGGTAATGTCCAACCTGTTGCTGTGTATTCTGATTGTTATGGGAGTGGTACTGATTGGTCTTGGACCAAGGAATGCGGCTGCAATAGCTTTTACAATTCCGGTTACTGTCCTTACCACAATTGGAATTTTATATCTTATGGGAAGCGAACTGCAACTGATGAGCATCGCAGGACTCATTGTATCCATTGGAATACTTGTTGATAACTCTATAGTTATATCTGAAGCTGTTCAGCACAATCTTGATTTGGGAATAAAAAGAAACAAAGCATGTATAAAAGCAGTTAAAGATAATTATATGCCGGTTCTGACGTCAACACTTACAACAGCAGTTGTTTTTGCAGCACTGCTGTTCCTTCCCGGAATAGCCGGTGAAGTTGCCTTTACACTTCCTCTGACAATCCTGATTTCAATAATACTTTCATATATTGTTTCAATTACTCTAACACCGGCTCTGGCTGGTATGTTCTTCAGGGCGAGAAAAACAATAAAAAGGAAAAAGGGTGTTGGTCATTTTGCAGGGATTGCAATGCGCTGGGTTTACAAGGCACATATAGTTCCTTCAATCATTGCTTTTATTATACTTGGAGGTTTGATTTATCTGACAATTGACAAAGCAGAAGTAGACATTCTTCCTAAAACAGAGAGAAGCGTAGCATATATTAATTATGAATACAAAGAATCCGGTAACGGTGAAGGTGCAAGGTTGTTTGCTCAGGAAATTGAAGAAATTGTTAACAAACAAAAAGATTTGGATAACTATGCATATTCAATCGGAGGTGATTTACCTAAATTCTATATTTCTTTAAGGACACTGAATAATCTACCTAGCGTCGGCCGGTTTTATGTTGAGTTTGATTGTGATCCATCTGACCTTGGCAATTATATAAAGAATTTGGAAAAAGATCTTGCAACACTTGATGGCCGAGGTATTATTCTTGTAAACAGGCTTGAATTATCTACATTTGCAGCACCTGTGCAGATTGTCTTGTCTGATGGTGAATATGATGACCTACTGGCAAAAAGTAAGAATCTTTATTCAGAAATACAGGAGCTAGAAAGCTTTAGATATGGTGAACTTGTTGCACCTGACTATAAAGATGATGTAAAAATTGTCATAGACAGAGATGCGGCTTCAAAAAACGGGCTTACTCTTATAGATGTGGAATCACAGATTGCCGTTTCTATGAACGGTATATTCGGACAGTTATACAAACCGGGGGATGAACAGTCAAGCCTGTGGGTTGAACCTGATGATTCATCATGGGAACAGCTTGATAAGCTTGAAATCAGAACCGGTGATGGAAGATGGATACCTCTCACGGATGTTGCTGAAATAAATGATGGTGAAAGCCTTGAATATATAAGGCGATATAATGGCCGCCCTTCTGTAATAATAGAAGCATATACCAGTGAAGGCAGCAACACCTATGAGCTTGAGGCTGACATTGAAAAATTAATAGATGACGTTGGTAAAGAACTTGATGCCCTGTACAAAGGAGACAATGAGATAATCAGTGAATCTCTTTCCGGTCTTGCCGTTGAACTGGTTATTGCAGTAATTCTGATATTCCTTATAATGTATTTCCAATTTAAGTCAATGAGGCAGCCCCTTATTATTCTCACAACAATACCTCTATCCTTCATTGGATCGCTGGTTGCTATACTTCTATTCAAAGAAAAAATAAGTATAACCACACTTCTGGGAATTGCAGGACTTGTAGGAATTGTAGTTAATAATGGAATTCTCCTTGTGGAGTATATTAATACGCGCATGAAAAAAGGCGACAGTGTCAGGGGAAGCTGCGTAAAAGCAGTTGCCAGAAGGCTAAGACCAATTGCATTGGCAAGCCTTACAACGATCTTCGGAATAATTCCGCTTGCAGTTACCGGTGGAGATTTCTTCAGACCGATGGCGGTGACATTCATGGGTGGAATGATGATATCCGCTATACTTGTTTTGATAATTGTTCCCGGTTTATATTATGTAACCTATCGTAAAAAAGACAAAAAAAACATATAATTGGTATATGAAAAAAAGGCCACATTTATTAATATTCAACCCGGACCAACTCAGGGCTGATGCCCTTCATCACTTGGGGTGTGATGCATCTATTACTCCGAACCTTGATGGAACTGCAAAGGAAGATGGTATTTCTTTAAGAAATGCCTTTTGTCAGAATCCTGTCTGCACGCCCAGCAGATGCTCCTTCATGAGTGGTTGGTATCCTCATGTGAATGGTCACAGAACCATGTACCATATGATGAGAAAGCATGAACCGGTGTTATTGAAACTTTTAAAGGACAATGGATACTTTGTCTGGTGGGGAGGAAAGAATGATCTAGTCCCCGGACAGTATAATCCATTGGAATATTGTGATGTTATTAATAACACAAAGCGCAAAAGAAAGAATAATCTACATCAGACTGCAGCAGAATGGAGAGGTCCAAAAGAGGGTGACAACTATTTTTCATTTTATGCGGGCAAGCTCGAAAATGATGAGGATGGTTCTTACATTGATAATGACTGGGCCCAGGTACTGGATGCAATTGATTTCATAAGGGATTATAAAGGAGAAAAACCTCTTTGCATTTATCTGCCCCTTGCATATCCTCATCCTCCGTATGGTGCAGAAGAACCCTATTACAGTTTGATAGACAGAGCAAAAGTAAAACCACCTGTAAAGATGTATTCAAAATGGGGTGACAAACCTTCTATTCTTAAAGGCATCAGGGATGCACAACGCATGGAAAACTGGTCCGAGGAAAGACTGATTGAATTAAAGGCAACATATCTTGCTATGTGCTCAAGGATTGATGACCAATACGGTATGTTGCTTGATGCTCTTAAGGAAAAAGAAATATATGATGATACAGCAGTATTTACATTCAGTGACCATGGTGATTTCACCGGTGATTATGGCTTGGTGGAAAAAACAGAAAACACATTCCAGGATTGTTTGACCAATGTGCCTTTGATTTTCAAACCACCGGTATATATTAATGTAACATCAGGAATAAAAGATGCCCTTGTGGAACTCATTGATTTTACTGCCACTGTATTTGAACTTGCAGGAATTAAGCCGGGATACACACATTTTGGTAGATCACTGATTCCGTTAGCCGAGGGAAAAAGTGACGAATTGCGTGATGCAGTGTTCTGCGAAGGTGGACGTATGCCGGGTGAAATGCATTGCAGCGGAAGCAAATCCACCAGCGCCGGTACAGATTTTCTATATTCACCTCGTATAAATCTTCAGATTGGTGACGGTCCGGAACATTCAAAGGCGGTTATGGTCCGAACACGGGACTTTAAGTATGTTTATCGGGTCGGGGAAAAACACGAGCTATATAATCTTTCCGTTGATCCTGACGAGTTGAATAACTTGATTGAAGATAGCAACTATTCTTTCATCCTTCAAAAACTTCAAAACAGGATGCTGAGGTTCTTTATAGAAACCGGTGATGTAGTTCCCTTTGACATTGATGAAAGATGGTTCGAAGGAATAAGTGACTAGATTATAATTCTGGCACAGGAGAAATATTTATGACAATTGAGTACAACAATATAGAAAAAGACAATCTAAAACTCAGTGAAACAGCAAACAGGTTATATAAAATTCTGCTGAAATGGATACCATTTGCTGATTCAACTTTCAAAAAGTGCAGTTATATAAAAGATTCAGGACATTTCTTCGGAGGAAGTTATTTTTATTCTGTTGAAACAGCCATACCTATGTTCCTTTATACCGTTGTTTCCGGATATGGTCAATATGATGAAACAATCACAGGAATTCCAAGGAAAGACCTGGAAGAAAAAGCTATAATGGCACTGAAGTATCTTTGTGCTACAAATGAATATGGACCAAAAGGCATTGTCCGGGAAAAAAGTACCAATGTATATGCCAATGGAACGAAGTGGGGAGCAAAGGGTGAAGAATTCTTCAGGGCTTCTGCTATCGGAAGAACCGGTGTTTTGATGGCTGTAACCGCTTTGGTTTTCAGGGATAGAATTGATGAAAAAACCTTCAAAATTGTCGAAAAGATAGTGACTGCCTTTTCAGACAGATGGGCAAATGAACTTCCGCGGGTCGGAACATATTTTGATACCCAGTGTGAGGAGAATGCATGGACAGCACTTGGAATAACAGGTGGACTGGTTTTATATAAAGAACATCCACATAGAGAAAAGTGGCTTGAGGGATTCAACCGCTGGGCAATAAACTCCATAAGCACATACAAGGACAGGATGAATACTGACGAATATATGGGTAAGTCCCTTAGGAATTTCTGGATGAAAGGGGTTACCTTCCATCCGGACTTCACAACTGAAAACCACTCATTCATACATCCCGAATACATGGCAGCCGGGATAATCCTAAAGGCTGAAGCAGCAGTTGCATTGCTTATGACAGGGAATGAACTGCCGGATACCATCACAAAGAACAACGAAAATGTTTATGAAAGAACAATAGGCAGATGGTGTCAGGATGACGGTCTCATCATACCTGTACAAGGCCAGGATTGGTGGTATACAAGATATCATGGAAACCACATGCTCCACACAGCAATGAATCTTTTCCATAATAAGGTTAATTCAGCAGCATATCTTCAGAAGAATTTAGAGATGATGGAGAAACTGCAGAACAGCCATGAACTTGGAACTCTTCTTGAAGAAAATCCGGATCAGACTATAGATGAATATGGTCACTATAAGCTAAAGGATATGGAACATGCCAGTGTAGCAAGCCTTGTTTACAGCTTTCTTTTACACACATATCTTGATGAACCGAAATCTGTTAAATCAATGGAAAGTATAAATACTGAGCTTGAAGGAGTTTATGAGTATCCATTCGGATGTACTGTAATCAACAGAAGAATCAACAGCTTTTCATCTTTCAGTTGGCGCAATAAAGTAATGGCATTCAATTTACCGAAAAATGGTATGTGGACAGTGACTCCAATTGTGGCAAGTATGACAGGAGAGGTTCGATTCAATGAAAGAAAGCTTCCGGATTCACTTTGTAATGAGAGAGACATCCGTGACTCGATTAAAAATCATATTGATGTTAGACAAGAGGGCTTTTGTGCAACAGCCAGGGTTCATAGAGATGGTGGAAAATTGATACAGGATATTTCGTTTGTATCACTACCTGATAGTACTACGGTTTATTCTGACAGATTCAGTGTCGGTGAAAATTGCGAAACAACACTTTTTCATGGTGGTCTGGTTGGTGTCAGGAATGAGGATATAAAGGAATTCGGGAATCTGGCAAAAGGTTACAGAGATATACACACAGGTTTAGAGTCTCATAGATACAAAGGTTATTTTGGTGGACAAAAGGATGATATTGATTATCTTCCAATGACCGGTATGGTTAACATTGACGATGAAATGGGTTTTATTTATTTCAACAGCAATGGTGTCAAATATATAAACAGACATGTTTACAATGCCTGGAAAGGTGTAGAGGACCAGCTGGTATTTAATAATATCAAGGACGGAAATTTCAAAAAAGGGGACAGGACCTCAATATTTACACTTGTATCCCTCCCAAACAGCAGTCCGGAAGAAACGTCACTTGTAAAAGAATCAGCAGTTATGTATGAAGCAAAGTTTGAAGGAACGGCTGCATTGAAAATAAAAGACAGGCTTGTGGTGTGTAACTTCAATGACCGGGATGTGGATGCGGTTTTTGAAAAAGAGTACATGGATGAACTGCTCATATATCCCGGGGAAACAATGGTAGTGGGAAATAAAGTTACGCGGAAAATATCAATAAGAGAATTCAGGTCATTTTGGCTGGAGCCTGTTACCAGGATGAAAATAGGTTATGATGACAATATACGGATTCTTTCCATAGACGGTGCAATTGTCATAGAAGATTTGAATTCCGGCAAGATTCGAAGACTTCAATAGAGTTATTTCACACTGTGGATAATAAATAATTTTATTGTGTATAGATAATGCTTTTTTCTATACTGAAAAAAGGTCTTCCACCTCTGCCTTGCTGAGTTTTGTTATTAATGTTTCTCCCGGTTTTATAACGGAGTCAACCAACGCCTTTTTCTTTTGCTGCAGATTGAAAATTTTCTCTTCAATTGTGCCTGCAGTAATTAATTTTATTACCTGAACTGCTTTTTCCTGTCCGATTCTATGTGCTCTGTCAGTTGCCTGGTCCTCAACGGCAGGATTCCACCACGGATCATAATGTATGACCATATCAGCGCCGGTAAGATTAAGTCCGGTACCTCCGGCCTTCAGTGAAATGAGAAATACATCTGCATTCCCCTCATTGAATGTATTGACCAACCGTCCCCTTTCATCTGCCTTTGTGGAACCGTCCAAATAAAAACATTCAATGCCATTTTTCTTCAGTGTTTCGGAAATTATGGCAAGCATTGAAGTAAATTGTGAAAATATAAGTATTCTGTGTCCGCTGTCAACAGCATCGCATACAATTTCTTCAAGCTGAAGGAGTTTTCCACTATCTTTTTTATAATTATCAATGAACAGTGAAGGATGGCAGCAGATTTGCCTGAGCCGGGTGAGTCCTGCCAGTATTTTTATCTGACTCTTTTCAAAACCCACTGTATCAATTTCACCGAACACTTCACCCTTGATTTTCAAAAGCCATGACAAGTAAACCTTTTTTTGGTCTGTTGTAAGTTCCGAAACCATTTTGCTTTCAATTTTATCAGGTAACTCTTTTAAAACGTCTTTTTTCATTCTTCGCAGAATAAATGGTTTAATATGCCGGGAAAGCTCATGCATTGCTTTTGTGTCTGCATTCCTGATAATAGGCACTTCATAATTCCTTGAGAATTTTCCATGTGACTGAAGATACTGGGGCATTATGAAATCGAAGATTGACCACAGCTCCGAAAGATTGTTTTCCATGGGAGTTCCTGTCAGGGCAAACCTGGTTTTGGCATTAATTGTTTTTAAAGCTCTGGCTGTCTGGGAATGGTGATTCTTTATATGCTGTGCTTCATCAATTATGCATGTTTCAAAAATCAGTTCATTGTACATGTCGATATCCCTGCGAATCAAAGGATACGATGTGATTGCCAAATCATAATTTTTTATAGATTTCAACGAAGCTGCCCGTTCGTCGGCATTACCGTAGATTATTATACTTTTTAGGGAAGGTACGAATTTTTTGATCTCTGCTTCCCAGTTGAACAAGAGAGAAGTTGGGGCTATTATCAACGAAGGTTTTGAATCAGGTGTTTTGTCAGAAAGTATGAACGACAATACCTGAAGTGTTTTTCCAAGCCCCATGTCGTCTGCAAGAATTCCACCCATATTGTAATGGGAAAGTGTTTTTAACCATTTGAAACCGAATTTCTGATACCCTCTCATTACATCATCCAGTTTTTCAGGTAAAACGAAATCCATATCCTGTGGTTCTGAAATGTTTTGAACCAATTCCTTGAAACGATGGTTTCTCTCAACCATGAATTCTGGATAATCCCGAATATTTTCATCCAGGTAAAGTGCCCTGTATGCGGGAAGGCTGACGGAACCATTTGATATGTCCCTGGTGCTAAGTCCAAGAGATTCCATAAAGTTGGACATTACCTCCAGACTACCTGTGCGAAGGTCCATAAAAGAGCCGTTCCGAAGCTTGTGAAAACGCTTTTTTTCCTTCATGGAAATAAGCACATTTTTTAATTCGTCCTGATCTATTCCGTCAAAACTGAAATCAAAATCCAATAGGTTTGTTTCGGCTGAAAGGCTTACCGAACCCTTCATTGATACATTTTTCTTTATTTTGATTCCTTTTACGGCATCTGAGTAAAAAACATTTGCATGCTCTGAAATTTCAGATAACCCATAAGTCAGAAAGTCAAAAAGATCATCTTCATTTTCACAGTAGAGCCTGTCACCACGCACCTTGAATTCAGTATTAGCAAGGATATCGAGTACTGATGTTTCCTTTTTTATATCCCTTGCGAGGATTGTCTCGGGTATATCATCGGATTTGGCAGCTGGTGCAAATGGATTTATGGTTCTATCGCCATAAATGAATTTAACTTCGGCAGTGTAATTGTCGCTGGTTCTGTCAAGGTAAATTTCTGCTTGAAGAGGAATCTTTTTAATAAGGGAACGTACTGATTCTTCAATTTTTACATTGCCAATGTCATCAGCCAAGGGAAGGATCTCTGAGACAAATCGTTCCCTTTCATTGGGATTAAATATAATCCTTGATGAATTGAAATGAATCATGGCCTTGATGAAAGGTTCAATCTTTAGGCGATGTTCACGGGAATTTTTATACACCTTGTTTCCCAGCATAGTGTAGTTGAAAGTTGGATCGATAACAGTCAGTACATCGGTGAAATCTATATCAAGAACCAAATTGGCATCCTGCATATCCAGGGCAAAATCAAAGGGAGTATTTTCGTTCACAACAGATACAGATGTTGAATCACCATTAAAAATAATGTTAACCTCCCGGTTTATATAAAGGTCCAGGATCTTATTGGCAAGGAAATCAGGAATTGACAGGTTTTTACCACCAGAATAACTGTTTCCATATGCTTTATATGCAGGCTTTAGATGTTCTTCGGTTATGCTTAGTTCATTGATATAATTTAGCAATAGCATGTCATTATCATTATATTCGTGGGTAGAAGGATCAAAATTGAAATCCTTGCCGAATTCCATGGGTATTCCGTTTATTATATTGGCAGCAAATTCCCGTATATTCTTAACCACATACAGTTTTTTTGTACCCGTTCTCAGACTGAGACTTTTTACGGAATCATTTTTATTATATCGGAGTGTTTCTATCGTAATCGTTGCTTCTATTTCTGCCTTTAGTTTTTTTCGCATTTCACGTTTTATGTCAAAAAAATCAAAGATTGGATTCTGTTTGATGGGCATTAAAACCCTTGTATCAAAATAGCCTTCATTATCTCGCTTTTCTATTTCCAGCATCAAAGCTACTGCATGCTTGCAAAACCGGTCATAAGGACAGGTGCAGCTATACGAACGAGCCTTATTTTCTTCGTTGAAAAAAACACTTGTTTCATAAATTTCACTGCCTTCAACATGTGCGATTATCTTGTTTTCTTCCGAATCATATCTTAAACCAAGCACATTTTGGTACTTGAAATACAACAAACCTCTTTCATAGACGGCACTTGTGGCATTTTTTTTAATTAGATCCTTTGTAATATTGAACATATCTTTTTGAATTGGCCTTTCCTTTGAGTGCGACGGGAGGTTTGTCCATGGTTTCTTCGCTCCAACATTATAACAGAAATGTACTTAATTACTATGTTTGTGCAGGGAAATTGATTGTGGAATCCAAGACGAGGTCATTGAAACTCTTGAATGATTCAGTCTTTTAATTTTTTAAATTATATAAACAGGATAAAAGGTGATGTAAACATATATGGAAATCTATTAAGTAATTGTGAAAATTGCAAAATGCTGTATAAAACAATGGAATTGTGTACAAATTATTCATAATTTGCAAGTTAGAGGGCTTCGTGTTGCAAAATAGCGCAAAATTCTATTGATTCAATAGTTCATTCATGCTAAAATGTCACTACTTTTACAATAACCTGCAATTTACGGGGTAAGAAGGGCAAGTTCTATACTGCAAAATTGCAAAATGATGCTTTTAAGGCACCATTTCTGTCCACATAAACCACATAGGCAGGTGCGGAAGGAAACAAAAGAATATGCAGCTTTATGGTTATCCGGAAAAACAAGGGCTTTATGACCCTCAATTCGAGCACGATGCATGCGGTATCGGAGCAATAGTAAGCATAGATGGACGAAAGTCACACAAGGTTGTCATGCGGGCCCTTGAAATACTAATTAATCTCGAGCACAGGGGTGCCAGTGGAGCCGATGCAAAATCCGGTGACGGAGCAGGAATACTGGTGCAGATTCCCCACCTCTTTTTTAAGAAGGCATGCAAGCCACTTTCAATAGATTTACCTGACCAGGGTCGTTACGGTGTCGGGATGTTCTTTCTTCCCCAGGAAACTGAGAAACGCCAGCACTGCCAATATATTTTTGAGCAAGCTGTTGCAAGGGAGGGTCAGGAATTTTTAGGCTGGAGGAAGCTGCCGCTTGAAGATACATGCCTTGGAATTACGGCCGGGAAGAGCATGCCGTATATAATGCAGGCATTTGTAAGATGTTCAACAGACCTTGAAACAGAGCTTGATGTTGAAAGAAAACTTTATGTTATAAGGAAGCAAACAGAAAACACCCTGGAACGCGAAAAAATGCAGGGGTTCTATATCCCTTCACTTTCATCGCGAACCATTGTATATAAAGGAATGCTTCTTGCTGAACAAGTCAGAACTTTTTATAAGGATCTAACTCATCCTTCCTTTAAATCAGCGATTGCTGTAGTTCATTCGAGATATAGTACAAATACTTTCCCAAGCTGGGAAAGGGCGCATCCAAACAGGTACATTATACATAATGGTGAAATAAACACTCTGCGTGGTAATGTAAACTGGATAAATGCACGAAAATCCATGCTTGAATCAGATGCCTTCGGCAATGACCTTTCAAAGGTTTACCCAATAGTAAATGAAGATGGCAGCGATTCCTCAATGTTTGACAATTGTATGGAATTCATGCATCTTTCCGGCAGGTCCCTTGCGCATGTGGCAATGATGATGATTCCTGAACCATGGTCAAAGAATAAGACCATGGAAAAATCCAAGAGGGATTTTTATGAGTTCAATTCATGTCTGATGGAGCCATGGGATGGGCCGGCATCAATAGTATTTACTGATGGCACAACACTTGGGGCAGTACTTGATAGAAATGGACTTCGTCCATCCAGATATTATGTGCTGAAGGAAAACATCCTTATTCTTGCTTCAGAGGTAGGTGTCTTGGATATTGAGGAAGATGAAATATTATATAAAGAGAGACTTCGTCCCGGGAAAATGCTTCTGGTCGATACCAAAGAAGGCCGGATAATAGGTGATGAAGAACTCAAACATACTATTTCTACTGCAAAACCCTATGGTAAATGGTTGAAGGAAAATATGGAAAGTATTCATACCCTGGACCATAAAGAGATAACTGACATGCCGAAGGTCGTAAATGTTGCAAAGCACCAGTATGCATTCGGCTATACTTATGAAGATCTTAACCTTCTCTTATTGCCCATGGCTGAAACTGGTAAGGAGTCAGTAGGAGCTATGGGTAATGATGTTCCTTTAGCAGTATTATCTGAAAGACCTCAACCGTTATATAACTATTTTAAGCAGCTGTTTGCACAGGTAACAAATCCTCCCATAGACGCGATAAGGGAAGAAATTGTAACGGGTACCGAAATGTATCTCGGCTCACAGCAGAATCTTCTATATGCAGAAGGAATGAGTGCAAGACAGATCAAAATTGAATCTCCCATTCTTACAAACGAAGAAACCGAAATTTTAAAAAATGTAACTGAAAAAGGATTCAAGTCAAAGGTTATACCTATACTCTTTTCACCGGATGATGACGGGGAGTCTCTTGAAGAAGCCATGATAAGGGTGTTTGAGGAAGCTGACAAAGCCATAGAAGAGGATGCAAATATACTTATTTTATCCGACAGGGGAATCAATACATCCAAAGCGCCGATACCCGCGCTTTTGGCATCTTCAGGTCTTCACCATTATTTAATAAAAAATGGTAAACGAACAAGGGTTAGTATAATCGTAGAATCCGGAGAACCCAGGGAGGTACATCATTTTGCGGTTTTAATCGGTTACGGAGCAAGTGCTGTCAATCCTTACCTGGCATTTGACAGTATCAGTAAAATGATAAATGACGGTTTGATCAGGGAAACGGATTACGAAAAAGCGGAATACAACTTCATCAAATCCGTAACAACAGGAATTGTAAAAGTAATGTCCAAGATGGGTATTTCAACTCTTCTAAGTTATCAGGGAGCTCAGATATTCGAAGCACTGGGTCTTGGGGATGAAGTAGTGAAAACATACTTCACAGGAACTCCGTCCAGGATAGGCGGACTCAAACTTAAGGACATAGGCAGGGAAACGGTTATAAGGCACAAAAGTGCATTTGATCTGATGAGAAAAAATTATGCACTCGAATCCGGTGGGGATTACAAATATAAGTCAAACGGGGAATATCATTTATATAATCCATTGTCAATACATAAGCTGCAACAGGCATGCAGAAGCGGTAAGTATTCCATTTTCAAGGAATTTTCAGGGATGTTCAATGCAACTCATAAGGCAACAATAAGAAGTCTGCTGGATATTGAATCATCGAATGAACCAATTTCTATTGAAGAAGTGGAATCTGTGGATGATATCGTAAAAAGGTTCAAGACAGGTGCCATGTCATATGGTTCAATTAGCCAGGAAGCCCATGAAACCCTGGCAATCGCAATGAACAGGCTTCATGGTAAGAGTAACAGCGGTGAAGGCGGGGAAATAACTGATAGATTCATACCCGATCCAAATGGAGATTCCAGAAAC
>CAYYXJ010000052.1:0-17302 GCA_964475455.1 uncultured Clostridiaceae bacterium | reverse complement strand
GGGAAGAAGAAAAAGAGAATGAGAAAATCAGCCATAAAAATTTAAAAAAGGAACTTGGCTTATGAGATATGTGGTTAAATATACTAGTACTGCAGCAAAGCAACTTAAGAAGATGGATAAGAAGATTGCAGCTTTTATTTTAGCCTATATTGAGGAAAAATTAGTTAACTGTGAAAATCCTAGATTGTATGGGAAAGCACTTCGGGGTGAAATGAATGATAAATGGAGATATAGGGTTGGAGATTATAGAATTCTTGCGATGATTCAAGATAATTTGCTAATAATAACTGTTGTTGAGATTGGGCATCGCAAAGATATTTATAAGAAATAATATTATAATAAATGGCATAAGGAAAAGAAACAAAAATAATTTTTAAATTATACCGGAGAAAGCCCTTCAGTTACTCCGGGGAGTACTTTGACAAAGAAATCCCATACTATCTATTTTTCAGTTGCGTTGATAATCTGAAAGATGTAATATAATTTTAATATGGCCCCTTGGTCAAGTGGTCAAGACACCGCCCTCTCAAGGCGGTAACAGGGGTTCAAATCCCCTAGGGGTCACCAAAGTAAAAAGGACTGTTGAAAACAGTCCTTTTTACTTACAAGAGCGAAATCATAAGACCATCGGTTTGGACGGCAGTAACGTACCGCACCAGGAGTTTTCCTAAGAAAACTCCATGGAACGTTACTATCAGTACAAACCGTTAATGGTATACTAAGTCGCTGAGTGAAAACTAAAAAATCAGTTAGCAGTATTTGGAGCAAATCAGAGGAAAGTGCAGTTATTAACTTGCGGACAGTTTCATAACCGGGAGTTTTCCTAAGAAAACTCCATGGAACGTTACATTATAGAGGCTTCTATTTCATCAATTGTATATCCGGCATCCATCAAGGGGAACATGACATTTTTCTGTAAATCCGGTACATATGACTTTATTATAGTACCGCTGCCCGATATCTCATATTTCCCAACTGATGCTGGTATCAGACATGAGTGGGCTTTTGCCACGGTGATACCATTTATTTTCAGTGTTCCGTCAAGAACGGTAAGGCAATGAAAGCGTTCTCCTTCAGTGTTTTCTGTAAAACTATCTGAAAATGATAGTTTTTCAACCGCAAAGTATGCATTTGCTACGAGATAAGTTCTTCTTAAAGTATCACTTTCAATTGTTAATCCGGTATATCGTATTTTACTTCTTTCGGAAAAATCAATGACATCAAGAGCTTTTTCAACATGAAGAGGTCGCTTGTTACCAAGGTCGTCCATTCTGTTATAGTCATAAACCCTGTAAGTTGTATTTGAGTTTTGTTGTATTTCACAAATCAGATTTCCTGCACCTATGGCATGCACAAGACCGGCAGGAATATTGAAGCAGTCACCGGGTTGCACCTCCACAAAGTTCAGGCAATCTTCAACGGTTCCTTCATCAACTGCTTTCTTAAAGTCATTTTTGGTAATTCCGGCTTTGACACCCGAAACCAATTTTGTTCCCGGCTGGGCATCAACTACATACCACATCTCATTTTTCCCGAGTTCGCCGTTTTCATTCAGGAAGGCATAGTCGTCATCAGGATGAACCTGGACGGAAAGATCCTTGCTTGCATCTATCAGTTTTATCAACAATGGGAATTTATTACTGTCTTTATATATTTCAGTACCGAGCAGCTGTTCACCGTTTTCATCTATCAGTTCCTGCAGCGATTTGCCCTTTAGCGGTCCGGTTGAAACTATTCCTGTTCCGGCCGGGTGACAGGCAATTTCCCAACTTTCGGCAACTATACCTCCCGGCAAATCCTTCCCGAAGGATTCAAGACGTCTTCCGCCCCAGATATAGTCTTTGTACAATGGTTCAAAAAGCAATGGATAGTGCATCATTTATCTCCTAGTATAGTATTCATGACAAGTTTAGCATAAAAAACATCAGCTTCTTGTATAAATCAAAATCTTCGTGTATAATTCTTAAAGCATCGACCTTGCCCCCAAAAGGGGCCGTGTAGTCCGGAAGGAGGTGATTTACTATGCGTAAGTATGAAACTATCTTTATACTCGATTGCGGAATTGAAGAAGAAGCCAGGAACGGTCTTGTAGAAAGAGTCAAGTCTTTGATTGCGGAGCACAACGGAACGATTGAAAACATTGATGAATGGGGCACAAAAAAACTTGCCTATCCAATCAATTATAAAAAAGACGGATATTATGTATTCGTTGAATTTGAAGCTGAGCCGGAATTCCCCATCGAACTTGAAAGAATCTACAGAATAACTGAAGGTATCCTCAAGGGCCTTATAGTTAAGAAAGAAGATTGATGAGGTGATTTAATGAACAAGGTTATATTAATGGGTAGGCTTACCCGTGAACCTGAGCTTAGATACTCAAACACAAGCAACCTTGCAGTAGTCAAATTTTCTTTGGCTGTAGACAGAAGGTTCAAGCGTGAAGGACAGCCTGATGCTGACTTCATAAATTGTACAGCGTTTGGGAAAACAGCGGAGTTTATCAATAATTATTTTTCCAAGGGATTGAGGGTTGCAGTTACCGGACGTCTTCAGGTAAGCTCATGGGAAGAAGAACCCGGTAAGAAACGCTATTCCACTGATGTGGTTGTTGAAGAGGCATATTTTGCAGATTCAAAGAAAGAAAATGGAAATAATACATTTGCAGGCAGACAAACTGAGCAAATGTCTCAGGCAGACGATGGATTCGCCAAAGTCGATGATGACGATGATGAACTGCCTTTCTAGAAAAAAATTGAAAGGAGGAATTTAAAAATGGACGAAAGAACAGAAAAAAGAGATTTTAAATACAGAAAACCCAAAAGAAAACCATGCCAGTTCTGTGTTGATAAAATAGACCGTATTGATTATAAAGATGTTCCGAGACTGAGGAGGCTTATCTCAGAAAAGGGTAAGATTCTTCCAAGAAGAGTAACCGGAACCTGTGCCAAGCACCAGCGCAAGCTGACCACGGCAATTAAAAGGGCACGTCAGATAGCTCTGCTGCCATACACAAGTGACTAATCAATAAGGACCGGTATTACCGGTCCTTTTTTATAGCGATGGAAAAATACCGCCTTATCCCCGGGATTATCAGCGGTAGTCCTGACAGGTTACAGGGCATGGGTAAATATGGTATAATTCTTGATACTAGAAAAAATCGGAGTGTTCGGATGAAAGTTATTTTATTAGAGGATGTCAAGGGGCTTGGCAAAAGGAACGACCTCGTAAATGCGAAGGATGGATATGCGAAGAATTTTCTTCTGAAAAGGAATCTCGCAATAGAAGCAACGGCTCATAATGTCAGCGTCATGAAGAGCAGGGAAAGTTCTGTGAGAAACAGAATGCTCAGTGAAAATGCTGAGGCTCAGGAAATAAAGGAACGCATTGACGGGAAAACCATTGTCATAAAAACAACAGCCGGTGAAAACGGGAAACTGTATGGTTCTATAACAAACAAGGATATTGCGGATGAAATCAAGAACCAGCTGAATGTTGAATTGGACAAGAAAAAGATAGTCATACCAGATCATCATATTAAGACATTGTCTTCACATAAGTTGACCGTGAAGATTCATGCAGGAATTACAGCCCAGGTGACTGTAGTAGTGGAGGAATAACGGAGGTTCCCCATGGACGCAGCAAAGTCAGGCGGGAGGATACCTCCCCATAGCATAGAAGCGGAACAATGTACCCTTGGCAGTATGCTCCTCGATGAGGATGCAATCGCTGAGGTTTTCGGCATGCTCAAGGCTGATGATTTCTACAGAAGCGAGCACAGGGATATATTCAACAGCATTGATGAACTGTACTCAGCGGGAAAGTCAGTGGATATAATTACCCTTGGGGAATCCCTGAGAAAAAATGGCAAACTTGAAAAGTGCGGAGGACTGGAATACCTTGCAGCTATAGCTGAGCAAGTACCTTCTGCAGCAAGTGCACATCACTACGCAGAGATTGTAGAAGACAAATCTATAATCAGAGCACTGATAAAGAGCTCCGGGGAAATTCTTGAAATGGGATATGAAAATCAGGAAGATGCCCGAAAAGTAATGGACTTTGCACAAAGCAATATCTTTAATATTGCCATGGAGAAGGAAAACAAGGGTGTAACCCATATCAGTGATATCCTTGAAGAAAATCTCAAGACCCTTACAAAGTTGTACAAAGAAGGAAACAGGGTGCCTGGAATACCTTCCGGATATGCTGACCTTGATAAACTCACTGCAGGATTTCAGCCATCTGACTTAATTTTGATTGCTGCAAGACCTTCAATGGGAAAATCATCACTTGCACTGAACATGGCACAGCATGTTGCCATTCAGGAAGGAATGTCAGTTGCAATTTTCAGCCTGGAAATGTCCAAGGAACAGGTTGTAAACAGAATTCTTTCAAGTGAAATGCAAATTGAAAACATGAAGCTGAAAACCGGTGACATCAATTCAGATGAGTGGCAGAAGATAGCAGTTGCTTCTGCACAGATTTCAGAGGCATCCATTTATATTGATGATACATCAGATATATCTGCGGCTGAAATGAGAGCTAAATGCCGTAGGCTTAAATTAAAAAACAAACTGGACATGGTTATAATTGATTACATCCAGCTGATAGCAGGGGGAAAAAGAAACGAAAGCAGGCAGCAGGAAATCACAGAGATATCCAGAAATCTCAAGATATTGGCAAAAGACCTGCATGTGCCGGTTATTGCACTATCGCAGCTTTCAAGGGCGGTTGAGCAAAGGCAGAGTCACAGACCGATGCTCAGTGACCTAAGGGAATCAGGGGCAATTGAACAGGATGCTGATATGGTAATGTTCATTTACAGGGATGATTACTATGACAAGGCAACGGAGAATCCCAATGTAACTGAATTGATTGTTGCAAAAAACAGGAATGGTTCAACCGGTGATATCAAACTGCGCTGGCATGCTGAATTTACAAAATTCAGTAATCTGGCCATTTCCTGACGTTGGTTGGAAATCATGTATAAGAAATTCAAGGAGAATATTCTAAAAAAACATTTGGCGGCTCCCGGAGATGTGATTACTGTTGCATTGTCCGGTGGTGCTGATTCCGTTTGTCTTCTGTCATTAATGAAAAAACTCAGTTCTGACATTGATATTGAAATTAAAGCAATCCATGTAAATCATATGCTCAGAGGCATTGAAAGTGATGCTGATGAAGATTTCTGCAAAAACCTTTGTGCAGACCTGGACATTCCCATAAACATTTTCAAAAGGGATGTCAGCTTATTTGCTGAACAAAATAAAATGACCCTTGAAGAAGCCGGCCGGGCAATGCGTTATGGGTTATTCAGCGATAGGTTTTATAGTAAAGTTGCAATTGCCCATAACATGGATGATAATGCCGAAACTTTTTTAATAAACCTGGTCAGGGGGGCCGGTTCACTTGGTTTGTCGGGGATTTCAGAAGTATCCGGTAAATACATAAGACCGTTGTTGATTTTTAGAAAAAATGAAATTGTAAACTACTGCTTGGCTGAAGGATTGGAGTTTCGGACTGACTCATCTAATGAAGACACCAGATATTTCAGAAATTCAGTCAGGCATAAACTTATACCTATGATTGATGGGATTACCGGAAGGGATACAGTTCCGATACTTGACAGAACAGCCGGTATCATAGCTTCAGATGATAATTATATGAACATGGAATGTGAAAAAGCATTCAATGCGTGTGTGTCATTGGATGATTCGTATGCATCAATAAATAATGATAAATTCAAAGGCTTGCATGAAGCGATTGCAACACGGGTTATCAGAAAAGCTTATGCTGCTGTTGAAGGTACCCTAAAGGATTTTGAAAAGAAAAATTCTGATTCATTGATTGAAATGATAAAGACAGGCAAAACCGGTGATTCCATTGATTTATCTGCCCGGACATATGCCATATTGCAGTTCGGTACCACAATTATCAGAGACAGGATTGAGCTTAATGACTATGAGTACATTCTCGAGATTCCGGGCAGCATATATATAAAGGAAAGGGATATAACACTTCATGCAGAACTTTGCGGCAAGTACACTAAAACCTGCGGTGAAGGCTTTATATGTATTGCCAGGGATAATCCCGGACCGATAACCGTAAGGAATAGAAGGGACGGAGACCGTTTCAGTCCCGAAAAGGGTAATGGAACCAAAAAGCTTAAAAAGTATTTTATTGACCATAAAATACACAGAATGGAGAGAAACAAGGTTTTTCTTTTGATATTTGGTGGTAAAATAGCATATATTGAAGGTATGGATCGTGGAAAAGATTTCACACCTGATGATGGAAGCAAATATATAAAGATTGGCATTGAAAGGGGATCACAGGATGTTTGAAGATGTAAAGAAGGTTCTTATTACGAAGGAAGAGATTGAAACCATGGTAAAAGGACTGGCTGATCAGATATCCCGTGACTACAATGGAAAACAGCTGGTTCTTATCGGTGTCATGAAAGGCTGTCTGATTTTTCTGGCAGACCTGCTTCGCAATATCTCAATTCCTGTGGAGTTTGGAACAATAACCGCTTCTAGTTACGGGTCAGGAACTGTTTCAAGCGGCCAGATAAAAATAATAAATGACATAGATATTGGAATTGAGGGCAAGGATGTAATAATTATTGAGGATTTGGTAGATACAGGTCTGACCCTTAATTACCTGAAGGAGTTTCTTAAGTTAAGAAAACCAAAGAGCGTAAGTATATGTGTTGCCTTTGATAAGCCGTCCAGAAGAAAGCATCCACTGGAGGTTACTTATAAAGGTATGGATATACCCGATGAATTCATAGTAGGTTATGGACTTGATTTTGATGAAAAATACAGAAACCTGCCTGAAATATGTATTCTAAAGGAAGAAATATACATAGGAAGCATTGATTGAAATCGATGCTGACAACAAATTGCAATGTCTCTTTAAAAGGGTAGAATGTATAATATAAGGGCTTCGATTGTAAGTTCATAAACGTTGTGGTAACATAAACCAAGCTATGGAGCAGGAGGAGAAATTGAAGTATTTTAAGAATTTAAGCTTTTACATAATATTGCTGGTAATTATATTGGTGGTTGTAGCAGTTGTGTCAACAACAAGTACGGTAGAACCGTTGTTGTATTCACAGTTCCTGGACCAGCTTGAAAAAGGTAATGTCGAGAGTGTTACGGTTGATGTATATTCAGCACAGATCGAACTAAAAGAGCCGATTCTGGGTGACCAGTATTCTTTCATTGTGGATATAGGAAGCATTGAAAAGATTCAGGATACCCTTGAAGCAGCACAACTTGCACAACCTGACCTGGATTTCACATTCGAGGCAGACAGACCAAACTGGTTTGCGTCAATGATACCATCCCTGATTTTAATAGGGTTGTTCATTGTATTCTGGTTTTTTATCATGAGACAGGCCCAGGGCGGACAAAACAAAGCCATGAGTTTCGGCAAAAGCAAAGCTAGGCTGGTAACTGACAAGGATAAAAAGAAAACATTTTTGGATGTTGCCGGTGCTGATGAGGAAAAAGAGGAGCTGGAGGAAGTTGTTGACTTTCTTAAACAGCCTGAAAAATATATAAAGCTTGGTGCAAGAATTCCCAAGGGTGTTCTCCTGATAGGCCCTCCGGGAACAGGTAAAACTCTTCTGGCGAAGGCAGTAGCAGGTGAAGCCGGTGTTCCGTTCTTCAGTATCAGTGGTTCTGACTTTGTGGAAATGTTCGTCGGTGTAGGAGCGTCAAGGGTAAGGGACCTTTTTAAACAAGCCAAGGAAAATTCCCCTTGCATAATATTCATAGATGAAATAGATGCAGTCGGTCGTCACAGAGGAGCAGGAATGGGCGGTGGAAACGATGAACGCGAACAAACCCTTAATCAGCTTCTTGCGGAAATGGATGGCTTCGGAGTTAATGAAGGCATTATAATCATGGCTGCAACAAACAGACCGGATATACTTGACCCTGCACTTCAAAGACCGGGAAGATTTGACAGAAAGGTCACTGTAAATTATCCGGATACAAAGGGCAGGGAAGAAATTCTTAAAATACATTCAAAAGGAAAACCCCTTGCAGAAGATGTTCAGCTTGTAAACATCGCAAAGATAACCCCGATGTTTACCGGTGCAGATTTAGAGAATGTAATGAATGAGGCTGCAATTCTGGCGGCCAGGCAGAATCTTGAAACAATCAGTGAAATTGAAATCAAGGAAGCTATTTTCAAAGTAACAATGGGCCCGGAGAAGAAGAGCAGGACAGTCAATCCGATAGAGAGAAAACTTACTGCTTATCATGAAGCCGGACATGCAATAACTACAAAAGCTGTTTCGAGCACATCAAAGGTCGACAGGGTTTCCATAATACCGGTCGGTCAAGCGGGCGGATATACTTCCTTCAGACCAAATGAAGATAAGTATTTCTTCACAAAAGGTCAGCTCAAGGAAGAAATAATGACTCTTCTCGGTGGAAGAGCTGCCGAGGAAATTGCTTTGGGGGAAATAAGTACAGGTGCTTCCAATGACCTGCAAAGAGCCAATCAGATAGCAAGAAACATGATTACAAGATACGGTATGAGTGAGAAACTTGAAAACATAGTATTTGACTCACAGGAGGAAGTGTTCATAGGAAGAGACTACGGTCATGTAAAGAATTACAGCGAAGAGCTTGCGGCATTGATAGATACTGAAATTCAAACCATTATGAAAGAAGCTTATAAGAAGGTTAAGGAAATCATCAATGAAAAAATGGATATCCTTACAGTACTTGCTGAAACGCTTCTTGAAAAAGAAAAAGTTGAAGAAGATGAATTCGAAAGGATTTACTCAGGCGCAGCATTATAGTATAATTGACTGCAGCAGATACAATCTGTATAAAATTTAATATGACCTTATCAAGAGTGGCAGAGGGACAGGCCCGATGAAGCCCGGCAACCGACAATATGTACGGTGCCAATTCCTGGCAGATGAGGATGCAAGTACCCTCCTGCCGGAGGGTCTTTTTTTTGGAGGAGAATATGACAAAACACATTTTTACATCGGAATCGGTAACAGAGGGACATCCTGACAAGATGTGCGATAAGATCTCGGATTCAATCCTGGATGAAATACTCAGTAAGGATCCTGAAGCAAGGGTGGCCTGTGAAACAGCTGTTACCACAGGTCTTGTTCTGGTTATGGGTGAAATAACAACTGATTGTTATGTAGATATACCTAAGATAGTCAGGGAAACTGTTAAAAAAATAGGTTATACAAGGGCCAAATATGGATTTGACAGTGAAACTTGTTCAGTTCTTACATCAATTGATGAGCAATCAAAGGATATAAAACAGGGAGTTGATAATTCATTTGATGAAAATTCGGAGCAGGGTGCCGGTGACCAGGGGCTGATGTTCGGATTTGCATGTAATGAAACCGAGGAATTGATGCCTTATCCTATAGTTGCAGCACATAAACTGGCAATGCAACTGACAAAGGTCAGAAAAAATAAAACTATAAAATATTTAAGACCTGACGGTAAAACACAGGTTTCTGTCGAGTATATTGATGGAAAACCTGCAAGGGTTCATACCATAGTCATAGCTGCACAACATAACCCTGAAGTGAGTCCGGAACAGATTTATATTGATATAAAAAGGGAAGTCATAGATAAGATAATAGATCCTGTGATGATGGATGAAAATACTATAATTCATGTAAATCGTACAGGTAAGTTTGTTATCGGGGGCCCACAGGGTGATGCTGGATTGACCGGCAGAAAAATAATAGTGGACACATACGGTGGCATGGGTAGGCATGGTGGTGGTGCTTTCAGCGGCAAGGATCCATCCAAGGTTGACAGGTCTGCAGCATATGCAGCAAGATGGGTTGCAAAGAATATAGTCGCAGCAGGACTTGCTGAAAAATGCGAAGTACAGTTGGCTTACTGTATAGGAGTTGCAAAACCTGTTTCCATTGATATAAACACTTTCAATACTTCTAAACTTGATGAAGCAGAAATAGCAGGTGCTGTTGGAAAAGTGTTTGACCTGACACCGGGTTCTATAATAAAAAGACTGGGACTCAAACGCCCGCTGTATTCTCAGGTTGCAGCATACGGACATTTTGGCAGGGATGACCTTGACCTCCCATGGGAGAAGACTGATATGACTGAAAAGCTAAAAGCTGCAATAAAATAACAATATTTACCACAAATACAGTGCTTTTTATGATATCATCATTATAATAAATTTAATGAGGCTTACAGGTGAACGAATTCAATATGGAAGAAAAAACTACAATAGCAGGCCATGTAGAGGATGTTGTGTTTCACAATGCTGAAAACGGTTATTCGGTTATAAATCTGCAATGTGATGGAAGCAAGGTTGTTGTTGTTGGTACAATACATTCCGTAAAACCTGGTGAAAATCTGGAAGTGATGGGTAAATGGACTGTTCACAGGATTTATGGAAAGCAATTTCTGGCTGATGAGTTTACAAGAAGTATGCCTGCTGAGAATGAAGCCATGATCAGGTATCTGGCATCAGGATTTGTCAAAGGAATAGGAATTCTAACGGCTCAGAGGATTGTTGAACAATTCGGCAGTGAAACATGGGACATAATCAGAGAAACTCCTGTAAGGCTTTCTGAAATAAAAGGCATAAGCATTGCGAAGGCTATTTCGGTAGGGGAAGCAATTAAAAATCAAAAATCTCTCACGGAGACCATTCTTTTTTTCACCAAGTTCGGCATGAGTCCGGAAAAAGGCGCCAAGGCATATAAATATATCGGTGAGAATGCTGTTGAGAGAATTCGTGAAAATCCTTATCTTCTGGTATCGGAGGATTACGGGATACCGTTTAAGAAAGCCGATATGATTGCAGCATATGAAAACAGCGGTGATGATGAGTATTTAAAGAGCAGTGCCCGAATATTTTCAGGAATCAAGTACATCCTTCAAAAAGCGTCACTTTCAGGACATACTTATCTTCCCTATGATGTGATATTGGAATCCTGCTACAGGGTTCTGGGAATCAAGGGTGAGGAAATAGACAGAGAAATTGACCAGATGCTTTTTGAAAAACAGCTGACAGCAGTTGAAGAATGTCTTTATTTAACGGATTTATATAATTCTGAAAAGCAATCAGCTGACATGCTTAGGAAACTTATGGCAGTTGACTTTGATTATAGTCCCAAATATGAAACGGCCTTGAATGAAACCCTGGACCAACTTCACATCAATCTTGACGATATTCAGAAAAAAGCATGCATCAGTGCTGTATCAAATGGTGTTTCAGTTATATCGGGTGGACCAGGAACAGGGAAAACAACAATTGTAAAAGCGTTGATAGGTGTGTTTGATAAAACAGGAAGAACATATAAGATGGCTGCACCTACAGGGAGAGCCGCCAAAAGAATGGAACAGGCATCCGATAGGACTGCCAGTACAATACACCGCTTGCTTGAAATCGACTTTGTTGATGAGACCGGTGCAATGATGTTCTCCAGAAATAAGTCAAATCCACTTGAAACTGATGTTGTAATAATTGATGAGATGTCAATGGTTGACATTGAACTCATGCATGCCTTGCTTTTGGCAGTGAGTCCCGGAACAAGACTTATATTAATCGGGGATGTAGACCAGCTTCCTGCAGTGGGTCCCGGAAATGTTCTTCACGATATTATAGAATCGGGTATAATACCATGTACCATACTTGAAAAGATTTATCGGCAGGAAACGGGTAACATGATACCTCTTGTCGCAAAGGATATAAATGATGGTAAAGTCCCGGATATTATCACACAGGACAGAAGCTTTGAGTTCAGAGCCTGCCGCAATCCCCATGATATGGTAAGTGAAGTTATAAAAATAATATCCAGGGAATCTGCAGAGAATGATGACATACAGGTTATAATCCCGGGTAAAAAGGGATATGCCGGAACAATGAACATGAATAAACTTCTTCAGGCCAGATTCAATCCACCTTCCGGTCTAAAGAAAGAAAAAGAGTATGGTAACCGTGTTTTCCGTGAAGGTGACAAAGTCATGCAGACCAGAAACAATTATGAGCTTGAATATAGATATGGGTTCGAAGAAGGTAAAGGCATATTCAACGGGGATATAGGTTACATAACAAGCATTGATTCTGAGGGTGGTATCATGGAAATTGTATTTGACGGCGGAAGGCGGGTTTCTTATGATATCAGGGATGCAGATCAACTGGATACAGCTTATGCAATTACTGTTCATAAAAGTCAGGGAAGTGAATACAATACGGTAATTCTGATACTTATGGGGGTCAGCCCCATGCTTCAGACAAGAAATCTACTATATACAGCAGTCAGCCGGGCAGTTGATAAATTATATATTGTCGGTCAGGATGGAATTCTTCGTTCAATGGTTGCAAATGAAAACAAGAAAAAAAGGTATTCCGGACTGGTTAACCTTTTGGTTTATTAAAATGAATTTTCTGGACATATTATTTCCTCATCCATGCATTTATTGTGGTAAATTCAAGAATACTGATGAGTTTGGTTTTTGCGGAGAATGCACGGAATCTCTTTCTATTAAGCTGAATAAAAAGGGCATTACCTATTATTTATTTGAATACGATAAAAAAATCTCATCTCTTCTTAAAATTTCAAAATATGCCGGAAGACCTTACTATATTCGCATGCTGTCATCACTTATGGGAAAGCTGATGGCAGATAAAGGTCTTTCATTTGATATGATTGTCTTTGTACCAATGCATAAGAGGAGTTTCATAATCAGGGGATATAACCAAAGTCAGATAGCAGCAGAATCAATTGCAGCAAAACTGAAAATACCTGTTTGCAGCAAAGGTCTTTTGAAAATCAGAAAGAACAAAAAACAGGCAGGACTGGGAAAGGCTGAAAGAAAACGAAATGTAAAAGGCGTATATAAAAGTTTCAAACCGCTGGTAAATAAAAAAAATGTATTACTGATTGATGACATAATGACCACGGGAAATACACTGAATGAATGTGAAATGGAACTGAGGTATGCCGGGGCTTCCAATGTTACCAGATGTGTAATTGCTTATACCCCTGTCGGCCGTGACAGATAGAAAAGGGACCGCCTTTATGGCGGTCCTAAGCCGGTAATGTGTACTGTGAATGCTGATGAAAAACCAGACCGTAGGGTAACAGGAATCATGGGGGGGATTCCCCGGTCCTTGTTGTGGGAAATGTTAGCTTAACCGGCTTTTTGAAACTCAATTGCTGTTCCGGGCTTTTTCATTTTCCCTGTATGCTTTCAATATAAAAGGAATATGCCTCGGAGGTGCATTGAGTCGGGGATCGTCATTCAGAAGTGTATACCTGATGTTTGCGCCATCTTCTTTCTCAACAAATCTTTTAAACCCAAGTTCTGTCAGGGATTTCATAGATTGCCTGTCATCTTCAGTTTCTTCAAGATGCAAT
Organism: uncultured Clostridiaceae bacterium; assembly: GCA_964475455.1. Lineage (GTDB taxonomy): Bacteria > Bacillota > Clostridia > DUPQ01 > DUPQ01 > JAFGQE01. The sequence continues at coordinate 3,906 of CAYYXJ010000052.1, read as the reverse complement.
TCAATGCGGGGTATGTCAGACTCTGAAAACAGATTATCTATGATCCCCTTGATCATTTCCGTATGAATTTCTGATTTGTCCATATGACGGCTTATTTCGTAATACAAGTGTGCATTACGGTCCATATAGTTGTTGTAATCAACTTCCATTTCAAGTAAAAAGAAGCCTGTAACATATATTCTGTCAATCATAACCCAGGCAAGGTTATCGATGTTGCACATATATGTAAAGAACTGGGTGTAGGCCTCATCAAAACGTTCGCCCAGGTTTTCGAAGGGGTCCTTGTCTTCCGGTTCGTTCTGCAACCTGAATTCAAACAGGTCAAGAAAATGTCTGTAACCCAATGGTTCCAGAACAAAATTCTTGGTAACAATCTGTTTGTGAAGATAATCAAACATCGGTGTGTCTATATCATCGATATAGTATTGTCCGTCATTATGGTTTTCATCCACTCTTTTAATTTGATAGTTGAAGTCGTTGATATTCATTTAGTCTCTCTCAAAAGTTATTTCCCGTGGGGGATGAATAAACTATATACAACAATTGTCAGAAATTGAATATCTCCCTGGTTTAAATTTGTTCTGTTTTTTAAACCGGCAGTATAAATTCGGTATTTTTCTTACTGTGTGATACAGAAAACGAAGTGATATAATCAAATGGAACACAAATGCTAAATATTGGAGAAACACATGAAAAAAGTTTTGGTAATATCCTTGGTTATGATAATTGTCACGTTGGGTTTATTCCCGGGTACCACATGTGCGGCATCATATGAAACATATAATGAGTATGCCATGGACCTGTATTCCATAGGTCTTTTCAATGGTACTGAAATAGGGTTTGAACTTGACAGGGTTCCTACAAGACTTGAAGGGGCTGTAATGTTTGTGAGACTTCTGGGTGGAGAACAAGAAGCCATGATTGAAAATTACAGTCATCCGTTCAAGGATGTACCGGATTGGGGAAATCCATATGTCGGATACTTATATCACTACCAATTGACAAATGGAATTTCCAATAATGATTTTGGGTCATATCAAGAACTCAGGGCAATGGAATATGTGACATTCGGACTCAGAGCCCTTGGTTTTTCAGACAAAGGTCCCGGGGCGGAATTTTCATGGGATACATCAGTAAACTTTGCAAAGGACAATGAAATTCTCACCGATGAATTGAATTCCGAGTTGGTAACAATGGGGTTTACCAGGGGACATGTAGCATGGGTTTCATTTGAACTGCTCGGAGCAACATTCAACGGTGAAAATATACAATTGATTGATGTATTGGTATCCGAAGGCAGCATAAATGAGAACAGTGCAGGGTCAATATTTACAAAATTCAATAAAGGGACAAGGGAAGTACCATCCATAGGTGATTTGTGGATTACAGTACTTTCGCAAAACGGTTCACCAACTGATGGTTTTTTGTCCAGATATGGATTCGAGTGGAATATTTTTGGCATGGATTACAACAACTACATTCAAATTGGGGAACAGTCGGGCGAAGTCAAGGCTGTTTTGTCTGCATCCAATGGGTATGGTTATGAAAAGGATATATCTATCGGAATGACAAAATCCGAAGTTACAGCTGCTTATGGAAATACAGGATTGACTGAAATCAGAAAGCTTTTGCCTGACGGCAATTCTGCAATTATTTACCAACTGAACAATTCAGACAAGGCAACCTATGTTACTGAAGCAGGTGACTATATTACTTATTATTATGATATGGAAGAAGGAATTGTTGCAGCTTTTATGGTAATCGAAAAGGAAACTGAAGAAGCAGCACACGACAATTATTGCAGCACAGGATATGATATGGAAGAAGCATTGGAGTCACAGATATACCACATTACAAATGCATTCAGAGTGCAAAAAGGAAAAGATATTCTTGCAAAAAGCATTGCAGCATTTGAAATAGCAGAAAATCATTCAAACAATATGGTTGAATATAACTTCTTTTCCCATACAGATTTGCAGGGTAATGGCCCCGGTGAAAGGGCAACACAAAGAGGGATTCCATATAGATTCCTCGGAGAAAATTTAGCCATGGGTTATAAAAACAGTGTTGATATGGTAAACGGATGGCTTAATTCACAGACGGGCCACAGGGAAACACTTTTGGGAGACTATGAATATATAGGAATAGGAGTTTCAATCAAGGACAGCAGGACCATGTACTGTACCCAGGAATACTGGAGGTAACAATGGACGAAACTTTTGAGGACTTGTTTCCAATTGAAAAATTAAATGCCCGCAGACTGTTGTTAAGGAAGTTTTGGAAAAAAGAACTAAGAACTGTTTGGTCATCTTATTCGCATAACCATCAGTACAGGCAACTTGATAATCATGAAGAAATGGTATCAGAGGCTGCAGCTAATATTTTAGAGTGTGCTGCCATGCCCGGTACCAACATTACCAGATTTACAATTGATTTTGGAACAACCACCACTGCATCCTACTGGGGGGGCAACAGAATAAAGTCTTCATCAGGAAATTCCTGGATAGAACCGGTCATATACAAACCGGGTGATGTCCCGGAAATGAAACATGCCGTTCCGGACAGCGGGGATATTCTTTTAGGCAGGAAGCTGTTCGATGAGGTCCTGAATAGATTGAATACAGGAAATCTTCCAGCCAGCACTTATGACTTACAGGGACCTTTGAATACACTTTCCCTTGTATGGGAACAGAAGAATATGATGGTTTCAATGTATGAAAGTCCCGGTTCAGTCCATGCGGCACTTGAAAAAGTAACTGATCTTCTTATTAAGAACATTGAAAGCATTTATAAAAAAATCCCGGGGATTGAAGCTCCCTTATGGCCGTTCATATGGCTGCCACCAGATATTGGGATAGGAATAACGGAAGATTACATGCCGCTGTTGTCTCCGGGGTTATACAAGGAGTTCGGATTGCCTTATGTTAAAAGATTATCTGATAAATTCAAGGGGCTTTTTATCCATTGCTGCGGGCAATTCTCCCATCAGATTGATAACCTTCATAATTCCGGAATAAATATCCTTGGCATGGAATTTGTTTATCCGAAAATTGATATAGAAAAGCTCTTCAATACCTTTGGCGACAAATGTGCATTTGTACCTAATATCATGGATAATTTCATTGAAGACTTCGGTAGCTTCACCAATTATATTCAATATATAGAAAAACTCAGGAAACCTGAAACAAGACTTTGGTATATCCTAAGACCCGACTTGCCTGATTTTGATGAACAGGTGCGTCTGATGGAGGTTATCGATGAAGTATAAAGATATATCTGAAGGGATATTTTTACAACGGCCCCATAGATTCGGTGCAATGGTAGAGATTAATGGTAAAACGGAGTATGTACATGTTAAAAATACAGGAAGATGCCGGGAACTGCTGATTCCCGGGGCCAAGGTCTATTTGGAAAAAAGTTTCAATGAAAATAGAAAAACGGGATATTCACTGATATCGGTTTTCAGAGGCAACCTATTGATCAATATGGATTCGCAGGTTCCCAATAAGGTTGTAGAGGAATCCATTAACAGAGGATTGATTCCTGAGTTTGATGATATTATTTTTTTAAAAAGGGAGAGCAGCTACGGGAACTCAAGGTTTGATTTGTATTATGAAAGAGAGAATGGCTGCAAGGGGTTCATAGAAGTCAAGGGCGTAACCCTTGATGTTGACGGAGTTGCCATGTTTCCAGATGCCCCGACCGAAAGGGGATTGAAACATCTGCTGGAACTGGAAAAAGCCTCGGAAGAAGGTTATGAGGCTTTTGTTTTCTTTCTTGTTCAATACAGTCCGGTAAAGGAATTTAAACCCAATTCCGGGACGGACCCTGAATTTTCAACCGGACTTGAAAAAGTCTTCGGAAAAGGTGTGGGAATAATTGCTTACGACTGTATCACAGACAGGG
>CAYYXJ010000051.1:299-17598 GCA_964475455.1 uncultured Clostridiaceae bacterium | reverse complement strand
CCGCTTATCAGGTTTTTTTGATGGATTGCTTTTGTGTGATCGTTGCTCGAATCATATTCAAATTTTACTGAAACAGGTGAATCTGATTCACTTTGGATAATCTCTACTTTTTTGATTATACCGTTGTCACCCGCCAAACCTGTATTTTCACCGGTATATACAAGACTTCCCTCACTGTATTCTCCCATAAGTATTCCTTTGACATCCACATCATTGGCAGAAAGGAAATACCCTACTCCGGCTACGCCTGCAGATATACCTATTACAAGACTTAAAAATACAGCAAGCAACACCATTATAACTTGAGTGGATTTTATTCTTGGTCTTTTATTTTCATTATTGAATTCGCTTTGCATTTTATCATCTCCTGTTTTGTATTCTTGTAATTATTTTACCCTTCACATCCAAATATTTTGTAAATAATCTGTTAACATTTTATTTATAATCCCTGCTGAATTGAAAATTTAAATTCAGTTCCCTTTCCTTCCGTTGACTCTGCCTCTATCGTCTCTTCATGGGACACCAGGATACTTTTGACAATCGAAAGGCCAAGTCCTGCTCCACCGCTGGTATAACCCCTTGAGGAGTCTTCCTTATAGAACCGTTCCCATATTCTTTCCAGTTTTTCCGGAGGAATTCCTGCTCCATCGTCTTTTATGCTTACGATAATCTTGGATTTTTTTGCCTTGGTTGAAATACTGATACTTCCGCCTGCAGGAGTAAATTTAACAGCATTGTCCAGCAAATTGACCAGGACTCGCTCCATGTCATCCCTGCTTGCATTAACTATGGTGATATCATCTTCAAACTGAATATCCATTTCGATTTTTCCGGAACTAATCCTTTTTTCCATTCCTATGACCACTGTTCTTATAAGTTCATTAAGGTCAAAATTCTCCCTTGCAGGCAGATTCCTTTTTCCCGAAAGCCTGGTCAGAACCATAAGGTCATTGACCAGTCTGTTGAGTCTGCTGCTTTCACTTTTTACTATCTCAAGATAATGGCGCTGTTTTTCAGGCGGAATTGTTCCGTCAAGCATCCCCTCTACGAATCCGTTGATTGATGTGACAGGAGTTCTAAGTTCGTGTGAAACATCTGATACGAATTCCTGTCTGGAATTTTCCAGTTCCTCTATTTTATCCAGCATCTTGTCCAGGGCTTTTCCAAGCTGTCCTATTTCGTCTTTTCTCCGGATTTTGCCAACCCGGGCTTTCAAATCCCCCTTGGATACCCTGTTGGTGGTTCCTACCATATTTCGCAAAGGTCTGCTGAAGCTCCTTGCCAGGATCATGATGAACCCGGCAGCTATAACAATTGATATAACCCAGGGAACCAAATATGCGAGTATCAGTGCCCTGCGGGCTACAATAAGTTCTTCCCGCGGCGTATGTATGTAAACGGCAATCTTGGAATCTTTCCCTATGTAATCATTTCCCCTGTACTTATATGTCTTTATATATGTCAGACCCGGCTTTTGGTAGCTTCCCTCATATAAGCCGGCAAAAATTTCAGTTGCCATGAACATGGTTTCATCAGATTCAAAGTATGGCTTGTAAAATTTATCATCATACATGTATTGTTCGGTCCTGTTATAAAAGTCCCTTACAAAGAAGAGTTCATCAACATCCGTTGAATCAGATATAGCAATGATTCCCCCGCTGTCATTTACAACCCAAATGATTGAATTGATATTTTCTCCGTAAACCCTGACATTTTCAGCGAGGTTATTCCTTTCTTCAAGATCCTGATATGTTCTTGGTATGGTTGACATATCAAAAGTGGAATTTGTGATATTCAGGTAGATTTCTCCTGCAACTATGTCATAAAGTTCAATTTTACGGTCATAGGTAAAGTCATCAAGCTCTGCATAGAAAAAACCGGCCATGACCAGAAAAGAAACAACGAGTATGCCGGCAAACACCATAAACATCTTCCAGAACACCGACTTCATGAGATTACCTCAAATTTATATCCAATGCCCCATACAGTTTTCAATTCCCAATTGGGATTCTTGTTGTTGATCTTTTCACGGAGCCTTTTTATGTGGACATCAACTGTTCTTGAGTCACCGTAGAAATCATAACCCCAGATACTGTGAAGCAGATTTTCCCTGGTAAATACCTTGTTTGGATTTGAAACAAAATAATACAGAAGTAAAAACTCCTTCGGAGGCATTTCTATTGACTCCCCTTCAAGTATCACTGAATATTTGTTTTTATTAACGATAAGACCCGGAAGCTTTATTTCCTCTTCCTCATCCCGGCTGCCGGAGCTCCTCCTTAGTATTGCCTTGACCCTTGCTGCAAGCTCCTTGCCGTCAAAAGGCTTGACGATATAGTCATCAGCTCCCAACTCCAGTCCAAGTACTTTATCAAAGGTTTCACCTTTGGCTGATAGCATGACTATCGGAACTGTACTGGCTTTTTTGATTGTTCGGCAAACCTCCCATCCATCCATACCGGGCATCATTATATCCAGTATTATTAAGTTGGGTTTAGATTCCTCGAACATTCGTATTCCGCTGTGACCGTCATATGTGTATATAACCTCATATCCCTCTTTCTTAAGATACAAGGCCACGAGCTCACATATGTTCTTATCGTCATCGATTATCAGAATCTTGGTAGTTTGCTCCATTTAAAACCTCCGTTATTTTAGCTTGAAGTAATCCATGTATGCCTCCAGCGATCTAACTGCTGAGCGGATATCAGAATATACAGGCAGGCTGCCCTTTTCCATAATTCCTACAAATTCTCCGTAGAATTCACTTGCATTTACCGAAACCACAAGGGGTTTATCATATTTTTCATATATTCTGACCAATACATTTGCAAGTGAATTTTCATCAGTGCATGTGTCAGGCGTCGATTTTATGTTTTCAACATGCGGTACTATGCCAACAATAACCGCATCAACATTTTCATCTTCCATGAATGCTTCTATGAATTTTCCGTACATAACATCATCAGTCATTGGTGTAACGTCAATAATGGCATTACCCGTATCAGCAAGTCCATGGAAGTTGATTTTGTCCAGTTTTTCCATTGTTGCAGGTGTAACTTTTACAGGTTGCAATCTGCCCAGTTCATCTGAAGCAATAGTAGCTTCAAAACCTGCATTTAATACACCTCCGACCCTCATCCCGCCGGTCTTCTTATCCGCCAGCAGGGAAAAAGCCTTAATGCAATCCATAAATTGGGTGGCATCTTCAGTAAGAATGACACCGGCCTGCAGGCATGCAGCCTTGAATGTATCATAATCCCCTGTCATTGCAGCGGTATGACTCTTTGCGGCCTGCGCTCCGGCTTCGGTCTTACCACCTTTATATACGATTACCGGTTTTGAGCTTTCGCGGGCCAGGTCAAAGAAAAGCCTGCCCTCCCTTTCATCAAACCCCTCTACATAAACTGATATAACCTTTATGGAATCGTCAGCCATGAAATATTTGAGCAAATCTGTGATTTTAACATCATATTTATTTCCAAAGCTTGCCACGGCCTTGAATACCGGGTTATTCCCCAGTTTGTCAATCATTGTTATGGCCATTCCACCGCTTTGTGTCAGAAGTGCTGTATTGCTGTTCTCATCAGAAGTGAGTTTCAATCTGTCTTCGTCTATGAAGAGCGTATTGACCCCCCTGCCTTTTTCCTGGGATCCATAATAAACCCCCATACAGTTCGGGCCTATTATACGCATGCTTTCAGGTTTGGTTGAATCGACCATTGCGGAAAATTCACCGTAACCTATGTCAGATGGGATTCCCGGAATCATAACCATGGCCTTTGGCTTTCTTTTGCCCATGTTTCTAAGAAAATCAGGCACAGAACCTGCAGGTGCTGCATAAACAGCAAGATCCACATCTTCGGGCAGGTCGTCAAGATTCTGGTACATCCTGTATTCCTTGCCTCCGATACGGGTGCTTCCCTCCCTAAGATTTATGCAATACAGGTCATCCCGGTTTAGTTCATGGAGCAGATTGGCGATTTCCCTTCCCATGCTGTATTTTGTTTCATTCCTCGATACTCCGATTACAGCAATTCCATTGGGTTTGAAAAAAGCATCTATATTCGATGTATTTGCCCTTAATTTACTTTTAAGATTTGACTCTTCAAAAGTCATGAACCCGTCCACGGCAATGAATCGGCCGCTTTTTGAAAATACAAATGGATTAACGTCCATGCTAAGAATGTGATACATGACCTCAACATCTGAGACATCAGAGTATCTGAGTGCAAGTTTGCTTATTATTTCAGCTGCCTTTGCAATGAGTGCCCTATACTCAGGGTGACCTATCTCATTGAACTTATTTATAATTTTAAGTGAACCTGCTAGTTCCATTGACTCCTCATTGGTCAGGTGTGGCAGAAATAAATTAGCGGGGTCGTAGTATTTTGCAAAAAACTCAGCATCATCCCCACCTTTGCTCAATGTCACAACAGGTCCGAATGCATTGTCATCCTTAACCCCTATTAATAGCTCATTGCCGAGACTCTGTGTAAAATCAACATACTCCACGATTAAAAAACCCTCTATAATAGGTTTGTCTTCCGCCCCGAAATGACTTAAAACGGTTTCTTTCATCCTTTGGAGAACAAACTGAACAAATAATGTTTCTGAATTATTGATTACCTTGACTCCTCCAAGTTTCTGCTTATGGGCAATATCCCTCGATACAATCTTTATGACAATCCTGTCACTGAACTGCATCAGGATTTCCTCAGTTGCCTCCCCGGGTTTTTCCACAAAAACATAATGCGGAACATCAAGCCCTGCATTACCCAGAATATCGTATACCTCATGCTCAAAAAGCATTTTACGGCCGTCTGCGGCAGCCTTTTCGAATACGGAATCAATTCTATTGTATACTTCTGCACCTAAAGACATGGCACCCTCCTGTTTTAAAATCAAATAAAAAGTCCCTCTCCATTATCCACAAATTATTGAAACTTGGCAACACACCTCAAAAATCAATAATCATTCCCGACCTGATTATCACTAATAATCAGGTCGGGAATGATTATTAGTCCTGTTAACCCTGGGCTGTAACCAGGTTGACAGGTTGGCGGCAATATGCTATATTCCCGGTGATATGAAAACAAGAGACATGGTATTTATGGCTTTTTTTGTAGCACTTGCGACTGCAGGTGCCTTTTTGAAATTACCGCTTCCGTTTATGAGTGTTACTTTTCAGCTGTTTTTCGCAATACTTGCCGGAATTGTCCTGGGTCCCCTCAGGGGACTAATGGCGATGTCAGTTTATATGATACTTGGACTTGCAGGCATTCCGGTATTTACTTTGGGTGGAGGACCGGGCTATATCCTTCAACCTTCCTTTGGATTCATCCTTGGATTTTTACCAGCCGCATACTTTTCAGGACTATTTTATGAAAAATCAAGGCTCAGTGAAAGATATTCTGCATTTTCTGCTTACATTATCGGCGTTCTAGCAGCTTATATCATAGGTCTTCCATATTTATTTATAATTTTGAAATTTTATCTGAAGAGCCCTGAAACCACATTTATCACTGTGATTGCCTCCATGCTTATTTACATGACAAAGGATGCAGTCCTGGGATTAGTGCTTTTCCTTTTTGCCGGCCGTATACCTTTGCTTAAAAGATTCACGGAAAATTAGACAAGGTCCCCCTGTTTCCAACCGTTCTTAATCATACCGGCCGTTATTTCATCAACAACGGCCCTCCAGCTTCTGCCGTAATTGCAAAACAAAGTTCTTTCCTCAGGTGCTCTTCCCATCAGCCGTTGCACAACTGTATTTTTGTCCAGATTCCTAAGGAATAAAATAGTTCTGTCTACAAAATCACTGCTGTCAAGCATAGCGATTTCATCATTTTCATACATATCTCCAAGTTTTGTGCCCCTGATTACATAAAGTGAGTGGTTTTTTACCTGTGCTGTTCCCAGATTGTTGAGAAAACGGGCATTCATGGCCACCTGTTTCCTGCTTTCAAAAGGCAGATCGGTTATCATATGTGCACAGAAAGGAATCCCATAATCATTCAGGAGTCCGGCCGCATTCTCAAAATCTTTTACACTGTGACCCCTGTTCAGCTTTCTCAGGGTTTCATCACTGGCACTTTGAAGTCCAATCTCCATGACAATGTCAACACCTTTGGATTCTGCCAGCTCTGCCAGGAACTCCGCATGCAGTTCCTCTATACAGTCCGGTCGTGTTGAAATATATATGCCCACCACATTTTTGCTGCAGGCCTCCCCCATATATCCCTTGAACCGTTCGAGATCCATATATGTATTGGAATAATTTTGGAAATACGCAATAAACTTATCCGCTTTATATTTCGCACCCATATAATTGATATTTTGTTGAAGTTGTTCCCTGACGGATAATTCCGGTGCGAGTGATTCAAACCCGGCTGCTTCTTCTCCGCAGAAAATACACCCGCCTGTCCCTTTTGCTCCATCCCTGTTGGGACAACTGCAAGGAACAGCCACAGGTATCTTATAGACCCTGCAGCCGTAATGTTTTTTCAGATAATCAGAAAACTTATAATAGGGAAAATCAGTTCTTGCTGTTTCCCCTGCTGATGAGGTAGGCGTTGATGAATCCATCAATATCTCCATCCATGACCTTCTGGACATCTCCCATTTCAAAGTTGGTTCTATGGTCCTTGACCATGGTATACGGACAGAAGACATACGACCGAATCTGGCTTCCCCATGCGATTTCCATTTGAACGCCCTTCAGGTCCTCAATTTTTTCCTTGGCTTCCCTTTCCTTGATTTCCATCAATTTTGAATAAAGAAGCTTCATTGCGGTTTCACGGTTCTGATGCTGGCTTCTTTCAGACTGGCAGGCAGCAACGAGCCCCGTAGGAATATGGGTAAGCCTGACAGCTGAATCTGTTTTATTGACATGCTGACCACCTGCTCCTGATGCACGGAATGTATCCATTTTCAAATCCTCAGGTTTTATATCCACTTCAGCATCAGCACTTATTTCAGGTATTACCTCAAGGGAAGCAAATGATGTATGTCTTCTGCCTGACGAATCAAAAGGTGATATTCTGACAAGGCGATGAACTCCATTCTCGGCTTTTGCATATCCATAGGCATAGGGACCTTCAATTCTTGCAGTTACACTCTTTACCCCGGCATCATCACCTGGCAGCAAATCTGTAATAATAAATTTAAATCCCCTGTTTTCCGCCCATCTGGAATACATTCGAAGAAGCATCTCAACCCAATCCTGCGCCTCTGTACCGCCGGCACCGGCATGAAGGGTTATGATTGCATTTTCACTGTCATGTCTTCCGCTGAGCAACGTCTGCAGTCTTACCTCTTCATATATTTTTCGCAGGGAGGAAAGGCCCTTTTCAAGTTCCTTTTCCATTTCTTCTCCGGGCTCTTCATCATAAAGCTCCAGCAGCACCGTTGCATCTTCATATAGATTCTGAAGTTTAACAAACCCTCCGAGACTGCCCTTCAGTTGTTTTATCTTTTGAAGCACCATTTGTGAATTTTCCTGGTCATTCCAGAATCCTTCATGGGTTGCTTCTTCTTCAAGCTTCTTGATATCCAGTCTGATTTTTTCTGTATTCAGGCTTTTATCCAAATCAGATATCTTTTCTTCAAGGCCGGATAATTCAATCCTGACCAAACTTATATCCATCAAGTTATTTTCCTTTTCTCCTGTCAAGGAATCGTTTCATCCTTTCAAGGGCTTCTTTTATATTTTCCATAGAGCTGGCATATGTAGCTCGTATATACCCCTCACCGCTTTCACCGAATGCAGTTCCCGGAACCACCAGAACTTTTTCCTCCCTTAGCAAAGCCTCACAAAATTCATCGCTTGTCAGTCCTGTTGATGTTATATTCGGGAATATATAAAACGCTCCCTGTGGTTCAAAACACTGCAATCCCAGGTCCCTGACCCCCTTGAGTATATATTTTCTCCTCATGTCATATTCACTGACCATCTCCCTGACATCATCATCACAATTTCGAAGTGCCTCTATCCCTGCATACTGTGCAACTGTGGGGGCACACATCAATGCGTACTGATGAACCTTGAACATATGCTTTATGATACGGGAATCTCCGCATGCATACCCAAGGCGCCACCCAGTCATTGCATGACTTTTTGAAAAACCATTGACAAGGACCAGTTTTTCACGGATTGATGGGAATGATGCCATCGACTTGAATTTAAACCCATAGGTAAGTTCCGAATAAATTTCATCAGAGATGATAACAACATCCTTTTTCTCAAGAACCTTCACCAGGTCCTCCAGTTCATCTCCTGTCATAATGGAACCAGTTGGATTGTTGGGAAATGGAATGATGACTGCCTTTGTTTTTTCGTTTATTGCTTTATCAAGTTCCATCGGATCAATTTTAAAACAGTTTGACTCCCTCAGAGGAAGAGGAACAGGTATACCTCCACTAGTCAATATACAGCCTTTATATGCAACAAAACCAGGCTCCGGTACAACGACTTCATCACCGGGTTCCAGTATGGTTTTCAGCACCATGTCGATGCCTTCGCTTGCTCCGACAGTAACAATAATTTCATTGTCCGGGCTATACTCAACTGAAAACCGCCTTTTCAGATAAGCTGATATTTCCCTTCGCAATTCCCTCATTCCCGCATTTGCTGAATAATGGGTATGCCCTTGTTCAAGTGCATAGATTCCGGCTTCCCTGATGCTCCATGGTGTAATGAAATCAGGTTCACCTATCCCCAGTGAAATTACATCTTCCAGTTCATTTATCAGATCAAAATACTTCCTTATCCCTGAAGGAGGCATTGTCCTTATGCTTTCCTTTATAAATCTCTCAGGTGTTGTCATAAGACGATAACCTCCCTGTCATCATCTTCCCTTCCCTCAAGAAGTATATTTCCATCCTTGTATTTTTTCAAAACAAAATGCGTGGCTGTACTCAGGACACCATCAATGACAGACAGTTTCTCTGAAACAAACATTGCAACTTCCTTAAGATTTGCACCTTCAACGATTACAGTAAGGTCATAACTACCCGACATCAGATAACATGCCCTGACCTGAGGATATCTGTATATCCTGGCAGCCATTCTGTCAAACCCCTTATCTCTCTGCGGAGTAAGCCTTACTTCAATCAATGCCGTAACAAAATCCCGGTCGGTCTTATTCCAGTCAACCATGGCCTTGTATCCACGGATTGTTCCGTTTTTTTCATATACGGCAATAGCATCGGCAACCTCAGCCTCGGTTAAACCTGTCATTGTCGCTATTTCTTCAACAGTTGCCTTGGAATTCTTTTCCATGATTGCCAGTATCTCTTTCATAAGTCCCTCCGTAAAATTACTTCATTTAATCATATATAAAGAGAACCGGTTTTGACGGTTCTCCATATCTTTGTTTCAAGTATTATCAAGCGAAGAAGTCGTCAGTTTCCTTTGTTTCAACAGCTTTTTCTGCCGCTTCATTCTTATCAGTTGCCTGTTCATCAAAATCCGTCGGTAAAGGACCTTCGTCGAATATTATACTGTTTACTGCATTTCCATAGCTTTGAAGAACAGCTTTGGCTTCAGACTTCATTTGCATGAGTTGTTTTCTAATATCCACTATCTTTTCACGTTCACGCTCAGCAGCTGATTCAAGGTCAGCAACTTCCTCAGCAGACCGTTCCCTTGCTTCTGCTATAATCTGTTCAGCCTTTTCATTGGCTTTGACCAGGGCACCGGAAATTTTTTCCTTTTCACTTCTTATGGTTTCTTCTTCAAGTTTCAGTTCTTCATATTTCTCTGTAATCTTCATCAGCTGCTTGGAAAGTTTTTCCAATTCAAAATCCTTGGCAGACATTTTTTCTTCATAATCCCTTACCATGGATTCAATATATGTGTTTACAGATGTTTTGTTAAATCCGAACAACGAGCCGGGGAATCTTCTTCCAGCCATTTTCACCCTCCGATAGCCTTATAAAGGTCTAGTAATCTTAATATGAAAAATTGCACAATGATTCATCATGCAATTCATCATATTGTAAGACATATTATAAACTATAAGCTTGCTGTTATCAAGTCACTGATGACTGAAGCCGGTCTTAAACCTATCAATCTTTCAACAATCTCTCCGTTTTTGAAAAGCAGCATAGTAGGAATATTCATAATCCTGTAATTACCTGCAATATCAGGACTATCGTCAACATTAAGCTTGACAAATTTAGCCTTTCCTTCAAACTGCTCTGAGAGTTGCTCAAATATAGGTGCCAATGCTCTGCATGGTCCACACCATTCTGCCCAGAAATCCACCAGAACCGGTACCTCTGATTCAAGAACAACCTCCTTGAAATCAGAACTGTTTACTTCAATAACGTTTTTGCCTGCCATGTTGCAATCCTCCTATGTATTCTATTCGAATGATACCCCCCGGATATCAAATTAAAACATAATCAGTTATTCCAGAATCTCCAGGGCATTTGTCCTGCAGATTTTCTTATATGCTTCATCAGAAAGTTTTCCCTCTGCATTCATTTCATCCAGCCAGCCTCCTAGCTTGAATTCAACCGAAGGCGCACTGACATCAGTACCGTAAAATAATCTGTCCTGAAACCTTTCCATGAACCACAGACCAAAATCAACGTCCCTCATCATGGCATTTTCACCACTTCCGGCTGACAAATCACCGAGTAGATTGGGGTGATTTTCAAACAGTTCAACCAGCCTGCCCGGTTCCACCTTACCTTCAGGGTATCCTCCACGGGTCTCTTCGTTTACATCCTTGCCAATTTCTGACCAGAAAAACTGGGAGTGTCCGAGAATCCTGAGTTTCGGGTATTTATCCAGCAATGCTTCAAGCCTCGGAAGACCAAGGTCGTCAACTATTCCATAATAACCGCCGACCCGGGGGGCTATATGTATAGTCACCGGCATATCACATTCACCGCAATGATAAAACAAATTATCCACGAGTGGATCATCAATATAATAGTTGAATGTTACTTCACCAACTCCACGGGCACCCAGCTTTTTATAAAAATTAAGAAAATATGAAAAGTCGGTATCAGGAGAGTTTGTTCCCATCGTAGGATGCAGGTTACAAAACCAGTAGAAAGTATCCGGATAATCCTGTACCAATTGATATACTTCTTCATTTGACTGTATATGAAAACCGTATTCCGGAGCAATTCCGGTCATTATGACACCCTTTTCAATTCCCCAGGAATCATATTTGGCCCTTATTTGCATAGGTGATGCATAATGCTCATTGTTCCTGGGTCTTCTGAGCATCTGCACTGCCCTGGTATGAACATGTATGTCAATTTTTTTCATGATGTACCCCCGTTGTAACTAATCCGTCCGAAAATTATTTTAACACCATTTGTCTTTCATTTAAAAGGTTTTTCTTGGATATGATGTATAATGTCAATGATATGGCTTTACAGCAGCGTATAATTGTATGCAATATTTGCGAGGTGATACATGAAAAGATATCCGGCAGTGATTATGGCCACGGCACTTATTCCCTGGGACATTGATTATAATTTTATGGAAAATCTGTTTATAAAGCAGATAGAGCATCTTTGCAGCCATAATATCCGCAATATATATCTCTTCGGCACTGCCGGTGAAGGTTATGCAGTCAATAACAGTCAGTTTGAGGAAATAACATCAATCTTTGCCAAACTATCCGGTGTTCTTGGATTTAACCCAATGGTTGGCCTTATAGACTTATCTGTTTCCAGAATGAATGAAAAACTGGAGATTGCACATTCACTGGGGATACGTGAATTTCAATTTTCACTTCCATCCTGGGGTCAGCTCAATGATATAGAGGTAGACAACTTTTTTGATACTCTTCTGGGAGATCATCCTGACTGTACTTTTCTAAATTATAATTTAGGCCGCACAAAACGATTTCTCGAACCATCCGAGCTGTTCAGACAAGCCAGAAGACACAAAAACCTAGCAGCGGTCAAATACACCAGAGGTCTTCCGGAGGATTTCAGTGAAATTGCCTCTTCGGAAACGGAAATTCAATTTTTCGTCACTGAGCAAAATTTCATGGAATTGTCACGGCTCACCGAATGCGGTCTTTTGATGTCTGTGGGAAATACAGACCTTGACAGGGCAAATGAATTTGTCAGCCTCTGCCATGCAGGCCGCCATAGTGAAGCACAGAAGCATCTGGACTTGTTTTTACAAGTCAGGGATAAATTGAAGGAAGCTGTAAATTTCCATGCCATTGACAGCGCATATGATAAATTATATACAAAACTTGCTGTTGAAGAATTTCCTCTGAGACTGCTTCCACCCTATGAATATGCATCTGATGAAGCATTTGGATCGTTCAGGTCGGCTGTTTTATCAATCCTTGGTTAGAACCCTTTTTATCGACTCAACTGCATTTGTGACCCTTTTTGCCGGACAGGCTACATTAAGCCTGATGAACCCTTTGCCTTCAAAGCCGAATATGCTTCCGGGATCTACCAGAAGTCCTTCCCGCCTTTCAAGTTCCTCGGAAAATTCAATATCATCAGTTATTCCGTATTTACCAAGGTCAAGCCATGCAAGGTATGTTCCCTCCGGAAAATTGAAAATTATTTCAGGAATTTTTGTTGCCAGGGCTTCATGAAGTATATTGAAATTGGAATCAATATAGTCAACTGCCTGTAAAAGCCATTCTCCGCCCTGCTCATAAGCTGTAATAAATGCTTCGGCACCAAATGGGTTGGGGAGACTCAATCCCAATGAACCATATGCAATTTCCCGCCATCTTTTTTTGTATTCCGGATTTTCCATTATAGCAACAGAAATTGAAAGACCGGGGATATTGAAGGTCTTGCTCGGGGCTGTCAGGGTTATTGTATTCATTCTGTCTCCGGCAATAGCCAAAGGAACAAAAACCGTATCTTTTCTGGTCAGATCCATGTGAATTTCATCTGATAGCAATAAAACATCATTTGATTTACATATTTCGCTCAATTCCCTCAATTCATCAAATGTCCACACCCGGCCAACCGGATTATGGGGCGAACAAAGAATCATCATAACAGTTTCATTATCAGCGGCCTTCCTTTTCAAATCATCAAAATCCATTTTATAATATCCATTGACATTCATTAGAGGATTTTCAACAACTCTCCGACCGGCGGCTTCAATTGTTCTCTTGAAAGGATAATATACAGGTGTCTGAATGATGATTGCCTCTCCGGGTTTTGTGAACCCGTGTATCAAAGCCCCGATTGAAGTCACTACTCCGGGTGAATAGAAGACATCGTCATATTTAAGGTTCCATCTGTACCTGTCCAGCAACCATTTGCATATGGCTCCGGGCATTTTATTTTTATCATAATAGGAATAACCATAGACAGGATGCCGGGCCCTCTTTAGAATTGCCGAAACCACCGGTTCCGCACAGGGGAAATCCATATCAGCCACCCACATTGAATTGACTTCCCCTTTATACTGAATTTGACCCAGCCTGAAATTCCTGTCCCATTTCAATGAGGCGGTATCTCTTCTATCAGGCATGCGGTCAAAATTATACTTCATTTTATATTTTCAAACCTTCTCTTATTCTTCTGATGGCTTCAATGGTATTATCTCTGGTTCCGAATGCAGTAAGTCTGAAATATCCTTCTCCACTGGGTCCGAATCCCGAACCAGGTGTGCCTACCACATTTACCTCTTTTAGAAGCTTGTCAAAGAGTTCCCATGAAGTCATTCCTGCAGGAGTTTTAAGCCATATATAAGGTGCATTAATCCCACCGTAAACCTCCATGCCCAATTCCCTCAGGCCTTCCCTTATGATAGAAGCATTTTCCATATAATATCTTATTGTTTCAGCGGTCTGCCTTTTACCCTCATCGGTATAAACAGCTGCAGCACCTCTTTGGATGATGTATGAGACACCGTTGAACTTGGTGCTGACCCGCCTGGCCCATAATTTATTCAGTGAAACTCCGGATCCATCAGATACCGTAACCACCAATTCCCTCGGAACAACAGTATATGCACATCTTGTGCCGGTGAATCCGGCTTTCTTTGAATAACTTCTGAATTCGACTGCAACTTTCTTTGCACCATCAATTTCAAATATTGTCCTTGGAACATCCTCTTCTGAAATATATGCAGCATATGCAGCATCATACAGAATCACCGAACCGTTTTCCAATGCATAGTCAACCCACTTCTTAAGCTCTTTCTTGCCAAGTGTCGTACCGGTTGGATTATTGGGAGAACACAGGTATATGATGTCTGCTTTTCTTTCGGGCAGGTCAGGAATGAAATTATTTTCAGCGGTACACGGCATGTATATTACATTTGTCCATCTGCCGTCAACAAACTCCCCTGTTCTTCCTGCCATCGCATTGGTATCAACATATACAGGGTACACCGGATCCGTAACAGCAATGGTGTTGTCCGTACCAAATATTTCCTGGAAGTTGCCGGTATCACATTTAGCACCATCGCTGACGAAAATTTCCGTTGGGTCAAGTTCAACCCCCCTGGAATTATAATCATTTGTAATAATTTCATTTATAAGGAAGTCATACCCCTGGTCAGGTCCGTAACCCTTGAAGGTTTCACCCTTTGACATGTCATCGACCGCCTTATGCAGGGCAGTCACTATTTCCTCATTCAAAGGTTGTGTAACATCCCCGATCCCCAGACTGATTACATTGGCCCCTGGGTTCTGTTCCTTATACTTGTTTACCCTGTTCTTGATTTCAGCAAATAAGTAATTTCCGGGCAATTTAAGATAATTCTCGTTGATTTTAAGCATTTTTCCCCCTGTTATATATTGATTTCACCTTCAAAGACCGTAACCGCAGGTCCGGTCATGTAGACATGATTGTCCTTTTCATTCCATTCTATTTCCAGGTCACCGCCAAGAAGTCTGACAGTGTTCTTCCTTTGGGACCTGCCGTTTTGTACCGAAGCCACGAGCACTGCACATGCACCCGTTCCGCATGCCAGAGTTTCACCTGACCCTCTTTCCCAAACCCTCATTCGCAGTGTTCCGTCACCAAGGACTTCCACAAATTCTGTATTTATCCGATTTGGGAAAAGTTCATGGTTTTCCATCGGCGGGCCTTCTTTTTCTATGTCTACTTTATCTACGGAATCCACATATGTTACTGCATGAGGATTTCCCATGGATACGCATGTTATTCTATAATCCCTGACCAAAGACTTAATTGGCCTGTCAATACAGGTATCACCATCAAAGAGGACGGGAATTTCAGAAGGTTTCAATATGGGCTCCCCCATATCAACACGGGCTTTTTCAACAATTCCGTTACTTACACTTAGTTCCAACACCTTTATTCCTGACAGTGTTTCTATTTGAACGATTTTTTTTGTAGTGAGGCCTTTGTCATAAACAAATTTGCCGACACATCGTATACCGTTGCCGCACATTTCCCCCTCTGATCCGTCAGCATTGAACATTCTCATCCTGAAATCTGCTTTTACAGACGGACATACGAGTATAAGACCATCACTGCCTATTCCAAAATGTCTGTCACTGACCTTTATTGCAACTTCCGACGGATTGTCAATAACCTCGTCGGTGCAATTGACATATACATAATCATTTCCTATTCCATGCATTTTTGTAAACTTCATTCAACATCCTTTCGGCCTTACACCGCAAATGGTTTTGTTAATTATACTAAAGAGGTTTTCAATCTTCAATAATTACTTTATCCCTGCCTGAATTCTTGGCATCATACAGAAGCATATCCGCTTTTGTTAGAGCGCTTTCAAGGTTTCCGTTGTATTTTACAATCCCTCCGCTTATGGAAACATCCAGTGAATCCTTGAGGATTTTCCTGAATTCACCTACCCTCACGCTGATCTCTGACTTTTCACATCCGCTGCCTATTATCAAAAATTCATCTCCACCGAACCTTATGCTGGTCATGTCCTTGAAAATATCAGTCATCTTTTCTGCTACCTTAACCAGAATCCTGTCACCTTCAGTGTGGCCGAGACTGTCATTGATGGCTTTGAATCTGTCTATGTCAAATATAAACAAACAAACCGGCTCATTTAATTTATATAATTCCTCAACCCTTTCCTTAAGGTATCTTCTGTTGAATATTCCGGTCAGGGTGTCATTCTTTGAAATTTCCTCCATTTCCCTTGAAAGGCCCAGTGCCCGCTCGCGTTCCCGTCTGTGCTCCTTCGAAACCCACAGGGACAGCGCTGCTATCAAAATGAGAATTACCGGAATATTGGTTAACCAGTCCAAATACATACTGTTGTCAGAAACCTCAGGGAATATATCAGGAAAGAAATAGTTGGTCATCATAAGGACCTGGGCTATGATTATGTAGGAAGCTATGTATGTGATCCTGGTTTTACCATTGAAAGAATAAACAATTGCCAGAAGAAGAACAATCATATATGGAATTGCAGCTGACCTAAGCCCGCCGCTGAATATAAAAAGTGCCGGGAATACTGCATATATGGTTATTATAAAGCTTATGTTCTTAATGATTCGCCTGCTTTTTTCACGATAATTATATAAGACCATCACTCCTGCTATAAACAGAATAAAAACAATCCATTTTATATTTTTACCAAATGGAATATCTGAAATGATATTCATTATTACTACAACCAGAGAAGAAAATATCATTGTGAGATAAACAAAGGCTACCATTCTTTCTTCCAGTGGATAATTATCATTGAATAAATACTTTTTCACCAAGTTCCCTCGCTTTGAATCATTATATTACCGATGAAGCCTTTTTTCAATATAACCTTATTTCTTATTGACAATGATTTTCAATAAGCTTATACTCTTTATAGATGATATCTGGAGGTAACTGAGTTGAGAAACGGCAGACACTGCTGCGGCAAATACAGAGTATCCCGGCTCCCCCGTAACAGGAGGGTTTGCAGAAGCATGGAATGCTATGGGATACGGCCTGGTGCAGATATTCAAATCCACAATGTCACAAAATCCGGGATAATCCTTTATGTTGACGGTGTCAGGGTTGCACTTTCCCATGATGTAGCCGGAGAACTTGGTTTATGCGAGAAAAAATAGTGACCCGTACTTCAATAGCTCTGCTTGGTGCTCCCAATTCAGGAAAAACCACCCTGTTCAATGAATTGACCGGTCGACATGCCCAGACCGGCAACTGGCCCGGAGTCACAGTCGATATAAAATTTGAAAGATTGAAAGATAACCCTGACTTCATTATATATGACCTTCCGGGGGTTTATTCACTGCACCATTCTTCATCACCCGAAGAAAAGACCGCCCAGAAATACCTTAACTCCGGAAACATTTCCGGGGTAATATGCATGGTATCAGCAGAC
>CAYYXJ010000051.1:0-265 GCA_964475455.1 uncultured Clostridiaceae bacterium | reverse complement strand
TGCAATTGCACTTATTCGGACGAAATATCTTGAAAAACACAAGGGAAAACTGGATACTGATAAACTTACTGCCCTTACGGGAATACCTGTCATTGAAATTCCAAAACCGGCAAAGATAAATGCTCAGAAAGTAATGAATGAAAGCGGACTCCTGGAATCAGCCCGTCACGAAATATCCGGCAATATCACTGACTGTGCCATAGATATGAACCGGGTAAATATGATTCTGGAGGAAACCTATACTTCCCCCCAGACAGATAATGTG
>CAYYXJ010000050.1:3206-17612 GCA_964475455.1 uncultured Clostridiaceae bacterium | reverse complement strand
AGACGCTATACCGAGGCCTCCCTTGTAAAAGCACTGGAAGAAAAGGAAATCGGCAGACCGAGTACATATTCTCCTACTATTTCAACCATTATTGCCAGGGATTATATCAAAAGGGAAAAGAAAACACTTTTCCCTACAGAGTTGGGAATGATTGTCAACGACGTAATGGAAAAAGGCTTCGGTCATATAGTTGATTATAGTTTTACTGCTGATCTTGAGAATAAGCTGGATGATATAGAAAATGGAAATTCAGACATGCTATCTGTTCTTTCAGGTTTCTATAATGAATTCAGCGGGATTTTGGATGATGCTTATAAGACCTTGGAAAAAATAGAAATGCCTGTTGTTGAAACTGATACTATATGCGAATTATGTGGCAGGAATATGGTCATAAAGGAAGGACGATTTGGAAAATTCCTTGCGTGTCCCGGATTCCCTGAGTGCAGAAATACCAAACAGATAGTAGATGAAACAGGACATGAATGCCCCAAATGCAAAGGCAAGGTCATTATAAAGACAACTAAAAAGAAAAAAAAGTTCATTGGTTGCGAGAATTACCCAAAATGCGATTTCAGTTCATGGAATCTTCCTACAGAGGGGACTTGTCCTAAATGCGGAACTTTCCTTACCAAGGGTAAGATTGATTTCAAACCTCATATAATTTGTGCTAATCCTGATTGTGATTATAAGGAACCTATAAAAAAAGAGGAATGACATGCAGCAGGTTATCAATGTAATAGGAGCCGGCCTTGCCGGATGTGAAGCAGCTTTGCAGGCTGCTTCAAGAAATTTTAAGGTTAATTTATATGATATGAAGCCTGAAAGGATGAGCCCTGCCCATAATATTGGAAGCTTTGCTGAACTTGTGTGCAGTAATTCTCTTAAAGCCATTGAAAAAACCAATGCATCAGGAATATTGAAGAACGAAATGCAGGCAATGAATTCGATTGTTATGGAATCTGCACTTAAAAACAGGGTTGAAGCAGGTGGTGCACTTGCCGTTGACCGGGAAAATTTCTCTTCATATATAACTGATAAAATCATGCAGAATCCGAATATAGAGTTCATCTGTCAACAAGTTGATGAAATACCTGATAAAGGGATTTGTATAATTGCAACAGGGCCACTAACAGATGAATCATTGTATAAAGATATCCTTAAAAAAACCGGAAGCAACAACCTTTATTTCTTCGATGCAGCAGCACCGGTTATATACGGAGATACCATAGATAAAAAAAAGGCATTTTATGCATCCAGATATGACAAAGGGGGAGATGATTATATAAATTGTCCCCTGGATGAGAGCCAGTATTTAGAGTTGATGAAATTCATTACTACTGCTGAAAGAACAAACCCGCATGGGTTTGAAAAGGATAAAATATTTGAAGGCTGTATGCCTGTTGAGGTTATGGCTTCAAGGGGATTTGAAACTCTTAGGTTCGGTCCATTGAAACCGGTGGGACTAATTGATCCGGCCACAGGGAAAAGACCTCATGCGGTTATCCAACTAAGGGCAGAGAACAAATCCGGTACGCTCTATAACATTGTGGGTTTCCAGACAAATCTGAAGTTTTCCGCCCAAAAGGAAATGCTTGGTTTGATTCCCGGCCTGGAAAAAGCACAAATTGCAAGATATGGGGTGATGCACCGTAATTCATTCATCAACTCACCGGTTCTGCTTGACAGGAATCTTAGATTGAAAAAAGAACCGCGTATCTTTTTTGCAGGACAGATAACAGGAGTGGAAGGTTATCTTGAATCGGCTGCAACCGGAATCCTTGCTGGGATATATGCCTCAATATTTGCTGCCGGCGGAGATTCTCCGGAGCTTGACAGTACTACAATGACAGGTGCACTGGTTAATCATATAACTGACAAAAGCATTCAGAACTTTCAACCCATGAATTCAAATTTTGGTATTTTAAGAGGAACAGAAAGAAATATACAGGATAAAAAAATCAGAAAAGAATATCTTGCTGACAGAGCGCTTGAGGAAATAAAGGTTTTCTGGAATAAAGTCAACGAAATCTTTGACGCATAGAAGCAAATGCATTATTCTCTTCATTGTCGTCGAGGGGACCTAGATCATAATCTCCAAATTTATTTACCAAAGCTGTTTTTAAAATATAATCACACAACATAGGATTCTTTGGAAGAAGTGGACCATGGGAATATGAACAAAATACATTTTTATAACGAGCTCCGGCTGTACCGTCCCTGCCGTTGTTTCCTGATCCTTTCAAAATCTTGCCAAGGGGAAGTACTTTTCCACCCAGATAAGTCATTCCCGAATGATTTTCAAATCCAATGATTTCAACAGATTGGTCATCAATAATTGATTCGAACATGAAATCACCAATCATTCGCTCAGTACTTCCGATTGTATGGATATCAATTGCTCCGGTAAAATCAAGCTGAATACCATTCCATGTTTTATAGTATTTCCCAAGAAGTTGATAGCCTCCGCAGATTGCAAGGAAAGTGGTATTGGTTTCAACTGCATATATAAGGTTACTGGTTTTTTCGCCGAGAAGATCCGGCAGTAAAATTTCCTGTTCAAAATCCTGACCACCGCCGATGAAAACAATATCATGCTCATCCGGATTGAAGGAATCGCCGACGGAAACTTCTCTGACTTCAGTCTGTATTCCGCGCCAGTTCAATCTCCGGACCATGGAAATGATGTTTCCGCGGTCACCATAGAGATTCAGAAGGTCGGGATATAGGTGGCAGATTCGAATTTTATCCATTTTATTTCCAAAACTCCTTTAAATTATATTTGCGGGCCAGAACACCACGGAAATCAAACATTGCAGTATACGTCGGCAGAACGAAAACAGGTAGTTTTTCTGTGTTATTCAAAGTAATAGTATCTATCAAGTGATTGTAATTTTTTTCAATAATTAATTTTTGGGGATCAAATCCTGCGTACTTGAATCTTAGTTTCAATTCGTCAGCCCGGGAACCGCTTAGATATATCTGGTTGAATCTTATGGAAAAAGAAAATAGTTTTTCAAAATTGGCATCCCAGATCCATGAAATATCCGTACCGTCAGCAAAATTATCATTGAGTATCATTACCAGGACCTTCTGACTGTCATCATATGAAAGAAAATTGAATACCTGGTTCAGTCCTGCAGGATTTTTGACAAGTACCAATGTGAGTGGAAATTTCTCTATGAAAATTTTCTCCATGCGGCCGAATCCACTTTCAAAGGATGATATGCCCTTTGAAATAGCCTTTGAGTCTGAAGAAAAATTTGAAACGGCAGCAACTGCCGCAAGAACATTATAAATATTATAAGCTCCGGGCAAAGAGGGGTTTACCTTGAAAAAGTCTTCACCGATATGGAGGTTGAAAGTGCTTCTTTCAAAATTCATTTCTATTTCAGTTGCACATATATCCGGTTCCATTCTTCGGTAACCGCATTTACTGCATTGAAAATCTCCAAGGTGACCATAGGTTCTGTAACCATATATATATGGACTTTTACACTTTATACAATAAGGGGCATCACTGATGAAATCATCGTCTTCTCCATATGGGGATTCATTTATTCCAAAGGTTATCATAGGGTTATTCAAATTGGAAGATAAAGAAAAAGACAATGAGTCATCACTGTTCAATACAATGGTTGACAGAGGACATGCAAGAAGACCATCCCTGATTTTTGTAAGCATATGAGAAATTTCGCCATATCTGTCCAACTGGTCCCTGAATAGATTTGTAATTACAACTACAGAAGGCTGCATCATGGGGCCGGCAGTTTTAAAAGCAGCTTCGTCACATTCTATTACAGCAAATTCATGACCGGGTTTGCCTGTCAATGAACAATCCATGGCAAATGAAGCTATGATACCTCCCATAAGGTTGGCTCCTGATTTATTTTCAAAGAAACTGAATCCTGATTCAGTCAGGATTCGTCCGATAATCCTGGATGTTGTTGTTTTGCCATTGGTTCCTGTTACAGCTATGACTTTATAATTGCGTGAAAGTATGTAAAGCAAATCCTTCTTGAAAAACAAAGCAACCCTGCCGGGAAATGAAGTTCCGCCTCTTCCGATGAGGCGAAGAAAACGTGTTGTTATCCTTGCTGAAAGGATTGCTGCAAATGTCTGGATATTCATGGCAAAAGTATATCATAGCAATAGTATAAATTGAAATCAAAATAGAAGTGGGTTATAATCTAATTCATGTATTATACCAAAGATAAGAGCAGCAGAATTTTACTTGGCTGCAATGCAGCGGAGGAATGTATTGACTGACAAAGAAAAGAATCTGATTATTAAGTGCCAGGCCGGCGATTATGACGCCTTTGAAGTTTTGGTTAAGACCTACTCTGACAGGGCTTATTCTGTTGCCTTCGGTGTCATGGGAAACCATCATGATGCTGCTGATATGACCCAGGAAGCATTCATTAAAGTATTCAGAAATATCAAAAAATTTAATTTTAACAGTTCTTTTAATACATGGCTTTATAGGATTGTTAAAAACACTTGTATAGATGAGCTTAGAAAGAAAAAGAGAAAACCGGCAATTTCACTTGATGCTGAAATCGAAGGAGACAGCGGTGATTTTTCAATACAGATTTCAGATGACTCTGCAGATATACAAAAAATACTTGAGGAACAGGAAACTTCCCGAGTATTGATGGAAGCCCTTGAACAGCTTGGTGAAAAACACAGGAGTGTGCTGGTTCTTGCTGATATTAAAGGCTATGACTATACGGAGGTTGCCTCAATGCTGGAGCTTCCGGTTGGTACTGTAAAATCCCGGATATCCAGGGCCAGGGAAAAATTGGCTGTGATTTTAAAAAGTGAAGGAACTTTTTAAGTATTACCTCGTTAAATATATGAAGGAGCAAAAGATGGCAAAGGCTTGCAGCAAAAAAATTGAATTATTGGATGATCTTATAAATGGTTTTCTTGATGTTGAAAAAGAAGCTGTTTTGAATGAACATCTTGATAAGTGTGAAAACTGCAGAAAGTATTACTCAGATATTGTTGCCGTCAAAAAAGCTCTTGGAAGTCTCGAAATAAGTGCTCCTCCCGATACCGTTGAAAAAATAATGAGGGCGGTAAAACGGGATGATGCTAAAAATAAGAACAAATGGTTTAAGCCTTTATATGTAGCGTCCTATGCATCAGCGGCAGGGATTATTCTGGTTCTGGCAATATTCTTTTTAAATGGTGGATTATTCAATAGGGCAACCATGGAGAGTTCTGAATTGTTTGAGAGTAATGAAGAAACCAAGAATGCTGTTGCACAAAGAATTCCAGGAGAAGTAAATTTTCCAGAGAACAGTGACGGGATACTGTCTGATGCCGGTTCTTTGCCGATACCTGCACCTGAATCAGATTCACAGGTCATAGAAGTAAGGGAAAGGGGAGTAACGGCAAAGATTCTTGAAAGCGATGGATTCAATTTCAATACAAGTGCTTTTTCCGGTGATTATAACATGATGTACAATAAAGACGGAGAGGACATTGCAGAAACATTTGGATTTGGTGGTGATGCCCAGGATATTCTTTATGCCACTGCCAATTATAATATTGAGGAAGTTACGGAGATTCTTTTCAATGAATTTGGTATAAGAACAACTGAAACAGGTGATATGTATATCTTAACAATCATTCCGGCTTCAGTAATTACAGCAGTTGAAAGCAGATTGGACCTAGCAGCAGGAGAGCTGGTTGAATCTGATCTTGCCAGTTATTCAGTTCGAATAATTACCTTGGATTAAGAATGATAAGAATATGCCAGAATCTGATATAATGGAGATGTGACTGCACATCTTTTTTTTAAGTGCGGCAGGAAAAGGGCAAAAAATGAAAAAACTATTATTGATTGATGGTAACAGTATTTTAAACAGATCTTTTTTTGCTATGTATGGAAGAAATATGCTTTCAACTAGTGAGGGAATTTACACAAATGCAATCTTCGGATTCATGAACACTTATGAAAAATTCATAAAAAATGAAGAACCTACCCATGTACTGGTTGCTTTTGATATGAAATATCCAACTTTCAGACATGATAAGTATAAAGAGTATAAAGCCGGAAGAGCAAAGATGCCTGAAGAACTTGCCATGCAAATGCCTATAATGAAGGAGTTGCTGGATGCACTGGGAATCAGGAGAATGGAAATAAAGGGGTTTGAAGCTGACGATATTCTTGGAACGATGGTAAGGAAAGCAGGAAAGGCCGGATTTACTACAGTTGTACTTACAGGTGACAAAGATATGATACAGCTGGCAGATGACTCCTGTATGATTAAAATCCCAACCACACTGAAAGGTAATCCTGTTGTAAATGAATACAGCCGGGAATCAATAATAAAGGACTATGGAATTGAACCCGAAAAATTCATTGAAGTCAAAGCCCTAATGGGTGATAAATCCGATAATATTCCGGGTGTCGGCGGTATAGGTGAGAAAACTGCTGTTAAACTAATATCAGAATATAATAATCTGGAAAATTTATATGAAAACCTTGATAATATAAAATCCAAATCGGTCAGGGAAAAGCTTGAAACAGACCGTGAAAATGCATTTTTAAGCAGAGAATTGGGTGAAATTCATCAGGATAGTCCTGTTGGGATTGAACCGGATGATCTTATTATTGGAACTCATGATGAGGAAAAGCTTCTCGAACTATTCAAGAAGCTTGAATTTACATCTTTCATTAAAAAATATGGTCTTACAGATGAAATGAATATATCCGTGGAATTGACGATTCAAGATTATGAAAAGTATCCCGGTTTTAAAAATGCTGTCTTTTACTGTGATATGGATGATTCAGGAAATATGAATAAGGCGGCTTTTACTGAAGATGGATACAATATCTATGTTATAAATGATGAAAATAATATTAATGAGGCTCTAAAGGGTCTTGAAAAAATAAGAGGTCATTACCTAAAGAGTTTGTATCTTTATATGCTTTCCAGGGGTTTTAATAGACCCGCGCCGGTCTTTGATACAGCTGCTGCTGCTTACCTTGCCGATGCTCTGAAGGATACATATGGAGTAGATGAGCTGGCTGAAAAATATCTCAATATGACTTTTCCTCAGGACGGCGGAATTGAAGGCAGGGTCTCTAAGATTTATTTCCTTGAAAAGAAAATGGGCAAACTTTTAAAAGAACTTGGTATGAAAGAGCTTCTTGAAGAGGTTGAACTTCCGCTTATTGAGGTACTTGCAAGCCTGGAACATATAGGTTTCAAGGCTGACAGTGAATTTTTAAGGAAGTTTGAAGGAGAACTGACTGAAGAAATAGACAGGCTGTCATTGGAAATCTATTCTGAAACGGGGACTGAATTCAATATTAATTCACCTATGCAACTTGGGAAGATACTATTTGAGGACATGAACCTTCCTTATGGCAAAAAGAAAAAGAATGGCTTTTCAACAAACGCTGATATTCTGGAAAAACTTGCCCCTCAATACAAAATAGCTTCACTGGTACTTGAATATAGAAAACTTTCTAAACTGAAATCAACATACACAACAGGTCTTGTTAAATCCATTGCAGCAGACGGTAGAATACATTCGAATTTCCGCCAGACTGTAACAGCAACCGGAAGACTCAGCAGTACAGAACCTAACTTACAGAATCTTCCGGTCCGAACTGAAATAGGCAGAAAAATAAGAAAGGCTTTCATACCGGGAGATAAGGATTTTTTACTGACAAGCGCTGACTATTCACAAATTGAGCTGAGGGTTCTTGCACATGTATCTGATGACAAGGAAATGAAGGAGGCATTCAAAAAGAACAAGGACATCCATACTATGACTGCTTCAAAGGTTTTTGGAGTTGATGACAGATTTGTAAGCGGTGAAATGAGAAGGGTGGCCAAGGCTGTAAACTTTGGAATCATATACGGGATTTCCGATTTCAGCCTTGCAGGAGATATCAATGTATCTGTTCCTACTGCAAGGGAATATATAGAGGAATATCTTAACCAATACCCGGGAATCAGGAAATACATGATTGATGTTGTTGAATTTGCTAAAAAAAATGGTTATGTAAAGACTATTTTCGGACGCAGAAGATATATACCGGAATTGGAGAGCAAAAATTACAATCTCAGGGAGTTTGGTAAAAGGGTTGCTTTAAATGCTCCTATTCAGGGAGCTGCTGCTGATATAATAAAAAAAGCAATGAATGATGTA
This sequence comes from uncultured Clostridiaceae bacterium, assembly GCA_964475455.1. GTDB lineage: Bacteria > Bacillota > Clostridia > DUPQ01 > DUPQ01 > JAFGQE01. The sequence continues at coordinate 9,440 of CAYYXJ010000050.1, read as the reverse complement.
TATTATAAAATGATTGAACTGGGAATGAAATCAAGGCTTATACTGCAGGTGCATGATGAACTTGTAATAGAAACGCACATTGATGAGGTTACTCAGGTGGAACATCTTCTGAAGGAGCTCATGGAAGGAGCTGTTGAACTGACTGTTCCGCTTACCGTGGAGGTAAAAACAGGAAATTCATTATATGAAACAAAGTGAATTGAAAATTGTAATAGGTATAACAGGCAGAACTGCAACGGGTAAAAGCACCCTTGCCGCTGCATTTGCAGCCCGGGGCTATGAGCTTATTGATGCTGATGTCATTTACCGTGATTTATTGGAAAACTGCAGTGCAATGAAAAAAGAATTATTTGATTATTTCGGGACCCTTGATAGAAAGCTCATACTGGAAGAAATTTCAATTAATAAAAGAGCATATGAAATGTTGAATTCTATTACACATAAATATGTAACCATGGAAATCATTGAAAGGTTGTCCGGCAGCGGGAGCAATAAGTTTGTCCTTGATGTTCCGGTGCCTGTAAAAGAAGGATTCATCGATCTCTGTAATTATATAATAACAACTGATTGTTCAGAAAAATTACAGATAGAAAGACTGATGGCTCGAAATGGCTATTCACAAGAAGAAGCGATGCGGCGAACAGGACTTCAGATGAGCAGTGCATCATATATGGAAGTTGCTGATTTTATAGTAAACACAGGCGGAATGAAGGCAATACAAATTGAAGAAACAGTACTTAATATATTAAAATCCATGGCAAAACTTGATATATAAGCATATTGTGTATATTTATTAAAAATGTTAATATATTATAGTAATATTTCACAAAAGAGGAGGTTGGTTCAATGCAAGAAGCCATTATCAGCATTACTGCAGTAGCCAGCGATCAGGTAAAACACCAGAAATTAAATTTCTTTGCAAATGGAAAAATAAGCAATTTGGAAAAAGTTGGAAACGTTCAGTTCACACGTACTGATATGGGTTCCGATTTTCTTTTTTCACTCAGCGAAAACATGGAGTGCTTGATTGAACAAAGCAATACTCTTGTAAGCGTTGAAAAAGAACTCAAGAGATTCCACAAGAAATTTCCGGGTTTGACAGACAAGGAAAAATCAGATGGTTTCGTTAATTGTGTAAAAGGAACATATGATTTCATATATGGTGTCTCAGGAGAGAATGAAATAGAATTCTCAAAGGATAAACTTTTTACAGGTTTGATTATATCAAACGGAATGCTGCGGGCTATATCAACAAATTATAATTCAGTGTATAGAATAAGAAAGGGTAATGCTGAACATCTCTTTCCAAAACCGGAAAAAGCAGTGATATCAGAAGCGGTTGAAAGAGATGAAACTTATTCTCCTGCAGCAGATGTCTTCAAAGAGTATATAACCGAAGAACTGATTCCGGGTGATTTGTTTATTTTTGCAACTACAAATGCTAATACAAAGATAGATACAGATAGTTTGACAGGAATGATGAGCAAGGAATTTGATGCAGAAGAAACATCCTGGAGGGCTGTTGAAAAGATAAATATGCACGGAGTAACAGATAATTTCATTGTTATGGTTATCAGGGTGGATGCTACCAGGGATACTGAAAAGATCCCGGACATTATACCTGTTGAAGAAAAGCATATACAACCTGATGCACCAGATATCCACACTGAGGAAAAGATTGAAATGGGAAAAACAACCCATGAGGTTATGGCGGAAAAACCTGAATTGAAAGGTATATTCTCAGCAGCAGCTTCAATATTTAAAAACAAAAAAGAAAAAGAAGAGATAGCGGATAAGTCAAAGACGGATGATATGACGGAAACAACTGAAGAAATTACAGAAGATCTTGAAATTGTTGAAGAAAAAGTTGAAAAGAATGATAAAATAAACAAGAATGAAAGACCTGTGCATGATGAAGGGGATTCATACAAAAACAAACTGAGTTTCCCCGGTTTAAGCGGGGAATTCAAAAAAGTGAACAAAAAGAGGCCTGCATTTATGAAAAGAAGAATGAATATATATTTAAAGAGATTTGTAAGCATAATCATAGTGTTGTTGCTTATGGCCGGAATTGTATATGGAATGATAAAGCTTCTCAATTTGATATTCAGTGAAAGCTCTGAACCGATTGTAGTAAGCGAATCTCCGATTGTCAGTATAACACCAACACCTACACCAACGCCGACACCTACACCAACACCAACCCTTGAACCTGCGTATATAGAATATACCGTTCAGTCGGGGGATACGCTTTCAAAGATAAGTGCATTGTTCTATGACGGGGATTCAAATCACGTAGCAGAAATTGTTGCATTCAATGAAAATATTTCAGACCCGAGCTTAATCAGGGTTGGACAGGTAATCAAGATACCCACACTTTACAGCGAGGTTCCCGGAGAGTAACAAAAAGCGCCTTTAAACGGCGCTTTTTTTCTTTGATTTTTTTACAGTGTTTGATTATTATTTTTTTTGACAACATGGTAGTTTTTGTTTATAATGTGACAAGTAATAATGCTTTACAGGTGACGAATGATTGATATTGTAAAAATCGGATTGCTGTATGACTTTTATGAAAGTCTTCTGACAAAGAGACAGAGAATGGTAATGGATATGTACCTCAATGAAAATCTTTCCCTTGCAGAAATATCTGATGAAATTAATATAACCAGGCAGGGTGTCCATGATATTATTTCAAGGACGGCTGCTAAATTGATTGAATATGAAGAAAAGCTGAAGCTTTTTGCAAGAATGATGGCAAATAAACAGATTGCACAGAGTGTAATGGATGAAATAAATAATGGCAATTATAATATTGCCATTGAATATCTCAGGAAGATAACAGAAGGATAAATGGCAGTATTTGAAGGATTGACATCCAAACTTGAAAATATAATAAAGGGCTTGAGAGGCCGTGGCAGAGTAACGGAAAATGATATAAAATCAATCAGCCGCGAGATAAAAATGGCATTGCTTGAGGCTGATGTCAACTACAAGGTTGTTAAGGCCTTTGTCAGTGATATTTCTGAAAAATCATCCGGTTCAGATGTTATGAAAAGCCTTACGCCCGGTCAGCAGATAATTAAAATTGTTCATGAAGAACTGATTGCCTTGCTTGGCGGAACCACCTCCGAGCTGGAACTTTCAAAAAACGGACTTTCCGTGATTCTCATGTGCGGACTGCAGGGAACGGGAAAAACAACTACATGCGGAAAACTTGCGAACCACCTAAGAAAACAGGGAAAGAAAGTAATGATGGCCGCCTGCGATATACATCGACCGGCTGCTGTACAGCAATTGATTACAATAGGTGCGCAACTGGATATAAGTGTTTATCACGAGGAAACCAAAAATGCAGTAAAAATTGCAGAAAACGCAATGAAAGCTGCAAAAAAAGAGAATTATGATGTATTGATTGTTGACTCCGCCGGACGACTGCATATTGATGAAGATATGATGCAGGAATTAAAGGAAATAAAAGAAATTGTCAAACCTGCTGAAACTTTGTTGGTTGTTGACTCAATGACAGGTCAGGATGCCGTTAATGCAGCATTGCATTTCAATGAAAACATGGAAATCAGTGGCATTATACTGACAAAACTGGATGGTGACACAAGAGGCGGTGCGGCACTGTCAGTAAAATTTGTAACAGGTAAATCCATTAAATTTGCATGTATGGGCGAAAAGATGAATGATATGGAAGTTTTTCACCCTGACAGAATGGCATCAAGGATTCTCGGTATGGGAGATGTTCTGTCTTTGATTGAAAAAGCCCAGATGAACATTGATGTAGAAAATGCCAGGAATATGGAAAAGAAGCTTATGGAAGCCAGCTTCACATTGGATGATTTCCTCCTGCAGATGGAACAACTCAAGGAAATGGGACCTTTGGAAGATATACTTGGCATGATGCCTGGAATGAACAAGGGACAGCTCAAGGGCCTTCAGATAGATGAAAAGCAGATGAACAGGACAAAGGCTATTATTCAATCGATGACCAGGGCTGAAAGAAGAAATCCAAGGATTCTGGATGCGTCCAGAAGAAAAAGAATTGCAGCAGGCAGTGGGAATACAATACAAAGTGTCAATAAGCTGGTCAAGGATTTTGACAACATGAAAAAAATGTTCAAGGGAATGAAAAACAACAAAAGATCAATGAAAGGTTTAAAACTACCTTTTTGATATAAAAGCATTATAGGAGGAAAAAAAATTGGTTAAGATCAGATTGAAAAGAATGGGAGCTAAGAAAAGCCCTTTCTACAGGGTGGTTGTGGCTGACTCAAAGTCACCGCGTGATGGCAAGTTCATCGAGGAAATAGGAACATATGACCCAATGTGCAACCCAAGTAAATTCACAGTTGATACTGAAAAAGTAACTGAGTGGATTGCTAAAGGTGCCCAGGTTACAGATACCGTTAAGGCTTTGCTAAAGAAAAACGGCGTCATCAGTTAAGGTGGATAAAATGAAAGAATTGCTGGAGATGATAACAAAAGCCCTTGTTGACAATCCTGACGAAGTCAAAATTACTGTCGTTGAGGAAGAATTCAATACCATTCTTGAAGTGCGTGTTGCTGATGAGGATATGGGCAGAATCATCGGTAAAAGAGGCAAAATTGCAAAAGCCATCAGAATTTTGATGAAGGCTTATGCAATTAAAGAAAACAAGAGAATTCTTGTTGAAATAGTTGACTGACGAATAAAATGGATGACAGGTTTGAAATAGGAAAAGTTGCAGGGGGACATGGGTTGAAAGGTGAACTCAAGGTTTTCACTTTTACTGATGACCCTGCAAATCTTCTGGAAAACAAAGTATTTTACTGTGGTTCAAAAAAACTGGAAGCTGTTTCAGTTAAACTGAACGGCAGGTTTCTGATAATCGGATTCAAGGAGTTCAGGACAAGGGAGGAAGCTGATGCCATGAAAGGCACCATCCTGTATATAGACAGGAGCAATGCCGCTCCATTGGCAGATAACAGCTATTATATTCGTGACTTGATAGGCTGTGAAGTTTTTGATGACGGGAATTCAATAGGGGTGCTGACTGATGTCATGCAAACCGGTTCCAACGATGTATACTCTGTTGTTTCTGAATCAGGGAATGAGATATTGGTTCCTGCCATTAAGTCAGTGATCCGGTTAGTTGATATAACCGGCAGAAGGATAGATGTCATTCTGCCTGAAGGACTGGTGGAAGGTATTGATTTTTAATGTCCTGACTATTTTCCCGGATATTTTTGCACCGATTGAAACCGGTGTAATTGGGCGTGCAATTGAAAATGGTTTGATTGAAGTAAACAAAGTCAATATTAGAGATTATTCACAAAACAAGCATAAAAATACAGACGATTATCCATATGGAGGTGGTGACGGCATGCTGATGACCGTACAACCGGTAGTTGATGCCTGGAGAAGTATTGAAAATCCCGGAAGGACAATAATTCTTTCTCCACGGGGAGAAGTTTTCAATCAACAGAAATGCATGGAACTAGCCAACCTTGAATCAATTACATTTGTATGCGGAAGATATGAAGGTATGGATGAAAGAATAGCCGATATTATAGCCGATGAGGAATTGTCAATCGGTGATTTTGTGTTATCCGGAGGTGAAATTGCAGCCATGGCGGTTATAGATGCTGTTTCAAGGCTTGTGCCGGGTGTTTTGGGCAATGAAAAAGGAAGTTCAAGGGACTCACACTATGACGGTTTGCTTGAATATCCTCAGTATACAAGACCGGACAACTTTGAAGATCATGATGTGCCGCAGGTGCTTCTATCAGGAAACCATGCCCGTATTGATGAATACAGGCAACGGGAAAGTCTGGTTCTGACATGGAGATTGAGACCTGATATGATAAAGAGAAGAGGATTGGATGAACATGAAATATCCGTTCTCTGTGATGTTTTTCCTGAAGATAAGGATTTGTTTTTTGGAATGAAAAGTGAGAGGTGAGATAATGTACAGACTTGATTCAATTGAAAAATTTGATAGGGAATTAGCTGAGGCAATCGAGCTGGAGGTAGGCAGACAAAGGAACAATATAGAACTTATTGCCAGTGAAAATTTTGTCAGCGAAGCAGTACTGGATGCCATGGGCACCCCGCTTACAAACAAATATGCAGAAGGTTATCCAGGTAAAAGATATTACGGAGGCTGTGAATTTGTAGATATTGCAGAAAACCTTGCCAGGGACAGGAAATCGTGATATAAGAAAAGCAGTCAAACTAGCTAACAACAA
>CAYYXJ010000050.1:0-3196 GCA_964475455.1 uncultured Clostridiaceae bacterium | reverse complement strand
CTTGCCAGGGACAGGGCAAAGGAGCTTTTTGGAGCTGACCATGCCAATGTACAGCCTCATTCAGGAGCCTCGGCCAATCTTGCTGTTTTCTTTTCTGTTCTTGACCCCGGAGATAAAGTCCTTGGAATGGACCTTACCTGCGGAGGACATCTGTCACATGGCATGTTCAAAAATATATCAGGAAGATATTTTGATGTAGTATCATATGGTGTTGATAAAAAAACTGCCATGATTGATTATGATGAAGTACGACATATTGCCATGAAGGAAAAGCCAAAACTTATTATTGCCGGAGCAAGTGCGTACTCAAGAAAAATAGATTTCAAGGCTTTTTCAGAAATAGCAAAGGCTTGCGGAGCTTACCTTATGGTTGATATGGCTCATATTGCAGGACTGATAGCTGCAGGACTTCATCCTGACCCGGTTCCTTATGCAGATTTTGTGACTACAACCACTCATAAGACGCTTCGGGGCCCAAGAGGTGGAATGATATTGTGCAAGGAAGAACATGCCAAGAAGATTGACAGCGCTGTTTTTCCTGGAACACAGGGCGGACCGCTCATGCATATCATTGCTGCCAAGGCTGTGGCATTGAAGGAAGCGCTGTTGCCTGAATTCAAGGTTTATCAGAAAAATATAGTTGATAATGCTGCTGTTTTAGCTGAAAGCCTTATGGAAAATGGCCTTGAGCTGGTATCGGGAGGAACTGACAATCATTTGATGCTTGTTGATCTGACAAATATTGATGTCTCCGGTAAGCTTGCACAGACCAGGCTTGATGAAATAAATATTACATGCAATAAAAACGGAATTCCATATGATACAAAAAGTCCTTTCGTAACAAGTGGTATCAGACTTGGTACTCCCGCGGTCACTACAAGAGGCATGGGAACCGAAGAAATGAAGACCATTGCATATCTAATTAAAAATGCATTGGTTGATTTTGATAATTTTAAAGATACGGCAAAAGAAATTGTTGAAGACATGGTAAGCAGGTTTCCTCTGTATAAAGGATAATGATGGCTGAAAACAATAATAAATTTGATAAAATGCCACTTGCTTACAGGATGACTCCGGCTTCATTGGATGAATTTGCAGGTCAGGATGAGATTGTAGGCAGGGGTTCACTGCTCAGACGAATGATAGAGGCTGACAGGATGAGGCCTGTAATTTTATATGGACCGCCCGGAACGGGCAAGACATCCCTTGCAAGAATCATTGCAGCAACAACTAAGTCAAATTTTGAAAAAATAAATGCAGTTACTTCAGGGGTGGCTGATATTAAGAAAATTATTTCTGAAACAAAAAGCAGTCTGATGAATCCTGCCGGGAGAACCGTTCTTTTCATCGATGAAATACATCGATTCAATAAATCACAGCAGGATGCGCTGCTTCCTTCCGTTGAGGATGGAACCATCGTTTTGATAGGTGCTACAACCGAAAATCCGTTTTTTGAAGTTAACAAAGCATTGATTTCCAGAGCATCTGTTTTCATGCTGAAACCGTTGAGCCCGGAAAATATAAGAAAAATCCTTGAAAATGCTTTATCTGACAAGGAAAGAGGGTTCGGCAATATTAAAACCAGAGTTGAAGATGAGGCCATGGGATTTTTATGTGAATACTCTTCAGGTGACGCCAGGATTGCACTTAATGCACTCGAACTTGCTGTAATGACAACTGACCTTGATACTGATGGAATAATTAATATAACCCTGGACACAATGCAGGAATGCCTGCAAAAGAGAGCGCTTAGATTCGATAAAAAGGGAGAGGAACATTATGACAATATAAGCGCAATGATCAAATCAATGCGAGGCAGTTCGCCGGACGGGGCTATATTTTATCTGGCAAGGGCTTTGTATGCAGGTGAAGATATAAATTTTCTTGCCCGAAGAATTGTCATATGTGCAGCTGAAGATGTCGGTCTCGCGAACCCTACAGCATTGGTTGTAGCTCAGGCAGCAGCAGAAGCCATCAGAATGATCGGAATGCCTGAAGCCAGGATAATTCTTTCTGAAGCAGCAGCATATGTGGCGGTAAGTCCTAAATCTAATGCCGCATATACAGCAATTGATGAAGCTCTGAGTGACATTGAAAATACAAATACAGGAACAGTTCCGATGTGGCTTAGAAATGCGCCTGCAGCGGGCATGAAGGACCTGGGTTACTCCAAAGGTTACAAATATGCTCACGATTATAAAGGCAATTATGTTGCCATGCAATTTCTACCGGACAAGATTAAGGACAGGATATATTACAATCCCACTGACAATGGTTATGAAAGGAAAGTTAAGGAATGGATGGAAGAACGAAAGAAGTCATAAAGAGAATAATCGCTGGTCTGGGAGCTGTTCTCTTCGTTTTACTTATAGTAAATTTATTTATCTGGCAGTATCAGATTGCTGTTTCATTGGGCATATATGTTTTTCTCATAATGCTCTATTTATTTGTATTTAATAGAAAGAGAAACATAGATGAAGGCAATGGTGAGCAGGATGTGGAAGAGAATTAATTTGCATAACTGACATCAATGCGGGTATCAATAGTAGAGGAGAATTTATATGAGCAAACTGATTTATCTTGATAATGCGGCCACAACAAGCCTGGATCCTGAAGTTCTGGATGCAATGCTTCCTTGGCTTAAGACAGGTTATGGAAACCCATCATCAATATATTCAATCGGCAGGGAAGCCAAGAAGGCCATCGAGGACGCCAGAGCCAAGGTTGCGGCTGCGATTGGATCCAAGACAAATGAAATATATTTTACAGGCTCAGGAAGCGAATCAGATAACTGGGCAATCAAAGGTATTGCAGAGGCAAATTCTGAAAAAGGAAAACACCTTGTAACAAGTAACATTGAGCATCATGCAGTACTGCATGTATTTGAATATTTGGAAAAGAGAGGCTTTGAAGTAACTTATGTTCCTGTTGAATCAAATGGAATAGTCAGCGTGGATAAGGTTATGGATGCAGTCAGGGAGGATACAATCCTTGTATCCATTATGATGGCAAACAATGAAATCGGAACCATCCAGCCTATAGCTGAAATCGGTGAAAGGCTTAGGAATAACAGGACATTGTTTCATACCGATGCAGTGCAGGCAATCGGAAACATTCCTGTAAATGTAAATGATCTTAATGTTGACCTTCTGTCATTGTCTGCCCACAAATTCCATGGACCTAAAGGTGTTGGTGC
>CAYYXJ010000049.1:16129-17764 GCA_964475455.1 uncultured Clostridiaceae bacterium | reverse complement strand
AGCTGCTGTTCTGCAAGTTCTTCGTGGTGGTCGCGGTCGTCGTCTTTTATGGCCGAATGAATGGTTTTGCCAAATATATAAGGGAACTTGGCATGGATTTCGGTCTTTGGATAGAAATTGAAAAAATATGCACAGGAACACCAGTTTTAGAAAGGCATCCAAAATGGTTTATAGAAGCTTCCAAAGGAATATTTTATCCCGATTTAACAAAGATTGAAGTTAAAGAATACATTTACAAGATAATAAGCCGTCTGATTGACAAATACAATGTGAAATGGCTGAAAATGGATTTCAACTTCCCTCTTGCCAACGACCCGCATAAAAGTAACCATTACAGATATATGAAAGAGTTCTATGCATTGATTGACAAACTGCAGGAGAATTATCCTGACACTGTTTTTGAGGCGTGCCAAAGCGGAGCCATGAGAGCTGACCATGAGAGCATCCGTCACTTCGACACACAGTTTCTTTCAGATACAGCAAGGCCGTCTGAAATGGTGGAAATATTCAAAAATGCACTTTGCAGGATGTCTCCTTCCCTTCTATACAAATGGATTGTTCTCAGACAGGTTCAGGATGTACCGCGATATGGTGTTCCTCTCAAGGAATCCGGTGGCGCAATTATTGTTCCTTCAGGACCCACGTGGAATGTTTTTGAAAGCTGCCATATTTCAACAATATGTAATCTTATTTATTTAGGCAATCTTGGTTTCAGCGGGGATCTCAATGGACTTACGGACAAAAACAAAGCATTGATTAAAGGACACACAGAGATTTATAAAAAATATTTAAGAGGAGTACCCTCAACTGCCGTAAGTATAAAACCCAACCAACCGGGTTGGGTAATATTTAATATTGAAAACGAAAAAGCAGTGATTACCGTGGCTTTCAGAAACCCCGGTTCTGCTACAAAATGTCTGGATTTGGAAATGCCTGAAAATGAATTTGCCTGCTCCAGTCTTTTTATAAAGCCCTGTTAATTACGGACGTGCGTCAAGTATCCTTCCATCCCCTGTAACAAACTGATTTGAGTATGGGTAAAAGTGTTTTTCCCTGGACATTATAGGTGTTTTGGCAAGTCTGGAAAGATAATCTTCAGGTTTCCAGAATGAAATAACCTTCATTCTGAATTGCTCAGTTATTTCCGGATTATCTTGTGCAACATTTTTTAATTCATCCGGATCATCCAAAAGATTATATAACTCTTCATTCCCATCAAGGTAATAGCAGTACTTCCAATGCCCTGTCCTGTACATACACCCGGCATGGTCTGTTGCTCTCAGGACAGCGCTTTCGCTGAATATTCCTTCCCTTTCAATGGGTTTTTCTTGCGCCAGATGATTATATAAACCAATGCCTTCACAAGTCTCCGGGATTTCCAATCCTGCCGCCTCACAAAGTGTAGGGAAAATATCTATTAATCCTGTAATTTCATTCGAACGAGTTCCCGCCTTCACCACCCCGGGCCAGCGAATGATCATGGGGACCCTGGAAGCTGCTTCAAAAAACAGCGTTTTCTGCCAGGTTCCGTGCTCGCCTCCCATTTCTCCATGGTCTGATGAATATATTACTATGGTATTATCCCTGAAACCCAGATAATCCAGGGTCTCAATTATTCTGCCTGCTGCATCATCC
>CAYYXJ010000049.1:0-16119 GCA_964475455.1 uncultured Clostridiaceae bacterium | reverse complement strand
AGAAGAATAAATAACAATGGTGTCATCTTTTAATCCTAGATAATCAAGCACCTCCACAATTCTACCAATTCCATCATCCACCCATTCCACACAACCATAATAGGCTTCAAGGGCTCTCTGCTGAACATCATAATCCTTACCGTAGTGATGACCCGTTTCGTTATGGTCAATTGCTTCCTTAATGAAAGGTACGGTATTCTCAATATAGTTTTCAGGCACCCCGGACAATTCAAGCTTCCCATGATACTTGTCAAAATACTTTTTGGGTGGTTTGATTGGAAAATGTGGTTTGTCAAAATGAATACTTAACATGAATGGTTGATTATCATGGGAACTTTTATGAATCTGCAGCCATTTACAGGCTTCGGCTACACAAATTTCCGTTTGGGTCAACTCAATTGGAATCTCAGATGGTCCTGAATTATCCAGAACATCTCCAAGACCGTTAATTCCATATTGGGGTTCCCTGCGGGGATCCGGCTGATGCCCCTGGCCATACAAATCCCCATAAGGACGCTGCTGATAGCCATGGAACTGCTCACCATTGAAATGTGATTTGCCGATAAGACAGGTTCTGTACCCCGCTGCAGTAAGAGTTCTGGGCAATGTGGTTATATTTGCCTGCATGATATGCATATTGTCATATATTCCTGTACTTCGTGAATACTGACCTGTAATCAATGATGCCCTGCTTGGAACACAAAGAGGATTCTGGCAGTACATATTATCAAAATAAATGCCTTCTGATGCCAGCTTATCAAGGTTAGGCGTGCTAATCTTTCCATTACCCCCACAGCCGATCACGTGTGGACTGTGCTGGTCTGATAGAATAAATAGTATATTTGGTTTTTTCATTTTCCCTCTACTTGTACGGTGTAAACTTCATTCCGAGGCTTTCTGCAACCGGTTGGTTAGTCAACAAACCCTTGTGTACATTCAGTCCTTTTAAAAGCGGTTTGCTTGTTTTCAAAGCATCGGTTCCTTTATCTGCCAGTAATACTATATACGGAAGAGTTGCTCCCATCAATGCCTTCGTTGAAGTTCTTGGAACTGCTCCCGGCATATTGGCAACCGAGTAATGTACTACCCCATGTTTAATATAGCATGGATCTTCGTGGGTCGTAACCCTGTCAATTGTTTCAATTGAACCACCTTGGTCTATGGCAACATCAACAATAACTGAACCTTCTTTCATTGAAGCAACCATTTCCTCAGTAACAAGCTTCGGCGCTTTTGCTCCGGGGACAAGCACAGCTCCGATAAGAAGATCAGCCTTTTGAACCTGCATTGCAATTTCATACGGGTTAGAATAAATTGTATTGACTCTGCCAGCATAAATATGGTCTAAAAAGTCAAGTTTTTCCGGATTGATATCAAGAACGGTTACTTTTGCACCCAATCCGACAGCAATTACAGCTGCTCCTGCTCCAACGGTACCGGCTCCAATAATAACAACTTTTCCAGGTTCAACCCCCGGAGCTCCGCCCAGGAGGATTCCCTTTCCGCCTTTATATTTCAAAAGAAGTTCTGCTCCCAATTGAACCGAAAGCCTTCCCGCAATAAGGCTCATGGGTTTGAGCAAAGGCAGAGCCCCATCATCCGTTTGTACAGTTTCATAAGCTATACCTGTTACCCCGCACTCAAGCATGGCATCCGTGAGATCCCTTGAAGAAGCCAGATGAAGGTATGTAAACAGAATCTGCCCCTTTCTGAGAAACTTATATTCTGATGGTTGTGGTTCCTTGACTTTTACAATCATATCAGCTGCATTAAAAACCTCTTCTGCGGTTTCCAGAATAAATGCTCCCGATTCTATGTATTCTTCATCAGAAAATCCACTGCCCATTCCAGCATTATGCTGGACTGCAACACGATGGCCATGCATTATCAACGACACTACTCCTGCCGGTGTCATACTGACCCTGTTTTCGTTGTTCTTGATTTCTGCCGGAATTCCTACTATCATAATAAATCCTCCGTAAGATAATGAATATATCCCCATAACATTATATACCTTGGATTACTTATGGTAAATTACATTTTATACATTGGATGCATAATTTATCTGACATATTCTGACATTCCTTGCGTTTTCAATGCCCGGGTCTTTTCCCATCTGCATTTTACTGTTTTGGCAATTAAGGTTCTGGGCAAAATTCCACCAATTCTAACAAGCATCTGAATAACAACCGCTTTGTTTCACAGCACCGACGAAAAAGCCAGATGGGCAACATCGCCTATATTCCATGTAGTCACCCTGCCCATAAACCCCTGTGAATCTATTGATTTAATAACTTCACCATGGGTTGGTAATCCGGCTGGACATAGGGCTGTTACCAGAGCCCCGGTTGAAGCAATTTCTTCCCTTAAAGCCAGCGTGAAATCAAGCAGAAATCTTTTACTGGCAGCATAAACCGCTTTTAGAGGCATTGGGTAGAATCCTGCCATACTGCAAACATTAACCTGAAGATAATCTGCTGCTCTGTTCCTGCATGCCAAAACCGCATGGGTTATTTCAAGTACAGACATTACATTCACTGATATGATTTCTTTGATCTCATTGATTTCTTTAGATTCAAAACCACCTTCATGATCAAGTCCTGCTACATTAATCAGTCCCGAGAAACACATTCCCGCCTCTTTGATATATTCACACATCTGCTGTCTTTCAGAATCTATTGACAAGTCACACTGGCGTGACAAAACATCAATGCCATATACACTGCGAACTGTCTTTGAAACATCATAAAGCATATTTTCATTTAAGTCAGTGAGAAAGAGATTCCATCCCCTTGAGGCACATTCCATGACGAAAGCCTTACCAAGACCACCCCCGGCCCCGGTTATCATTACATAGTTTTTCCCCATATAATCTCCCCCTTTGCATTGTCATGTTAGCATGACATCCCAAGATTGTCAATCATTTGATTTAATCATTTGATTGACTTAGAAAACTGATAATGTTAACATGTATTTACAGAGGTGATATTCAATGAAAAAAACAATACTAATAACAGGTGCGACTTCCGGAATGGGTCTTGAAGCCGCAAGAGAGTTGGCCGACATGGGCAACTCGGTAATTGGAATCGGAAGAAGTCCTGAAAAGTGCAGGAAGGCTGAAGAATCTATTAAAGCCAAAAACCCTGCTGCTTCTGTCAATTATCTCGTCTGCGATCTTTCCTCACTGACAAATATCAGGTTTCTAGCGAAATCAATTCAAAAATCCACCAATAGGATTGATGTCCTGATAAATAATGCAGCAACGGTCAGCAGTTGGTTTGTTCAAACACCCGATGGTATTGAACTCCAGTTTGCAGTTAATCACCTGTCACACTTCTTGCTAACCCATTTGCTTATAGAACAGCTCTTATCAGCAGAAAAGCCAAGAATTATCAATGTAAGTTCACGTTCGCATCGGAATACAGTATTGCACTGGAATAATCTGATGATGAACAGGCATTACGGGTGCCTTCGTGCATATAAGAGATCCAAGTTATGTAATGTGCTCTTTACACATGAGCTGAACGAAAGACTGGGAACCTTAAGTGCTTTCAGTGTTGACCCCGGCTTGGTAAAAACCGATTTGGGGCTTAAGAATACCAGTGGAATAGTGTATAATTTTTGGAATAACCGAATGAAAAATGGTCGTTCTCCTGAGGAAGCTGCCAAAACAATTGTTTTTTTGTCAACAACAGAAGAATTACCTGAAGCAGAATATACCCATTACAAATACTGTAGGCCAATAAAACCCAGTCGATACTCTTTGAAAATGGATTATGCAGACAGACTTTGGAGAGTTTCAGAAAAATACTGCAGTATTGTGTCTGAAGATTTTGGAATGGGAAAGGAGCAGAAATGAAAAGCACTAAGAGAAACAAAATTATTGAAGCAACAATTGATTGTATAAATGAATTCGGTATAAAAAATACCACAATTCGTAAGATAGCTGAAAAAGCAGGCATGAATAGTGCTGCAATCAGTTATTATTTCGACAACAAGGACAAACTTGTCGAAAAAGCCTTGGAAACAACACTTGAAAATGCTTTTGACTGGGAAGACTTTCGTCAATTCTCCCCTCTTCCTGCAAAAGAAAAGCTATTTCAGATTTACATGCATCTTATGGGAGGAGCACTTGCCTATAAAGGAATTGCAAGAGCTCATTACTACGAAACATTTCTCAATGAAGATTACTCAACAACTGCAGTTAAAAAATTAAATGAATTTCTTGAGAAAGTCCTTGTCAGCATACGGGTGGACCTACACTTCATGGATGATCAGACTCTTAGGACATCCTTGACCCAACTGACTTACTCCACAATGGTATCAGCAGGTTTTATGCCCGGTTTTTTCAGTGAATTTGCTGAGAAAACCCTAGAAGACATTGATTACAGGAAGTTTTATCTCCATACTTTAATAGAAAAACTATTTTCATGATATTGCCTGTACTTGATTCTTGTTGTATAATTCTAAGCACGGCATCGGGGTGTGGCTCAGCTTGGTAGAGCGCTTGGTTCGGGACTAAGAGGCCGCTGGTTCAAATCCAGTCACTCCGACCAAAAGGACGTAAATTACGTCCTTTTTTAATACTAACAAATTCAAAATTTCAGCAATATTTTATAATTTGATAACTATTCTTACCAATCAATAATCATTCCCGACCTGATTATTGAAGGGATGTCGCTGGACAGTCCCTTTTTGTTTTGTTGTTTTTCAGGGTTAAAGTATCATCATTGCAGTAGAACCATCTGTAATCTGAATCCATGTGTTTCCCGGATTCAGGATGATTTCGTTGCCTTCGCCGTCATAATATTTGGTAGGACCAAAGCGCTCTGTCTTTTCCCATGTAATCTCTATACTTTTGCCACCTGTTATGAAATACCCTTCACCGGAGCCTATCATATCAACTTCCAGCCGACCTTCGGTATCTCCTGTAATTCTTCTTGTGGTTACCTTTTGAATTATTATATTCGCTACTTGGAAAGCTTTTCCGTCATTTCTGTCCACATGCGCCTGGCCATCCCGATTTCTGAAATAAACCTGTCTTGTTTCATCAAAGATATAAGCACATCTATTCAATTCGGAATAAGTTATACTGACCATATTTGCAGTCATACCGGATTCCGGTATTGTTATTTCGTCATAGTATTCCATGATTGCATCTGAAGAATCAGTTGTCAGGTCATATGATTTTGTTTCAAGGAAATCACTGATCTTTTCACCGGTGGTATATGTATCCTGCCAGTCTTTAGGGTCGTCGGTTATGTCTTCAAATATTGAACCGGCATTTATCATTGCATTCAATGAATCAACTTCAGCTATGTCCCTTATATCTGCAAGTGCCTGGGGACTTCCGCCGACATGGACTAAAATACCGTCATATGGCATGAAACAGTCCAACATATAATCCCTTGCACTTCTTATGGGTCCGATTAAATCTACATCTGCATTCCAAAATAACGCAAGAAATCTTGTAACGCCTCCTTCAACCGGTATTTCATAAACAATCTGCGCATCGGAAAGACCACCCTGTGGGAATGGTTTTTCGCCTTGGTTGTCAATGCTTGCCGCCCACGGCCTTATACTTGAATCTGGTTTTATAAAACCCATGAGCGGTACTTCACTTGGTAAAGGACTCTCACTGGGATCTTCTGTTTGTGATGGTGTTTCACTTGGTGAAACAGTTTCTGCCGGGTTTCCTGTGGGAGTTGCCGATACTGTAGGCGAAGGTGATTCACTCTCTCCGATTTCCTCGTTCTTACATGCTGATGCTCCTAAAACAAGAGCTGCGACCATTAATAAAACCAATAATTTCTTCATTTGTTCCTCCTTGAGGGAAGCCGGTCAGTTCACCGGTCCTCCGTCTGATAATTTTTCCTCAAAAATATCCATGATTCTTTCAAGCTCTTTTTCATCGTCTACACTCTCAAGCCTGTCAAACTCTATATCTTCCTTAAACCTGAATATGTATGAATTTTCATCGCTGGTGTCCGCACTTTGTAAAAGCACATAACGTGTATCCTGCACTTCAACCATTTCAACTACGTTCATATCTATAAGTTTACCGTTTTCATCTTCAAGGGTTATAACCCCGTCATTTGTTTCCATCAATGACCTCCTGTTATTTACTGTCAAGGTATGACTGCAGGATATGACACGCCGCTGCTCTGTCCACAGCTCCCTTGTCCCTGCTGCCCTTTTTCCCCTGGTCCCTGAGGGTCCTCATGGCAGAAGCTGTTGTAAGTCGTTCGTCCCAGTAAGTAATATCAATATCAACTGCTTCTTTCAAAGCATCGGCAAACTGCTCAGTTGCAGTTGCCCTGGCTCCATATGAACCGTCCATATTTCTTGGCATGCCAAGCACTATTTTTTCAACTTTATACTGTTTTGTCAAATCTGATATATGAGCAACCGGCAAAGAAATATCATCTTTCCACGAAAAAGTGTCCAGCCCGGAAGCAAGTATTCCCATCGGGTCACTTTTTGCCAGCCCTATTCTTCTGTCTCCAAAATCAATACCAAGTATAACCATGCTTACCTCAAAATATCTTCAATGCAAAAACCGGGCATACAGAACAACAATAACCACAGACAACGCATTTATCTTTATCCAGCAAAGGCTTACTGCCTCCGGCCGATAAAGCACCCTGCCTGCATCGTTCTATACAAGCCCCGCAATTTTCACACCAAAATTCTATATGCAATTCCCTGTTTTGTAAAGAAACCATATTCCTGGTCTCTTCTCCGGGTTCCCTTCCTTCAAAAACAGCAATGTTCATATCAACCTCTGCAATGCTGCTCATGCCTATTGCAACGGAATGGATGTAATCCTTTTCAAGCACATAACCCATGGATGAATCATACTCATCTATTAGACTTCCGCCTCCTAGTGGTTTCATCGAAAATATGCCCTTGCCTTTTGCAGAGGCTTTCCGCACGGCATTTTCCATATCAATGGGTCCTCCGTCGTTGATACCTACTCCATTTTTATTAAATATAGGATGGATTACATCTATTTCATCCATTTGTGCAGCCGCTTCAACAACACAAATGTTGTGTGTAGAAACACCGACAGCTTTTATTAATCCCTGTTGCTTTTTTTCGAGATAGAATTCCAATGCCTCTCTGTGGCCTCTCAAAGTGAGTTTGCTTTCCTGTTCATGCAACATGAAGATATCAATATAATCTCTGTCAAGACCCTTCCTGGCTTCCTCAAAGGCAGTTTCGGCAGTTTTTCTGTCATATGCATATGACTTCGTGGAAATAACAGGATTAATGCCTGATTTAATCATTGCGAGCCTGATATATTCGTATGTTTCATACAATTGGGCAGTGTCAACAAACTCTATGCCCTGTGAAAATGCATAGGCAAGGACATCACTTCCCTTATCGTGGCTCAAATTACATTGAAGGGGCCCCAAAGTAAGTGTCCCGATGCAAATCGGTGACACTTGTTAACCGAAGTCCCCCAGAAATCTTTTATCCCTGATTCTGAAGATAATAATTTACCAATTCCTCGATTATTTCATCCCGTTCCAGTTTCCTTATTGCGTTGCGGGCTCCATTATAGCTAGTAATATATGTAGGGTCGCCTGACAGCAGATATCCTGCAAGTTGATTCATGGGATTATATCCCTTTTCTGTCAAAGCATTGCATACCAGCATTATTATATCCCGTGCCTTGTTGGGACTATCCAGGTTAAAATCAAACTTTTGGGTTTCAGTGGACATTGTTTCCCTCCTTCTATCACTGTCTATATATTATTATACCCCTGTACTGATGTGCAAGGAGGAAAAAACAAAATCGTCGTCTATTTGCAATAAATCTACAAGGTATTTCCCTCCCGGATTGCAATCAGAGCATTTAAAAACGACTTTAATATAGTTCTCGGTGTGACCTTCCCAATAACCGGGAAAAGAGTCCGAGGCTTTTTCCGCTATAACTTCCCTGGATTTATATTTCATGGTTTCTACAAATTCCATGAAACCTTTATCAGATATTTCAGTAAGAACATCACTCCTGTATTTTTTAACATCACCGCTTATTTTCCCCTTCATGGCATAGGCAAGGGTTCCTTTTCTCGCAGAAAATCTGAAAACATGGATTTTCATAAACCCGATTGATTGCACGAATTCAACGGTTTGCCGAAATTCTTCTTCACTTTCATCGGGAAATCCGACAATGACATCAGTAGTAATTGCTGCCTCAGGAAAATATTTCCTGAGAAGCTTTACTGCACCGATGTACTCTTCAGTAGTATACCGCCTTCTCATTCTTTTCAATGTTTCATCACAACCTGATTGAAGGGACAAATGAAAATGGCTGCACAACTTTTTCAATGATGATGCTCTTTTTACAAAATCCGCCGTTATGGATATAGGTTCAAGGGATCCCAGTCGTACTCTTGACAGATTGTCAATTTCATCGATATCCTCAAGCAAATCAATGAGACCGTAAGCTCCTGATTCTTCTTCATATGAGTCCAGATGAATGCCTGTTATGACAACCTCCGCTGTACCACTCCCGGCATATCCGCGTATTTCATTCAATATATCCTTGCTTGATCGGCTCCTCGACCTTCCCCTTGCAAAGGGTATTGCACAATAAGAACAATAATTATTGCAACCATCCTGAACCTTGATGAATACCCTGGTCCTTGAATCCTGTGTTGAATTCAGTTCCTGTATGTAATCTGTTTGCTTGAAAATATCATCCGCTTCAATGAGTCCTTTTCCGGAGAATTCCTCAATAATATCAGTGATTATGCTTTTTTCTACATTACCTGTAACTATATCAGCATCAGTCATTTCTTTGACATCACTGCTTTCCAACTGTCCCAGGCAACCTGTAATAACAACCAGCGCATCCGGATTCATCTTTCGGGCTCTGGCAGACATCTGCCTTGACTTTCTTGCAGCCATACCTGTCACAGTACATGTATTTACAATATAAATATCCGCTTTTTCATTTGAGTCAACTATAGAATAACCTCTTTGTAAAAAAGAGGTTTTCATAACGTCCGTATCATACTGGTTAACCTTGCAACCAAGGGTAATAAATGCAACGGTGGTCATCTTTCCGCTGCCTTGAGTGTATTCATAAGAAGCATAGCCCTGGTCATGGGACCGACACCCCTTGGCACTGGTGTTATTGCTGATGCAACCTTAGCAACACCTTCATAATCAACATCGCCAACCACTTTGTTCCCCTCGAGCCTGTTCATCCCGACATCAATTACAACCGCGCCTGGTTTTACCATATCTGCAGTTATCATATTTGCCCGTCCTACGGCAGCAACAAGTATATCAGCTTTTCTCGTAACTTCACCAAGGTCCACTGTCCGCGAGTGACATATTGTAACTGTTCCATGTTCCCTGAGTAAAAGTACTGCAGCCGGTTTCCCAACAATATTGCTTCTTCCGACAACAACGCAGTTCTTCCCTTTAATCTCAGCACCGGCCAGTTTGATGAGCTCCATGACACCTGCAGGAGTGCAGGGCAGCATGCTGTCTGCTCCTGTTAAGAGTCTTCCCATGTTTATTGGATTGAAGCCATCGGCATCTTTGTCTGGATCTATCTTTTCAAGAATCTTCAATTCACTTATATGTTTTGGCAATGGAAGCTGTACAAGTATTCCGTGTATTCTTTCATCTTCATTGAGTTCCTGGACAAGGTCAAGCAATTCCTTTTCACTGATAGTCTTATCCCTCAGGTATTCATATGAGATTATACCTACCTCTTCACAATCCTTTTTCTTCATCCTTACATATATCTGTGAAGCAGGATTGTCACCTACAAGCACAACAGCCAGTCCTGGATTGATCCCTCTTTTCTTCAGGGCTTCAACCCTGCCCTTCATTTCTTCTTTCATTCTGTTTGCCAAATCCCTGCCATTCAGTACAACTGCACTCATTTTGCTATCCTCCATATTGTTTTACAACGACTCATTTCTTATTTATATACCACGAAAAAGCATTACTCAAATTCATTCATTTTCATTTCCTGCCATTCTTCCACGGAAATCATTATTGCCCTTGGTTTGCTGCCGTCAAAAGGTCCGACGATTCCTCTTTCCTCCATTTGGTCTACTATTCTGGCTGCCCTTGCATAACCCACCCTGAGTTTTCTCTGCAAATATGAAACAGAAGCCTGTCCTGCTGCCATTACCTCCTCAATTGCATTGGGAAGTAAATCATCTGCTTCTCCGGCTCCTCCGGACCTTCCGTTTTCACTTACATCTATCTTATCTATGATATCCTCATCATAATTTGTTTCCTCGGTCTGTTCCTTTATAAACTTGGTAACCTTTGCTATCTCAGCATCGCCGACATACGCTCCCTGTACCCTTACTGGCTTTGTAAGACCAACAGGATGAAACAGCATATCTCCCATTCCAAGCAGCTTTTCAGCACCCGCCATATCTATGATAGTCCTTGAATCCACCTGTGACACAACTGAGAATGCGACTCTTGAAGGTATATTTGCTTTAATCAACCCTGTTATAACATTTACAGACGGTCTTTGTGTTGCGATAATCAGATGCATACCGGCAGCACGGGCAAGCTGTGCAAGCCTGCATATGGATTCTTCAACTTCACCGGGTGCAGCGGCCATCAGGTCTGCTAATTCATCTATTATGATGACTATCTGAGGCATTTTTTCTCCGTTTTCAATATCTTCCATCTTTTTATTGAAACTTTCGATATCTCTGACGCCTTCCTTGCTGAACTTGTCATACCTTCCCGTCATTTCCGTTACAGCCCAGTTAAGTGCACCTGCAGCTTTCTTTACATTGTTGACAACGGGTATCAGAAGATGCGGAATACCGTTATAGTTCCCCAGCTCAACTTTTTTGGGGTCAATCATCAGCATCTTAACATCATCCGGTGATGATTTGTATAATATTGAAGTAATTATACAATTTATACATACGCTCTTACCCGAACCTGTAGCCCCGGCAATCAACATATGCGGCATTTTTCTGACATCTGCTACAACGACCCTGCCGCCGATATCTTTTCCTATCGCTATGGCTACAGGGCTTTTATGGTTGATAAAGTCCTTTGAACCCAGAATTTCCTTGAGTGAAACAACTGACTTTTCCTTGTTTGGTACTTCTATACCAACAACAGCCTTACCCGGTACAGGAGCTTCTATCCTTACATCCCTTGCAGCAAGATTCAGCGCAATATCATCAGCCAGGTTTGTTATTCTGCTTACCTTGACCCCGCTCTTTGGCTGAAGTTCATATCTGGTAACCGTAGGACCTTTTGAATAACTGACCACCTTTGCATCCACTCCGAAACTGCCGAGGGTTTCCTCAAGAAGTTCTGATATCTGGTCGCAGTTGTCTCCCTTTCCATCATCAAATGAACGGTCATCAAGTAAATTCAGGGGCGGAAATATGTATCCCCTGGAATTTACCCTCGGAGCCGTTTCCTTTATGGCCTTTTCGGTAATCTGCGCAGCTTTTACGGTTTCTTCCCTTTCAATTGCCTTTACGGCCTTTGTTCTCCTTGACTTTCTTGTTTCCTTTTCTTTTTCTATTTCCTGCTCTTCACCAAGCAGTGCAAGGTCCGCCTTATCTCCTCCGTCATCCACTGAAAAATCTATCTTTTTCTTTCTTGACGGGATAATCCTTTGCTGACCGTATTCCTCTTCAATTATTTCGGGTTCAGGTTGTCTTTTTGTCTTTACCTTTTTAGCTCCGCCCTGCTCATCAATCGGTTTGAAACTTTCCAGCATCCATTTGAAAAGCTTTTTGATTCCATTCCTTATATGTATGAAGAACTCCCTGAAACTTCCGTTTGTAATCAAAATCACAAATATAAGGGCAATCGCTATGAAAATCACATATGTTCCTGTTATGCCGAAAATTGCAATGGTCGGATTGGTTATTATTCCGCCGAGTACTCCGCCTGTTGCCAATCCTTCAGCACCTTCTCTGTAAAAGGTCTCAAACTTCCTGAAAAACGGGATATTGGCATAATAGTCTGCATTGCGGGCCAGATATGTAAGCTGGAAAAAACAAGATATCAAAAGCAATGACAGAAGTATCAGTACCGACCGTCTTTCCCAGTTTATCTCATAAGATGTAAAAATAAGGAAAACGCCAAGAAGGACAATCAAAAACGGGAATAGATAATATGTCCACCCCAGCAACCCTGACAATATATTCGATGTTATTTTACCAAAGACGCCTGTAGACGCTTCAAAGAAAACTGCAAAGAAAACCAGCACCCCGAACATAATGACCAGTATCCCCACAACTTCCTTAAACAACGAGGGTCTTTTTTTACCCTTTTTAACAGGTTTTTTCTTTTGTGCCATCGGCATCCCTCCGTATGAGATTTATCGTTTTCCAATTACATATAATATACCATATTCATATTCCTTCTACAATTTGCTCATTTCGTTTGCAATTGAACTTTACTGACCGCTTAACGAAACAAATTGTCATAACCATTGTTTTTAACCCTCCATCTGCATTGACTGAAATTGCCTTGTATGGTAGATTATCAAATGAAACTTTAAAAGGGGGCGGCCTATATATGTGGTTGCAGTCATTAGTAGGTATATCGGTTGTTTTTCTGGCTTTGATAGCTCTGTCATTTTTCATTTACCTTTTTGGGAAAGTAATGGTCAACGGCAGCGCCAAAAAGAAAACGTCAGATAATGCATTGAAGGAAGTCAAGAATATTGAGGTCTCTGCTGACACAGATGATGCAGAACTCATAGCGGTTATTACAGCTGCAATTCAAGCCAGCCTGAAAAAAGCAGGAATAACCCCTGAGTGTAAAATTGTTGTAAAGTCCTTCAAAAGAATAGAGGCAGATTCACCGGTTTGGAATGCAACCGGTCGAAAAGAAGTATTGAACTGACGAGGATAACTGTAAATGGATTTCATTAACGCAATAGGAAAACTTTTAAATGAATCGGGATTTATGACCATGAGCTGGCAACAGCTTTTAATGATAATAATTTCCTGCTTCCTGCTCTACCTTGGAATTGTCAAGAAGTATGAACCACTTCTTCTCATCCCCATTGCCTTTGGCATGCTGCTTACCAATCTGCCGGGTGCACAGATGTTCCATGCGGAACTATGGGTTGATCCTGAAAATCCGGCCTTCAAGCCTGATTATCTTCTGATTCTGCAAAAAGGCGGAATTCTCGACTTATTTTATATAGGAATAAAAACCGGTGTATTCCCTCCCCTGATTTTCATGGGAGTAGGTGCAATGAATGATTTCGGTCCGCTTATAGCAAATCCCAAGACTTTCCTGCTGGGCGCTGCCGCTCAGTTTGGTATTTTCTTCACATTCATAGGCGCACAGATTCTCGGTTTCTCAGCCCTTGAAGCAGGAGCCATCGGAATAATCGGTGGAGCAGACGGTCCTACCGCAATCTTTACAGCCACCAAACTTGCTCCCCATTTGCTTGGAGCTATCGCTGTTGCAGCATATTCATACATGGCCCTGGTACCATTTATCCAACCGCCCATCATGAAGCTTCTCACTACTAAAAAAGAGCGCGAAACCGTAATGCAGCAACTAAGACCTGTATCAAAGAAGGAAAAAATTCTTTTTCCGATTGCAGTTACAATTCTTGTTTGCCTACTTATCCCCGCAGCAGCTCCACTGGTTGGTATGCTGATGCTTGGAAATCTTGCCAGGGAAAGCGGTGTAATTGACCGGCTTTCAAAAACTATACAAAATGAACTTATAAACATAGTTACAATTCTGCTTGGTATTGGAGTTGGTGCAACAGCCACTGCCGAAAACTTCCTTGCAATTGAAACGCTTTTAATAATTGCCCTGGGTCTGGTAGCATTTGCCGTTGGTACAATCTTCGGTGTGCTTTTTGGGAAATTCCTATACTGGATTACAAAAGGCAAGGTCAATCCCCTTATTGGTTCAGCCGGTGTTTCCGCCGTTCCAATGGCCGCAAGAGTATCACAGAAAGTCGGACAGGAAGCAAATCCTTCAAATTATCTTCTTATGCATGCCATGGGTCCCAATGTAGCCGGGGTAATAGGTTCTGCCGTTGCAGCAGGCATTATTATAAGTCTGCTGATCTGATACAATATTCAAACAGGGTCTTGAGACCCTGTTTTTTTTTTGTGTATTTTTACATTGGCATCACCATAAATTTGATATATTATTATATTGTCGGAGGTACGGATATGTCATTCAAGATAGGTATAATTGTAGATTCATTCAGGATTCCCATAAGAGAAGGCATCAGAAAAGCCGCAGAACTTGGAGCAGATGGTATACAGGTTTATGCAACCAGGGGCGATATGGCTCCTGATGCCCTATCCCCTGGCGGCCGTCGGGAATTATTATCATATATCAAGTCAAACGGTCTTGTTATTTCTGCACTCTGCGGTGATCCCGGGGGAGGAGGTTTTTCTCATCCTGAACAAAACAGGGACCGTATAATTCTTTCTAAAAAAATCATTGACCTGGCCGTTGACCTGGATACCAAGGTTGTAACCACCCATGTTGGTGCAATCCCCGCAGACCAGAATCATGACAGATATAAAATAATACATGAAGCCTGCAGTGAACTTGGATATTATGCTGATAAATCAGGTGTTGCCTTTGCCATTGAAACCGGGCCAGAACCCTCATATGTGCTGAAAAGTTTCATAGATGACCTGCCATGCAAGGGAATAAGGGTCAATTTTGATCCCGCCAACCTTGTAATGGTCATTGGTGAAAAAGCAGAAGATGCAGTTAAGAATCTTGCTCAATATATTATTCATACCCATGCAAAAGATGGCAAAATGCTTGAAAAAGTGGATCCGGAGGATTTATATGTCAATCATACCCGCAGCTGGGCCGGGGCTTTCATTGAAACCCCTCTCGGAGAAGGTGATGTAAACTTCGACGCCTATCTAAAAGAATTGGAAGAATCCGGCTTTAACGGTTTTCTTACCATAGAGCGTGAAGTTGGTGAGAATCCTGAAGCTGATATAAAAAAAGCTGTTGATTTCCTGAGAAAAATCATGTAACCTGACGGCTTTCCTAAAATATCCGAATATTGTATAATAGACTTGAACGGGGGGGAAATAATTATGAGCATTGTTTTATATGTAAGCCCTGAAAGTTCAGCAACTTATCGTTCATTATCCGATCGTATGTTGGATAATGTCAATGTTATCATGAAAGAGAAGAATCTGCGGCTAAAACTCATTGGAAGCAACCCAATATCAACCATGTTGGATAATCATAAGAATCATGTCGCCTTCATGGGGAGCCTTTTTCAGACAAATGACTATGCAATGCTTGATAAAACACTGCCGTGGATATTGCATACTTATCTTTCCAAAGGCTTTTCAAGGTCATATTTTGGTCAGTTCCTGCAAACCTGGATTGATGTTATATCAGATACCATTGACAGTGATCTTAACATTGGAATTTTAGAAGTATATAAATATATGCTTGAAGCAATTGAAAATGACGAAATTATTCTGCGAACAGGATCATTATCTGACAATTCTGATGCAAAAAGACTGTCTGTCATGTTAATCAACGGGCGGCATATAGAAGCAACAGAATTTATAAAAACATTTGTTAAAGACAAGGAATCGCTGATGGATACATATATAGGATTGATTCAACCTGCAATGTATATAGTCGGCGACCTTTGGGAAAAGAATGAGATTACTGTTTCCCATGAGCATTTGGCCACATCATTGGTTATGAGGATAATGTCATCCTTCTATGAAGATTATGTTTTGAGAAAACCGACAAAATATAAAATTATAATTGCTGCATCTGTAAATGAATTTCATGAAATAGGTGCAAGGATTGTTGCCGATTTCCTTGAAATGAATGGTTATGATATCAGATATCTTGGGTCAAATGTTCCTATAGAAGATTTAATAAAGATTCTTGTTGAGGAAAGCCCTTTTGTTCTGGGATTATCTGTTTCAATGTCATATAATATCGGATTTCTAATCGATACATTGAATTTAATTAGGACCAACCCCAGCCTGAAAAATTTAAAAATTATTGCCGGAGGTCATGCCTTTTCTTATGCGGACAAAAATATACTGAATGACTTTAATGTAGTTATTCCAGATGACACTTATAAAATGGTAGAATTGTGTGACT